>NZ_QOCZ01000009.1 GCF_018207095.1 Nocardiopsis sp. MG754419 | reverse complement strand
GTACGGAGGTGACGGGGGTCGCCCCGGGGTCGGTGGAAGGCATGCCCCCAGCCTGACAAAGAGGGGACTCACCGTGCAGTCACCGCTGTCAGTCGTGCGCCATGAGGTTCGCCGCGCCACGGCGATGACACCTGTCATACGCGCCCGGTCCGGGCACGGGTTCGGACCCGGGCGGACCGTACCCGCAGGCGAGGCGGACCGGCGCCGCCACCGCCCCGGCGATGCGGCCCGGCGGGCCTCCGGCCGGCGCACCCGGGCCACGGATCCGGCCCGCGCGGCCGGACGACGACGGCGCGGGAGCCCCGGTCGGGGCACCCGCGCCGTCCGGCGTGCGCGATCGGATCAGCCCCCGCCGTGCACGATCCGCTCCGCCCGCTCCTCGCTGGGCTGGATCTCACCGGACAGGATCTGCTCCGCGTAGTGGCAGGCCACCCGGTGGGTCCCGCTCTTCAACGGGCGCAGTTCGGGGCGCTCGGTGTCGCAGAGCGTCTCCTGCCGCCAGGGGCAACGCGTGTGGAACCGGCAGCCCGTCGGCGGGTCGGCGGGCGAGGGCAGGTCGCCGGCGAGCAGGATGCGCTCCCGGGTGTCCTCGACGGTGGGGTCGGGGACCGGCACCGCCGACATCAGGGAGCGCGTGTAGGGGTGTACCGGGGTCTCGTACAGCTCGTCACTGGTGGCCTCCTCCACGAGCGACCCCAGGTACATGACGCCCACGACGTCGCTGACGTGGCGCACCACCGCGAGGTCGTGCGCGATCACCAGGTAGGTCAGGCCCATCTCCTCCTGGAGCTCCTCCAGGAGGTTGAGCACCTGCGCCTGGATGGACACGTCGAGCGCCGAGACGGGCTCGTCGCAGATGATGAGGTCCGGCTGGAGGACCAGCGCCCGCGCGATACCGATGCGCTGGCGCTGTCCGCCGGAGAACTCGTGCGGGTAGCGCTTCAGCGCCTTGGCGGACAGGCCCACCCGCTCCAGGGCGTCCACGACCCGGGTCTGACGGTCCTTCTCGACCAGACGGCGTCGTTCCTTGGCGGAGGTGCCCTCGGGGAACTCCTCGGGGCCGCCGATCCCGTGGGTCTCGAGCCCCTCCATGAGGATGGCGCCGACGTTCTGCCTCGGGTTGAGGCTGCCCAGCGGGTCCTGGAAGACCATCTGGAGGTTGGCGCGTTCGCGGCGCATGGACTCGGCGTCGAGTCCGGCCAGGTCGCGACCGCCGAACCACACCTCGCCCTCGGTGATCGTGTTCAGGCGCAGGACGGCCCGGCCCAGGGTGGTCTTGCCGCATCCGGACTCGCCGACCAGACCGTAGGTCTGGCCCTTCTCAACGCTCAGCGACACACCGTCGACGGCCTGGACGTGCCCGATCGTGCGGTCGATGATGACGCCGCTCTTGATCGGGAAGTGGACCTTGAGGTCCTTGATCTCCAGCAGGCTCATCCCCGCTCCTCCTCGTCGTCGCCGACCACGGCCGGACTCTCCAGGACCTCCCGGTCCACCACGTCCGCGTGGCCGATGGGGTTCACGCACCGGTGCACGTGCCCCCCGCCGTTCCCGTCGCCGACCTCCACGAGCGGGGGCGGCCCCTGGAGGCAGTCCATCGTGTAGTGGTCGCACCGGGGCGCGAAGGCGCACCCGTCCGTCCAGGCGATGTTGTCGTTGACCGACCCGCGCACCGGCGTGAGCGATTCGCCGCGGGGAGCGTCGAGTCTGGGGATGGAGCCGAGCAGCCCCACCGTGTAGGGGTGGGTCGGGTCGGCGAACAGCGGTCGCCGCGGCGCGGTCTCCACGGCCCGACCGGCGTACAGGACGTTGATGTCGTCGCACAGACCGGCCACGACGCCGAGGTCGTGGGTGATCATGAGCAGGGCGGTGCCCTCCTCGGTGACCAGGTCCTTGAGCAGCTCCAGGATCTGCGCCTGGATGGTGACGTCCAGGGCGGTGGTGGGCTCGTCGGCGATCATCAGACGGGGACGGCAGGCCACCGCCATGGCGATGAGCGCACGCTGGCGCATACCGCCGGAGAGCTGGTGCGGGTACTCGTTGAGCCGTCGCGTGGGGTCGGGGATACCGACCCGGTACAGCAGGTCGGCCGCCTCCTTGCGGGCCGCGTTGCCGCGCAACCCCCGGTGACGCTTGAGGATCTCGGTGACCTGCAGCCCGATGGGGACCACCGGGTTGAGCGAGCTGAGCGGGTCCTGGAAGATCATCGCCAGTTGGGACCCGCGCAGGTCGCGCATGCGGCGCTGGGAGATGCGGAGCAGGTCCGCCTCACCGTCCGGCAGCCGCATGACGGCGCTGCCCCCGACCTTGACCCCACGGTCGGGCAGCAGCCCCATCAGGGCCAGGGAGGTGACGCTCTTACCGCAACCGGACTCGCCGACCAGGCCCGTGACGCGACCCTCCTCCAGACTGAAGGAGACCCCGTCGACGGCGCGCGTCTCACCGGACCCGCGCCGGTGGAACACCACCGACAGATCGTCCACCGCCAACAGCGGCGTGCTGGAACTCATGGTCACTTCCTCAACTTCGGGTCGAGCGCCTCGCGCAGGGACTCACCCAGCAGGGTGAAACCGAGCGCGGTGATGATGATGCCCAGGGCCGGGTAGACGGCCAGGGACGGGGCGCTGGACAGGAACCGCTGGGCCTCGGAGAGCATCGTGCCCCACTCCGGGAAGTTCGCGTTGGGGTTGCCCAGCCCCAGGTAGGACAGCGCGGCCGCGTCGATGATGGCGGTCGCCAGGGTGAGCGTGGACTGCACGATCACCGGGCCCATGGAGTTGGGCAGGATGTGCGTCAGCGCGATCTTGTGGTTGCGCACCCCCATCGCCTGGGCCGCGAGCACGTATTCGCGGTTGCCCTGGGAGATCATGGCACCGCGCAACAGGCGGGCGAAGATCGGGATCTGCGCGACGCCCACCGCGATCATGACGGTGGTCAGGCTGGGGCCGATGAGCGCGGCGACCGTGACGGCGAGCAGCAGCGCGGGCAGCGCCAGCATCATGTCGATGACGCGCATGATGGCGTTGTCCACCTGACGTCCCCAACGGCCGCCCAGGACCGAGCAGGCACCGGCGACGCCGCCCAGCAGCGCGCCGAACAGGAAGCCGACGAGGGTGGCGACCACACCGACCATGAGGGTCTGGCGGGCGCCGATCACCATCCGGGAGAACATGTCGCGGCCGAGGTGGTCCAGGCCCAACCAGTTCTCGGCGCGCGGGCCGACGAACTCGTTGCGGTTGGGGAAGACCTCGCTGCCCCAGGCCTGGGACGTGGGGCTGTAGGGCGCGATGAGCGGAGAGAACAGCGCCACCAGCAGGAACACGGCGACGATGATCGCGCCGGTGATCGCCATGGGGCTGCGCCGCATCCGGGCGAAGGCCTCACGCCAGATCCCGGCGCCGTGGCCGCCGTCGCTCCGGTCGCCCATGAGTTCGGCGAGCCGGTCGACCTTGGCGGCCTTGCGCTTGTGGAAGGGCACTTTCTCTTCGGTCATCGTGTCCTCGGCGCCCTGCGTCTCGGGGCTCTCGGAGGGGTTCTGGGAGCTCGGTGTCGTAGGCATCACTGGGCCCGCACTCTCGGGTCGAGGAGGCTGTACGAGATGTCGACCAGGAGGTTGATGAGCACGTACATGGTGGCGATGAGCAGGATGAACCCGGTGAGGACCGGGTAGTCGCGTTCCTGCGTGGCGATGTAGACGAACGAGCCGATACCCGGGAAGGCGAACACGCTCTCGGTGAGGACCGCACCGGCGAAGAGGCTGCCCGCGAGCAGACCGACGGCCGTGACCACCGGCAGCAGGGCGTTGCGCAGCACGTGGCGGGTGCGGACCGTGCCGCGGTGCAGGCCCTTGGCGTTGGCGGTGCGCACGTAGTCCTCGCCCATGACCTCCAGAACGCTCGCGCGTGTCATACGGGTGATCACGGCCAGCGGGATGGACGCCAGCGCCAGACCCGGCAGTGCCAGGTGCGCGACCGCGTCCCAGACCACGTCCCATTCACGGGTCATCATGCCGTCCAGGACGACGAACCCGGTGATGTCGGTGCGGCTGATCCCGGGCGAGAGCCGGAAGGCGGACGGGAACAGGCCCAGGCGCTCGGCGAAGACCACCTTGAGGATGAACGCGAGGAAGAAGACCGGGGTGCAGATACCCAGGAGCGAGCCGCCGACGGCGGCGAAGTCCAGGGCGGTGCCGCGCCGACGCGCGGCCAGGTAGCCGAGCGGCAGACCGATGGTGACGGCGATGAGCATCGCGGTCACGGCCAGCTCGAACGTGGCGGGGAACCTCAGGAAGAACTCGTCCAGGACCGGACGTCCGGTCTGGAGGGAGGTGCCGAGGTCGCCCTGGACGATACGTCGCAGGAAGGCCAGGTACTGAACCATGACCGGTTCGTCCAGGCCGAGCGACCGGCGCAGCATCGCGCGCTGTTCGGCGGTCGCGTCGTCGGGGAGGAGGGCGTACTCCGGCCCGCCCGGCAACCGTTGCAGCCAGACGAACAACAGAATCGACAGGCCACCCAGGGTCGGGATGAGCTGAAGGAGTCGCCTGACGATGAATCGCAGCACCTTCGCCGCCTTTCGCCAGTGGTGAGAACGTTGGACGCGAAGCGTCCCCGCCGGGGTGTGGCGGGATGATCGGGTGGAGTGGGGCGCCCCAGGGGAGGTGCGGCGACGGGGGAACACCGCCGTGGGGAGGCCCACGTGTGGGCCCCGCGCGAACGGGGCCCACGGCACGGGGGTTCCGTCGAGGAACCCCCGTGGTTCCGGGCCCGACCGTCGTCGACGATCGGGCCCGTGCGACCCATCACCTCGGGTCGAGGTGGGGAGGTCCTACTTCCAGGACGCCTCGGAGAACATCTCCTGCGTCAGCGGGCTGACGTTCGGCGGCTCGACGTCCGGGGCGAACGCGATGGAGGGCGGGGAGCTGGAGATGGGCAGACCCGGAAGGGCGTCCATGACCAGCTCGTTGAGCTCCTCGTAGCCCGCGACGCGCTCCTCCTCGTCCGGGTTGGTGCTCACCTCGTTCATCCGGTCGAAGAGCTCGTCGTCGTCCAGGCCCCAGGCGTCGTTGTGCGTGGAGAACCAGGTACCGATGAAGTTGTAGGCGTCGTTGTAGTCGCCGGTCCACCCGAGCAGGTACATCGGGCAGTTGCCGCTGTCGACCTGGCCGGAGTACACGGACCACTCGTACGGGGTCGCCTCGACGGTCACGCCGACCTCCTGGAGGTCCTCGGTGATGACGTCGAAGATGTCCTTGGGAGCGGGCATGTACGGGCGGGTGACCTCGGTCGGGTAGCAGAACTCGACGTCGAAGCCGTCCTCGTAACCGGCGTCGGCGAGCATCTCGCGGGCCAGCTCCGGGTCGTAGTCGAAGGTCCGCACGTCCGAGGACCACCCGTCGAGGGTGTTCGGGTGGAACTGCGTGGCGACCTCGCCGCCCTCGGGGAGGATGGTGTCGACGATGCGCTGGCGGTTCACGGCGTGGGAGAGGGCCTCACGGACCTCCATCTCGCCGAGCGCCTCGTGGCTCTCCTGCTGGTAGGCCAGGTACAGGACGTTGAACACGTCACGGGTGGGCACCTGGAAACCGGCGTCCTCCAGCGGGGCCACGTCGGCCGGGGCGACCAGGTCGTACCCGTGGATGTCACCGGCCTCCAGCGCCTGACGGCGGGCGGTCTCGTCGGGGATGGCCCGCAGGATCATGGTCTCGAAGCCCGCCGGGTCGCCCCAGTAGTCGTCGTTGCGCCGGAGGGTGACCTCCGCCTGGTCCTGGTTCCACTCCTCGGCGGTGAACGGACCGGTGCCGGCGAGGGAGCCGGCGACCTGGGCGTACTCGGGGAGGGTGAGGTTGCCCTCCTCGCCGGTGACCTCTTCGTCGGAGATGGCCTCCAGGGTGGTGGGGCTCATGATGCCGAAGGCCGCGAGGCTGAACCCGCCGGGGAAGATCGAGGAGTACTCGGAGATCTCGATGACGGCGGTGAGCTCGTCCTCGGCGTCACAGGAGACGAAACGCGACTCCCCCGTGCTGAAGTCCTCGTCCGGCTCGGCGAACCCACCGAAGATCGACTGCCAGTAGTACGAGAGGTTGGAGCTCTGGTACGCGCCGGTCATGTTGTACCAGCGGTCGAAATTGGCGCAGACGGCCTCGGCGTCGAGTTCGTCGCCGTCGTGGAAGGTCACGCCCTCGCGGAGATCGAAGGTCCAGACGGTTCCGTCCTCGGACTGCTCCCAGGTCTCGGCGAGGCCACCGACGATTTCCGAACCACCGGATTCGTGGTCCAGGAGGGTTTCGAAGACCTGTCGGCTGTACCGGAAGGTCTCACCGTCGTTGGTGAGGAAAGGGTCCAGCGAGGTGATGTCACCTGCGGATCCGAAGACGAAAGGCTGGTCGCCGTCGGCGGAGTCGCGGTCACTCTCCGCACAGGCTGTCGCCACCAGGGTGAGCGACGCCGCGACGGCCACCAGGCCGAGCGGCTTTCGGGAAGACTTCGTGAACATGTGGTCCACCTCAGGGGGACGTGGGGTTGAGGCCCAGAACGATGATGTGGACCCTAAACCGGCCCGTGACCCCCTGGGAAGATAGACGGCTGGGTATTAATACAACCGTTTCAGATCTGTGCCGTGATCCATAGCTCGGGTTTTGGCACACAGGTGTTCAACTGTTCGGGTTCTTTCGGGGGGCAACGAAAAGCCGAATTCGGTGACGCTGAGTGCGCATGTTGACACGAATTCAGCGCGGCATCCCGTCATGGGATGAATTAACTTTCTCGACACAATGAGGCTTTTCGTCCGATTTCAGATCACCCGGGGTGACGGGGTCGGCGCGGGCCCCACCCGGAGCCGACGGACCGGACGGCCCGGTGACCGTCCTATGATCTGCGAATGGACACTCCCCTGGACGACGCGGCCCTCACCGCGTTCCTCGAAGGTCAGGACAGCGCCTGGCTCGCCGAACAGCTGATGCTGATCGCCGACGAGGACCCCATCACCCGCATCCGCCTGAGCGGTGCCGCCGGAGCGGAGAGCGCGGTCGAGGAGGCACGAGCCCTCGTGCTGTCTCGGGTCACCGCCCACGTTCCGCACGAGTCCGAGGAGGACCCCGACGACGGCGATCCCCTGCACCGCGTGCTCGACCTGCTGGACGACCTGATCGACTACGGGTTCGACGACGAGATCGGTGACGTCGCCGACGAGGCCCGCGAGGCCTACGTCACCCGTCACGGCGAGGACGACGGAGAGCACCTGGCCAGACTGCACGTCCTGGCCGATGGTGAGGACGAGGACTGATCGCACACGAGGAAGGGCCCGGTGGGAGACCACCGGGCCCTCGCCGTATCAGGGAGTCGGAGAGACGGGTGACGGGGAGCGGGGGCGTGGGGGACGCCGCGACGGTCGGCGGGGAACCGCCGGCCGCGGGTGGGTCGCACGAACCGGGGAGGCCGTGCGGGCCCTCGTGGGCCGCTCCCGAGGCGCCGGAGCTACCGGTCGCACCAGCGACGCACGTTGGTGCTCCACAGCGCGATGTTGACGATGATCGCGAAGAGCGCCACGACCACCCCCGCGAGCAGCAGCGGGGTGTCGGCGAGCCTGGCCGCCAGGAACAGCGCGAACAACGCGGTGCCGAAGGCGACCAGGGAGCCGAACTGGGAGGCGCGCCAGAGCACGTATCCGGCGCGCCGGACGGGCATCGCCAACCCGGCCAGGCCGAGGGCGACCAGGGACGCCACCACGAGCAGCAGCCACAGGTCGGACACCACCACCGAGGGCGCGCCCTCGGACAGCATGGTCCAGGACAGGTACGCCAGCCCACCGAACAGGATCGCGGAGACGAACATCAGGACGCAGGTCTGGCGCACGTCCTGCGGGGGCCGCACTCCGGGGTGACGCTGGGCCAGCAGGCTCTGTCGGGGCGTGGGGAGCACGCTGAAGGGACGGGACACCGTGAGGGTGGGGGACGATCGGGAGTCTTGCATGACGAACAGGGTCGCGTGCCGCGCCCGACTGCACAAGTGGAGCAAGCCCACACAACGGACCGTGCTCGTCGTGTGACGGAGGGCCGATGATCCGCGTGGTGGGACCGGGTGCGAACCCCGGGCACGGTCGCCCGCGGGACAGAGGACGCGGCGGAGCAGGGCGCCGCACCACCCCGGCTCAGACCTCCGCGGACCGCAGCCGCTCCCCCACGTACTCCAGGGCCTCGGCGGTGAGCAGGTCCAGGTCACCGCGCACGTCGAGCTCGCGCCCCGGCTCGTCCGCGTCGAGCCGCTGCAGGGTCTCCAGCTGCGATCTCAGCAGCGCGGGCGGCATGAAGTGGTCCTCGCGGGCGTCGATCCGCTGTGAGATGACCTCGGACGGGCCGTGCATGTGGAGGAAGTGCACGCCCGGGGCCCCGGTCCGCAGGACGTCGCGATAGTCGCGCTTGAGCGCCGAGCAGGCCATCACCGTGGACGCGCCCCGGGCCTCGTGCTCACCGATCCACCCCGCCAGCTCCCGCAGCCACGGCCAGCGGTCCTCGTCGGTCAGGGGCATCCCCGAGGCCATCTTGCTGATGTTGGCCTCGGGGTGGAACGCGTCCGCCTCGGCGAAGGGCAGCCCCCGACGGTGCGCGACCCGTTCGGCCACGCTCGTCTTGCCACTGCCCGCCACACCCATGAAGACAAAGTGCATGGTCTCTCCTGCTCGTGGCCCGCCCCGCGGCGTCGCCATCAATAGTGGTATCAATCATTCCGGTTAGGCTTCAGCCTGACCCCGGCCCGTCGCGGCCGCTGCAGCTGATCCGGGAAGTTCGAGGGAACCGCCGATGGGCACGACGCACCGCACACTGCACAACCGGGTGCTGGCGGTGCTCGGCCCCGCGATCGCCGCGGGTGAGTACGCGAGCGGTCACACCTTCACCCTGAGCGGCCTGGAACGGGACTTCGGTGTCTCCCGGACGGTCGCCCGCGAGGCGGTGCGGGTCCTGGAGTCCATGGCGTTGGTGGTCAGCCGCCCCCGTACCGGGATCCGGGTGCGGCCCCAGAGCGACTGGAGCGTCTTCGACCCGCAGCTGATCCGCTGGCGCCTGGCCGGGGACGGACGCATGGAACAACTGCGCTCCCTGAACGAACTGCGCGCCGCAGTGGAGCCGGGCGCCGCCGCCCTGGCGGCGGAACGGGGCCCCTCCGACGAGCGGGCCCGGCTCGTGGTGCTGGCCGAGCAGATGATCCGGACCGGCCAGGCGGGCGAACTCGACACCTTCATGGAGCTGGACGTCACCTTCCACCGACGCATCCTGGAGCTGTCCGGCAACGAGATGCTGTCCGGGCTGGCGGAGGTGGTGACCGAGGTCCTGGTCGGCCGCACCTCCTACGACCTGATGCCGCAACAGCCGCGCCCGGAGGCGCTGCGCCTGCACATGGCGGTGGCGCAGGCCATCCGGGACGGGCTGCCGGACGTGGCCGAGGCGGCGATGCGGGCCATCGTCACCGAGGTCGCCGACGCACTGAAGAACACCCGTCCCTCGCGGCGGTGAACCCTTCCCGGGTCGCTCGGTGACCACGCCCCGCTCCCCTACAGGACCAGCGAGAGGCCGAACGCGAACCCGAAGCCGATGAAGCCGATGAGCGTCTCCATCACGGTCCAGGTCTTGAGCGTGGTCTTGACGTCCATCCCCAGGAACCGGCCGACCAGCCAGAACCCGGAGTCGTTGACGTGCGACAACGCGGTGGCGCCGGAGGCGATGGCGATCACGATCAGGGCCAGGTCGATGGAGGTCAGACCCGAGGTGGCCTGGACCGCCGGAGCGATGAGACCCGCGGCCGTGGTGATGGCGACGGTGGCCGACCCCTGCGCCACGCGCAGGGCCAGGGCGATGATGAAGGCCGCCACGATGACCGGCATCCCCGTGGACTCCAGGCTGCCGGCGAGGGCGTCGCCGATGCCGCTGGTGCGCAGGACGCCGCCGAACATGCCACCGGCGCCGGTGATGAGGATGATGCCGCAGACGGGTCCGAGCGCGCCGCCGACGATCTCCTCCACCCGCTGGCGGGTGAAGCGACCGTTGCTGAGCACGATCATCGCGTAGATCACGGTGATGAGCAGGGCGATGGGGGTCTCGCCGACCAGGCGCATGGTCTGCACCCACACGGCGTCCTCGGGCACCGCGCCCGTGGCGATGGCCGTGGTGATGCCGGTGTTGGCGAAGATGAGCAGCATCGGCAGGAGGAGGACGCTGATGACCGTCGCCAGGTGCGGCGGGTTCTCGTGCTTGACGTCACCGTTGGACATGATGTCGTCCGGGACGGGGATCTCCCAGCGCTTGCCCGCCCACAGACCGAACAGGTAGCTGGCCAGGTACCAGGTGGGGATGGCCAACAGCGTGCCGATGAGCAGGGTGAGGCCCATGTCGGCGCCGATCTCGACCGCTGCGGTGACCGGACCGGGATGCGGCGGCACGAACGCGTGCATCACCGCGAAGGCGCCCGCGGTGGGCAGGGCGTAGAGCAGCACGGAACCGCCCACGCGGCGGGCGACGCTGAAGACGATCGGCAACATGACGATGAGACCGACGTCGAAGAAGATCGGGAAGCCGAACAGCAGGGACGCCACGCCCAACGCCATCGGGGCACGCTTCTCGCCGAACAGCTTGATGAGCGCGCCGGCGAGCACGGCGGCACCACCGGTGATCTCGACCATGCGACCGATCATCACGCCGAGGCCGACCAGGAGGGCGACGTTGGCGAGGGTGCCGCCGAAGCCGTCCAACAGCGTGGGGACCACCGCGTCGACGGGGATCCCCGCGGCCAGGGCGGTGATCACGCTGACGAGCACGAGCGCGATGAACGCGTGCACCTTGAGGCGGATGATCAGGAACAGCAGGAGCGCGATGGCGCCCGCCGCGATCCCGAGGAGGGGACCCGTGCCGTAGACGGGTGCGAAGTTCTCCACGACGGAGCCTTCCAGTGGGCGGGGTGGGACGTGGCGGGCACCGGGCACCGCCGTGACCTGGTCTTGGATCAGGCTTCGAGAATGGTAATACCATTTGTGAGGTCCTGTGAACACCTCAGTGAGCTTCTGTGATGGAGACGCAGGTCACAGCACCCAAATCAGGTGAAATCACCTCGAAACAGAGCACATTGGTTGGATCGCCTCCGGGCCTTCCTCCGGGTCCGATCGGAGCGGCGGGGGAGCCCTCCGAGCGCGGGCACCCACCGCGTCGACGGCGTCGATCCGGGCACCGACACAGCCGAAAACGACGGTGCGACAAGGTCCGAAACGCCGCGTGTCGGCGCTCCCCGGACCGCGACACGCAACGACCCTCCCTCGGCCCCGGGCGCGCCGCCCTCCTCGACGGCCACACCGGCACCCACCGCGCGGTGAGGTCGGCGCGGCCGTCGCCATGCCGTTCCGGGCCGCCGCCGACGCGACGCTCCTCGGCCGGGCCAGGGTGGACGGGTCTCGTGAGACGCACGCTCCGCAGGTGGCGCGGCACACGCCCCCTCCGAACCACCAGACCGGTATTTTCACGGCACCCACGAATAAAACCGAAGACGGGAACGGTGAACCCCGAAACCCCGGTTTCCGAAAATTGACACCCCACCGCCCAAGACCCCAACCTCATGCCATGAACGCAGAGCTCCCCACCTCCCTCCACCTCGCCGTGTACGACCGGATGGCCGACTGGCACTACGGTCACGCGGTCGCACACGTGCGCTCAGGGCCGGGCCCGCACGGGTACGGGGGCCGCGACGTCGTCACCGTGGGACTCACCGGAGCCCCGATCACCACCGCGGGCGGGCTCACCATCCTCCCCGACATCACGTTGCCGCAGCTCAAACCGTCGGCGAGCGCGATGTTGGTGCTACCGGGGTCGGCGGAGTGGGACTGGGCACCCGAGGTGATGGCCCCGCTGGTCTCGGCCGCCGGCATCTTCCTGGACGCGGGGGTCCCCGTCGGGGCGATCGGTTCGGCCACGGTGGGCCTGGCCCGGGAGGGCCTGCTGGACTACCGCGACCACACGGGGGTCTCCCGCGAGGACCTGGCGATCACCGGTTACGCGGGCGCCCACCGTTACCGGGCCCGACTGGCGGTCACCGACGGCGATCTGATCACCGCGGCCCCGACGGCCCCGGTGGAGTTCGCGCGGGAGATCCTGGGCCGGCTGGAGGGGCACTCCCCCAGATTCCTGGACGCCTGGTACCGCCGTTACGCCCTGCACGACGACGCCTCGCTGACCCTGGCGGATGAGGGCTGATCCACACTCCCGGGGACGGCGCGCGCGACGGGTGCGCAGTATCGTCGAGCCCACACCCACCTCAGCCACCCGGGGGACCCTCATGATCGACCTGCGCTCGGACACCTTCACCCGCCCCACGAAGGAGATGCGCCGGGCGATGGCCGACGCGGAGGTCGGCGACGACGTGTGGGGCGAGGACCCCACCGTGCGGGAGCTGGAAGAGGAGACCGCGGCCCTGCTCGGCAAGGAGTCCGCCCTCTACGTGACCTCGGGCCACATGGCCAACCAGCTGGGGCTCTGGGTGTCCTCGCGCAGCGGCGAGGAGGTGTGGGCGCACGAGAACCACCACCTCATCGGGGACGAACAGGGTGCCGCCGTCGTACTCTCGCGGGTACTGCCGCGGCTGTACTCGGGTGACCCCTTCCCCCCGGCGGAGCTCCTGGAGCGATGGATCGCCGGGTTGGGCAACGTGCACCGGGCGGATCCCGCCCTGCTGTGGCTGGAGAACACCTTCTCCGGGCGGGTCGTACCGCTCGACGAACAGCGGCGGGTGACGGACTTCGCCCACGCCCACGGCCTGAAGGCGCACCTGGACGGCGCACGACTCTGGAACGCCGCCGTCCACCTGGGGGTGGAGCCTGCCGGGGTCGCCGAGGGCTTCGACACGGTGTCGGTCTGCTTCTCCAAGGGCCTCGGCGCACCCGTGGGTTCGGCCGTGGCCGGTGACGCGGACACGATCCGGCGGGCACGGCGGGGCCGCAAGCTCCTGGGCGGTGGCATGCGTCAGGCGGGCGTCATCGCCGCGGGCGCCCTGTACGCGCTGCGCCACCACCGCGCACGCCTGGCGGAGGACCACGCGCGGGCGACCCGACTCGCCGCACGGGTGGACGCACTGCCGGGGTTGAACGCGGTGGCGCGGACCAACATGGTGCTGGTGACCACGCCCGAAGGCGAGGCCGACCGTTACCTGGAGGCGTTCGCGGCCCAGGGGGTGCGCGCGCTGGGCGGTGGCGACCGGATCCGCATGGTGATGAGCCTGGAGATCACCGACGGTGACGTGGAGGAGGCCGCGACGGCGCTCGCGCGGGCCGTCGAGGGGCTCCGACCGATCGCAGGTCAGAGCGGTGACGCGTCGGTACACTTGGCCGACCACACCGGCGGGCCGAATCCGGAAGGTGTCGCGCATCACATCGCGTAGTAGCATCGTGCGTATGACATTGTCGTACTAGAGAGTGGTAGCACCGCAATGCCGGGAAGAATCCAGTCCATCGAACGCGCCGCCGCGATCCTGCGGCTCCTGGCCAGTGGCGCCCGGGGACTGAGCCTGGCGGAGATCTCCCGCTCCCTGGAGCTGCCCAAGGGCACGGCCCTGGGCATCCTGCGCACCCTCCAGCACGTGGGGTTCGTCGAACAGGACCCCGAATCCGGCCGATACCGCCTCGGCGGAGGCATGCTCAGCCTGGGCACCCGCTACCTGGACGGCAACGAGCTGCGCACCCGGGCGCTGAACTGGGCCGACACACTGGCCTCGCGCAGCGGGGAGAGCGTGCGCATCGGTACGCCGCACAAGCACCAGGTCCTGGTGGTGCACCACGTGTTCCGCCCCGACTCCACTCGTCAGACCCTGGACGTGGGCGCCCTGCTACCTCTGCACGCCACGGCCCTGGGCAAGGTCCTGATGGCCTTCGACCCCCTGGTCGTGCCCGAGGAGGTGACGTCGGTGGAGACCGACGCGCCCGTCCGGCTCACCACGTTCACGCGGCACACGGTCGCCTCCATGGCGACCCTGGAGGGTCGGCTCGACGAGATCCGTGAGCAGGGCTGGGGCTGGGAGGCCGAGGAACTCGTCGACGGCGAGGTGTCCATCGCCGCGCCCATCCGCGACCGGCGGGGCGTGACCGTGGGCGCGATCGGCGTACGGGGCGCGGTGGAGCGTCTGCGCGACGACTCCGGCAGGCCCGACATGGAGCAGGTCTCCTACGTGCGCGACGCCGCGCGCGCCATCTCCCGCGAGCTGGGCGTCACTCCCTACTGAAGAACGAGGGGCCTCCCTCGACCTCCCACGAGCACCACTCGGACATTTCCGGAGTGGTGCTCTTCGTGTCTTCGCGTTCCCCTGAGATGGTGGGTCAAGAGCGTGTGATCCACGCGACACGATTGCGTCACTCGGCCTTGACACGGAAAGGAAAGACGGTCGAAACTGACGCCTAATCATACGTCAATGTCGTACATCGTGCGGTGACCACCGCCCCATCGCACCATCCGACTCCCCGTCCCCAGACACGTCCACTGAAGGCGAGACCGATGAGTCAGCAGTACGTCGCCGCGATCGACCAGGGCACCACGTCGAGCCGCTGCATTCTCTTCGACCGGGACGGGCGTATCGTCTCGGTCGACCAACGCGAACACCGCCAGATCTTCCCGAAGCCGGGCTGGGTGGAACACGACGCCCTGGAGATCTGGACCAACGTCGAGGCGGTGGTGCAGAAGTCCCTGCAGAAGAGCGACATCACGCCGGACCAGATCGCCGCGATCGGCATCACGAACCAGCGTGAGACGACCCTGTTGTGGGACAAGAAGACCGGTGAGCCGGTCCACAACGCGATCGTCTGGCAGGACACCCGCACGGACGCGCTCGTGCACGCGCTCGGCGCGGAGAAGGGCCAGGACCGGTTCCGCTCCAAGTGCGGACTGCCACTGGCCACCTACTTCTCCGGGCCCAAGATCCGTTGGCTGCTCGACAACGTCGACGGCCTGCGCGAGCGCGCCGAGCGCGGCGAGTTGCTGTTCGGCACGATGGACACCTGGCTGATCTGGAAGATGACCGGCCGGCACGTCACCGACGTCACCAACGCCAGCCGCACCATGCTCATGAACCTCCAGACCCTCGACTGGGACGAGGAGATCCTGGAGGCCATGGGGATCCCGGAGAGTCTGCTACCGGAGATCCGCTCCTCGTCGGAGGTCTACGGCGTGTCCAAGGGCTACCTGGCCGGCACCCCGGTGGCCTCGTCGCTGGGCGACCAGCACGCCGCACTGTTCGGCCAGACCTGTTTCGACCCGGGTGACGTCAAGGGCACCTATGGCACCGGCTCGTTCCTGGTCATGAACACCGGTACCGAACCCATCACCTCGCAGAACGGTCTGCTCACCACCCTGGGCTACAAGATCGGTGACGCTCCGGCGGTGTACGCCCTGGAGGGCTCCATCGCGGTCACCGGTGCCCTGGTGCAGTGGCTGCGCGACAACCTCGGCATCATCTCCACTGCCCCGGAGATCGAGACGCTGGCCCGCACGGAGGACGACAACGGCGGCTGCTACATCGTCCCGGCCTTCTCCGGCCTGTTCGCCCCGCACTGGCGCAGCGACGCCCGCGGCGTCATCGCCGGTCTCACAGGCTACGTGAACAAGGGCCACATCGCCCGCGCGGTGCTGGAGGCCTCGGCCTGGCAGACCCGCGAGGTGGTCGACGCCATGAACGCCGACTCCAAGATCGACCTGACCACCCTGAAGGTGGACGGCGGCATGACCGCGGACAACCTGCTCATGCAGATCCTGTCCGACGTGTTGGACGCCGAGGTGGTGCGCCCCATGGTCGCCGAGACCACGTGCCTGGGCGCCGCCTACGCGGCCGGTCTGGCGGTGGGCTACTGGCCCGACATCGAGACGCTGCGCGCCAACTGGCACAAGGCGGCCGAGTGGAACCCGAAGATGGAGCCGGAGGTCCGCGAGCGCGAGTACCACAACTGGAACAAGGCCGTGCAGCGCACCCTCGGCTGGGTGGAGCACGACGAGAAATAGCGCGGTCGGACGCCCATCGTCCGCACCCGCTCATGACCGCACCCCGGGGGCACCGGCACAGGCCGGAACCCCTGGGGCGCGGTTCGGGGGCGCCGAAACGGTGCCCCGCCCCATCCATTCGTGACGGGTGGGTCCGATGATGCCCGTGTGGGAGCGGGTCCACCCAGGACCCCGCTGTTCCGGCAGGGACCGCCCGTGACCCGGCTACCCCTTCGGGGGTGGAGGTCCCATGCTCGTCTATCTCGCAGAGTTCATCGGAACCGCGATCCTGATCCTTCTCGGTGGCGGTGTCGTCGCCGGCGTCTCACTCGCTCGATCCAAGGCCCTCAACGGTGGCTGGATCGTGGTGACGATGGGCTGGGGTATGGCGGTCGCCATGGCCGTCTACGTCGTCGGCTCCACCAGTGGCGCGCACATCAACCCGGCCGTGACGTTGGGTCTGGCCAGTATCGGCGAGTTCGAGTGGGCGTTGGTGCCCGGCTACATCGCCGCCCAGGTGGCGGGCGCGTTCGTGGGCGCCTGCCTGGTGTTCCTGGCCTACTCCGCGCACTGGAAGCACACCGAGGACCCGGAGGCCAAGCTGGGCGTGTTCAGCACCTCGCCCGGTGTGCGGAACCCGATCGCCAACCTGGCGACGGAGATCATCGGTACCGCGATGCTGTTGCTGGGCATCCTCGGTATCGGCGCCAACGCCGACGCGGTCACGGCCGAGGGCGGCGTCGACCTGTCGGGGCTCTTCGCCAACGGTCTGGCGCCCCTGCTGGTGGGTCTGCTGGTGCTGGCGATCGGTCTGTCGATCGGTGGTCCCACGGGGTACGCGATCAACCCGGCCCGTGACCTCGGTCCCCGTATCGCGCACGCGGTGCTGCCCATTCCCGGCAAGGGTTCCTCGGACTGGGGTTACTCCTGGATCCCGGTCGTGGGCCCGATCATCGGTGGCCTCATCGGCGCCTGGATCTGGAAGCTCACCGGTTTCGGCGGCTGAGCAGGCGATCCCGATCCCGGAAGGTCACGGGGGCGTCCGGCTCGGGCTGGACGCCCCCGTCCGTCGTGCGGGGGCGAGCGGCGGCGGGAACCCCGGGTCCTCCCGCACGGAGGGACCGGGGCCGGTCGCGTGACGGTGACGGGCGCCTCGGTCGGCGTTCCGTCCGTGCGCCCCGACGCGTACCGGCGCTCAGGGGGTCAGATGCACCTCCCGCAGATAGTCCAGGGTCTCCTCCGGACGCAGTGCCACCAGGCGCAGGTGGTCGACCAGGTTCTGGTAGCGGGCCACCTCGTCCGGTTCCTCCAGGTAGATGCCGTCGGTCGCGGTCTCCAGGAAGACGACCGTGGGGTCGATGGGGTCGGGGAACTCCAGCACCACGCAGGAGCCGCCGCAGCCGGGGTTGAGCCGGTTCGCCCGGGTCATCTGCACCGTGACGTTGGGGCGCCGGGCCATGTCGAGGATGTGCCCGACCTGGACGCGCTTGGCCTCGGGGTGGCCCTCCAGCCGCAGCAGCGAACCCTCGTCGAAGATCGCCCACAGCTCGGGGGGATCCTGGTCCTCCAGGATCCGTTGGCGGGTCATCCGGGCGTCGATGGCCCTCCGGATCTCCTGAGGGCCGGCCAGGCAGGCCTGAGCGGTGACCTTCATGTACTCGGGCACCTGGAGCAGGCCGGGAATCATGACGGGTTGCCAGGTGGTGATGGCGCGGGCCTCGGTCTCGAAGCCGACGAAGCGCGGCGCGAGGACGTCGCGGTAGCGGGTCCACCAACCCCGTTCCAGGGACTGGCGGCACAGGGCGAGGATCTCGTCGTACTCCCGACCGGGTGGGACCTCGCAGGCCCCCAGGACCGCCTCGACCTCGGGGACCGTGGGCCGTTTCTTCACCCCCGACTCGATGTTGGAGTAGGTGGACTTGGACAGGCCGGCGTCGGCGGCGGCCTCTTCGCTGGTCTTGCGTGCGGCGAGCCGGACACGGCGAAGTTCGGCGGACAGACGGCGGCGCCGGATGGTGGGTGAGTACCTAGTGGCCATGATGGGGCTCATCGTAGATCCGGGGATGCCTTCGAAGTGGGGCAATCCGGGGAATCCGGAGTCCAGCGCGCGGATCCGAACGGAAAACCCGGATACCGCCTTCTCTCACGCTGGAATCCACATTCCTAGCGGCTTCCACCCACGGTCGCCGCGCCACGCGTGAGGACGCTTCACGAGCCCGGTGGAGACCCTGCGGACGGACCCCAGGGCCGCCCATCGGGTAGCACTGTCATGCGGGGTGCGACATTGCCGAACAGAAGTCACCCACTGCACGAGCGCGCGCACAGCGCCGAAGCACCGGCACGCACTCCGCTGCCTTCGTGCGAGATCACGGGGAGGGCGGCCCGGTCGCGGGCGGGCAGTCTTGGGCAACGTTCGGCATTGTCGTATCATGAAATCGTCACCGGCCTGCAACGAGGAGCCCGTTCAGGTGGGTGCGACAGCCACCCCTGCCAACGGACGGAGCACCAGCCATGACCGCCGGTACCCAACGCGACACGACCGCCCTCCGGCCCCGCACCCGCGAGGAACTGACCCGGGGCACCTTCGACCTCCTCGTCATCGGGGGCGGCATCCTGGGCACCTCGGTGGCCTGGACCGCCACCCAGGCCGGACTCCGTGTGGCCATGATCGACGCCGGTGACTTCGCGGGCGCCACGTCCAGTGCCTCCTCCAAGCTCGTGCACGGAGGGCTGCGCTACCTCCAGACCGGTAACGTGCGCCTGGTCGCCGAGAACCACCGGGAACGTCGTTCCCTGGCCTCCGACGTCGCCCCGCACCTGGTCAACCACCGCCCCTTCCTCGTGCCGGTCTACGCGGGCGGCCCGCACGGCGCCGCGAAGATGGGCGCCGGGGTGTTCCTGTACTCGGCGCTGTCGGCCTTCGGCGACGGCATGGGACGGCTCCTGTCGCCCAAGCAGGCCAAGCGTCTGGCACCGGGTCTGCGGACCGACGGCCTCAAGTCGGTGGCCGCCTACAGCGACCACCAGATGAACGACAGCCGCATGGCGGTGATGACGGTGCGCGCCGCCGTGGACGCCGGGGCCGTGGTCCTCAACCACGCCGAGGTGCGGGGCCTGCGCACCACGGGCGGCCGGGTCACGGGCGCGGACGTGCGCGACCGGATCGCCGGCGACGAGTTCGGCGTCGACGCGCGGCTGGTGCTCAACGCCACCGGGCCGTGGGTGGACCACCTGCGTCGGATGGAGGACCCGGACGCGGCGCCCAGTGTGCGCCTGTCCAAGGGCGCCCACCTGGTCCTGCGCACTCCGGAACCGTGGCGGGCGGCGCTCACCATCCCGGTGGACAAGTACCGCGTGTCCTTCGCCATCCCGTGGGAGGGGCACCTCCTGCTCGGGACCACGGACGAGGCCTACGAGGGCGACCCGGCCGACGTCGGCGTGGTCTCCACCGACGTGGACCAGATCCTGAGCGAGGCGTCCCTCGGCATCGAGCCGTCCTACCTGGACCGCGACCGCATGACGTACTCGTTCGCCGGGTTGCGCGTGCTGCCGGGCGGCCCCGGCGACACCAGCTCCGCCAAGCGGGAGACCGTGGTCAGCCAGGGACGGGGCGGGATGCTGTCGGTGGCGGGCGGCAAGTGGACCACGTACCGGCACATCGGCCGGACGGTCCTGGAGGAGCTGCGCAAGGTCACCGCGGTGCCGGTGGGCGAGGACATGGCCGACCCGCTGCGGACCGTTCCCCTGCCCGGCCTGGCCAGCCCCGACGCGGTCGCCCAACGGCTCATCATGGACAGTGAGCCGGGCGCGCGCCTGGACCCGCTCGTGGCCCGGCACCTGGCCACCCACTACGGAAGCCTGGCGCTGGACCTGGCGGCGATGATCCGGGACGAACCGGCGCTGGGCGAGCGCGTCCACCCCGACGGCCCCGACGTCTGGGCGCAGGTGGTGTTCGCCCGTGACCGTGAATGGGCGGTGACCGTCGACGACGCGCTGCGTCGCCGCACCACGGTGACGGTGCGCGGGTTGGACACGGCCGAGGTGCGCGAGCGTACGGAGCGACTCCTGGCCGGCTGAACCGCGCCTCGCGGGCCCCGGTCGACCGGTTCTCGGCCGGGGCACGCGTGTGTCCGGGGTCCGCGTGCCCGGGCCGTCCACGCGTCGAGGGGACTCTCGGGTGAACGGGCGCCGCGCGTGTCCGTGGCCGGGCGTGCGCGCAGGCGCACACGTGCAACGGGGTCCTCACGGGTCCGGGCCACGCGTGAGCGGGCCCTCAGGGGCCCGGAGGCCCCACGGGCGCGGTGGCCGTGTGTGTCCGGGGATGGCGACCACGGGCTCCGGACATGAGAACACCCCCGGCGGGCGGACCCGTCCGGGGGTGTTCAGCGACGTTCACGCCCCCGAGGGGGCGACGACGCTACGTGTCGACGTTCTTAGATCGCGACGACGTTCTCGGCCTGCGGGCCACGCGTGCCCTCGACGATCTCGAACTCCACGCGCTGGTTCTCCTCCAGGTTACGGAAGCCCGAACCCTGGATGGCGCTGTAGTGAACGAAGGCGTCGGGGCCGCCGCCGTCGGGGGAGATGAAGCCGAAGCCCTTCTCGCCGTTGAACCACTTCACAGTTCCCTGAGCCATGTTCTCTCCTTCAGCTCGGTGTACTACGGACGCATACTCACGCCCGAAAAATTGCCGCGAGCCGACTCCAAGAGAAACCGCCCGCCGGTCACAAACTCCGCGGGCAAGACACCAACTGCGAAATTCAACGACTAACAATCCCCTTGAACGTACCACAGCCGGCCTCCCTTGCGAGGGGTTCGGATGTGGCAACACACACGACCCGCCGAGGAATACCGGCGGGCCGTGCGGGGAACGCATGTGATTCACGTGACGGTCACCGGGGTGTCACGAGGTGCTCACGAAGAGGCCGTCAGCGCGTCGTTGACGCACCTCAGGACCGGTGACGCCGACACCTGCCCCGGGTCGAGGCCGGCACCGCCCAGAATCGTGAACGTGTGCTCCTCCCCCGGCAACAGGGTCACCAGGGCGCTGTCCACCACGGCGTCCGGCGCGAGCCTGTCGACGTTCAGGACCAGATCCCGCAAGAGCACCCCGGCGCGGACCTTCACCCGCAAATCGGAACCAATGGCCCGGGTTTCCACATCGAATTCCGGCTTTCGGTAGTCCACATCGCGATCATGGGCGAAGAACCACCACGCGCGTTCCCCGACACCGTCGACGGTGACCACTTCCCGGGCCGGATCCTCGGCACGGGCGACCTCCGCGGGCACGGTGATCCGCAGGGCCCCGCGCGGGGCCACCCGCACCGGGTGGCCGGAGTCGGCCAGCGCCGCGCCCGTGGCGATGTCGCGGCGAGCGATCGCCACCTCGGTCACCCACTCGGTGTCGGTGTCATTGCCCAGGACCACGGTGAGCCCGTCGTCACCCGGTTGGACCGTGGCGACCCGATCCGCGTACACACGGCGCAGCGCGTACCACAGCGGCTTGCGCCGACCGGCGCCGTCCACCGCGGCCCAGGAGGTGACGGGCCAACAGTCGTTGATCTGCCAGACCACCGTCCCGGTGCAGTACGGCCAGGTGGAGCGGAAGTGCTCGATGCCCACGGTCACGGCCCGGGCCTGGTTGACCTGGGTGAGGTAGTGCCAGTCGTCGTAGGACCACGCGCGGTCGCCGAAGTGCCGGGAGAGCCCGCGGGCGAGCTTCTCGTCACCGTCGATTGCCTTCTGGTGGTGCCGCACACCGGGTGAGTCGGGGGTGAGCGGGTCGTCGGACACCGCACCGCGCAGGGTCGCGTGGGCGGGCGGCGCCTGGTAGCCGAACTCGGCGGCGAACCGGGGCCGGTGCTCCCGGTACACGGTGTAGTCCAGTCGGTTCCACACGTCCCACAGGTGCATGGTGCCGTGGGCGGCGTCGTTGGGGTGCACACCCTCGCCCTCGGAGTAGGGGCTGCCCGGCCAGTAGGGACGGGTGGGGTCGAGTTCGGCCACCACCCGGGGCAACAGGTCCAGGTAGTAACCGGCGCCCCAGGGCCGCCCGTCCAGCTGTTCCTTCCAGCCCCAGTCCTCGTGTCCCCAGATGTTCTCGTTGTTGCCGCACCACACGGCGAGCGAGGCGTGCGGGGCGAGACGGACGACGGCGTCGCGCGCCTCCGCCTCCACCTCCGACCACAGTGGCTCGTTCTCGGGGTAGGCGGCACAGGCGAACAGGAAGTCCTGCCAGACCAGCACGCCCCGCTCGGAGCAAAGGTCGTAGAAGTCGTCGGACTCGTAGATCCCACCGCCCCACACGCGCAGCAGGTTCATGCCGGCCTCGCAGGACTGGTCGATCCGTTCCCGGTAGCGGTCACGGTCGATCCGGGACGGGAAGGTGTCGTCGGGGATCCAGTTGGCGCCCTTGACCAGCACGTCACGGCCGTTGACGCGGACCGCGAAGGCGGCGCCGTGCTGGTCCGGGGCACTGTGCACGGCCACGTTGCGGAACCCGATCCGACGCTCCCAGGCGTCCAGCACCGTCCCGGGCGTGGCCAGCTCAACGGACAGGTCGTACAGGGGCTGGTCGCCGTGGCCGCGCGGCCACCACAGCTCGGGATCGGCCACGTCGAGGTCGAGGGCGACCTCCTCCTCCCCCGCGGGAACGGTGACGGTACCGCTCACCCCGGCGACCGAGGCGGTGACCGTCAGCTCGGCGTCGCGTCCCCGCTCCGTGCGCTCCACCGTCAGGCGCAGCGCGACCCGACCCCGGGCCTCCTCGGTGTCGACCGACACCAGCGGACGCACCGAGGCCAGCCGTGCCGTGGACCAGGCGTGCAACCGGATCGGCCGCCAGATACCGGAGGTGACCACGGTGGGCCCCCAGTCCCACCCGAAGTTGCAGGCCATCTTGCGCACGTACTGGTAGGGCTCGTCATAGGCGGCGGGCAGCGGACCCGACCGGTCCCGCTCGGCCTCCGCGCGGCGGTAGGGGGCGTCGAAACGCACCTCCAGTCCGGCGTCGGTCCCGGCCTCGGCCAGTGCCTCGGTGACGTCGAACCGGTACGACCGGTGCATGTTGGCCGTACGCCCCACCACACGGTCGCCGACCAGGACGGTGGCGAAGGTGTCCAACCCCTCGCACACCAGGTCGACGCGTTCGGCCTGCGGGGCCGAGGCCAGGGCCTCGGCCTCCGCCGTCAGGGGACGGCGGTACCGCCAGTCGGTGCGCCCGATCCAGCCCAGCCGGGTCTCGTTGTCGTCGACGAACGGGTCGTCGACGAGGCCGTGGTCGAGCAGGTCGGTGTGGACGCAGCCCGGCACGGTGGCGGCGACCTCCCCCGTCACGACCTCCCCGGCCGTGGCGGTCGTCTCCGACGGTGTGCCGCCCTCCACGGGCGCCACCGCGAGGGTCCAATGGTCGTGCAGGTCGAACCACGCGGTCATGCGCGTTCCTCTTCCTAGGTGTGCGGCGTCCCGTGCGAGGGGCGGGTCAGCGTTGGTCGATGCCGACGAAGTGCCCTTCCTCGGCCTCCACCAGCGGGGCGGAGTCGTCGCCCTCGGCGACGGTGGGCAGTTCGACGTCCTCGGGCGGGTTCGCGGCCAGTTCGGCGTCGACCTCCGCCCAGGTGCGGTGCAGCTGGGGCACGCACGAGAGCAGGTGGCGGCTGTAGGGGTGCAGCGGGTTCTCGAACACCCTGCGGGTCGGCCCCATCTCGGCGATGGCTCCCTTGCGCAGGATCACCGACCGGTCGCTGACGTAGTTGCCCAGGGACAGGTCGTGGGTGACGAAGAGGATCCCCAGACCGCGTTCCTTGAGATCGGCCAGCAGGTTGAGCACGTCGATCCGGGTCGAGGCGTCCAGCATGCTGATGATCTCGTCGGCCACCAGCAGCCGGATGTCCAGCAGCAGCGCCCGCGCGATGAGCAGCCGTTGCAGCTGTCCGCCACTGAGCTGGTGCGGGTACTTGTTCAGGACGTTGTCGGGGTCCAGCCGGACCGTGCCGACCACGTCCAGGACCTTCGCCCTCCAGGCGGCGTCGGAGATCGCCGGGAAGTAGGAGGTGCGGATCATCTCGAAGACCCGGTCGGCCTTGAAGATGGGGTTGAAGGAGCTGAAGGGGTCCTGGAAGACGCCCTGCACGTGGCGGTAGTACTCCTTCTTCGCGCCGAACCCCCGCAGGCGGGTCACGTCGTTCCCCTCGAAGGTGATGGTGCCCTGGGTGGGCTTGGTCAGCCCCAGCACCATCTTGCCGAGGGTGCTCTTGCCGCTGCCCGACTCCCCGATCAGCGACACCACCTCACCGGGGCGCACCACCAGGCTCACGTCGCGCACCGCGCGCATCGTGCCGGCGCCGAAGGCGCCCACCCGGTACACCTTGTGCACGTGGCTCAGTTCCAGCACGGCGCTACCTCCCCGTCTTCCAGCAGGCGGCCCAGTGGCCGGTATCGATCTCGACCAGCGGCGGCGTCTCGTCGCACTCCTCCGAGGCGATCGGGCACCGCTCCTTGAACCGGCAGCCGGTGGGCGGCTTGAGCAGACCGGGCGGGGTGCCCGGAATGCCCTCCAGGCGGGCCTCGGTCGTGGTGGAACCCACTTCGGGCAGGGCACCGATGAGCATCTTGGTGTAGGGATGCTGCGGATCGTTGATGATCGTGCTCGCCGGGCCCTTCTCGGCGACCTGACCCGCGTACATCACCATGACCGTGTCGGCCATCTGGTAGACGAGCGAGATGTCGTGGGTCACGAAGATCATGCTCTTGACGAACCCGCGGTCCCGGAACTCCACCATGGACTCGGCCACCGAACGCTGCGTGGACACGTCCAGTGCGGAGGTGGCCTCGTCGGCGATGAGCAGCGACGGGTCCAGCAGGGTGGCCATGACCATGACCACGCGCTGCTTCATCCCGCCGGACAGCTCGATCGGGAACCGGTTGAGGACGTCGGGGTCGAGACCCACCAGTTCCAGGCGGCGCCGCAGCTCGTCGGCGACCTTCGACGGACGCACCCCGCGTGCGCGCAACAGCTCGTTGATCATCCGCCCGATCTTGCGGGTGGGGTTGAGCGCGCTCATCGCGTACTGCGGGATGAGGGAGATCTCGTGGTAGCGCAGCGGGTTCATGGCGCGTTCGTCGGTGATCGGGACCTCGGCCCCGTTCAGCTCGATCGTGCCGCCCACGTGGCGCATCCGGCCGTCCAGCCGGATCAGGCTCTTGCCGAGCGTGGTCTTGCCACAGCCGGACTCTCCCGCCAGACCCATGATCTCGCCGTCGGCGAGGTCGAAGCTCACCCCGTCGAGGGCGTGGACGTCCCCGCGCAGGGTCTGGTAGTAGACCTTCAGGTCCTTGACGCGCAGGGTCATCACAGCTCCCGCAGCTTGGGGTTGAAGACCTCGTCCAACCCGACGTTGAGGATGTACATCGAACCGACGATCGCGGTGATCCCGGCACCCGGTGGGATGAACCACCACCACAGGCCGAGCTGGAGCGCGCTCCACTGCATGGAGCTCTCCAACATGAGGCCGAGGGAGACACCGCCCGCGGGGCCCAGACCGATGAAGTCGAGTCCGGCCGCGATGAGGATGGCGCCGCCGAACAGGAGGATGAACGACATCATCAGGTAGGAGCTCATGTTGGGGGCGATCTCCGACGTGATGATCCTCCAGGTGCGCCGACCGCTGAGGCGGGCCAGGTCCACGTAGTCGCGGTTGGCCAGGGTCAGGGCCTGGGAGCGCACCGCGCGGGCGGCCCACGGCCAGGAGGTGAGGCCGATGAACAGCCCCTGCACCAGCAGACCCTCCACCTGCAGGTAGCTGACGGCCACGATGAGCACGACCAGCGTGGGCAGCACCAGGACCACGTTGGTGATCAGGTTGAGGATCTCGTCGACGATCCCGCCCTTGTAACCGGCCAGGAAGCCGATGGTGGTGCCCAGGAGGAAGGCGATGCCGCCGCCGAGGGCGCCGATCATGAAGGTCGAACGCAGGCCGTAGACGAACTGGGCCCAGATGTCCTGCCCGAACGAGGTGGTCCCCAGCCAGTACTCGCCGCTCGGCGGCTGGTTCTTGGGGCCGATGTACTCGTTGGGACCGTGGTCGACGAACAGGGGTCCGATGAGCCCGGTGAGCAGCAGTGTGAGGACCACACCCGCACCGATGAGCAGCTTGGGGTTGCGCCCGGCGAAGTGCAGGATCTCCGAGCGGCCGCGTTCAGCGACGGGTTCGGCGGGGGTGGCGGCGTCGGCCCCCGGAGCGCCGGCGACGTTGCTCATGATGCTCCTCCCGTCATCTGCACACGCGTGCGCGGATCGACGAGGACGTAGATGATGTCGATGATGAAGTTGGCGATGAGAACGCCGATCACCACGAACAGGAAGGCGCCCTGCAGGATGAAGTAGTCCCGGTTGTTGAGCGCGTTGAGGATCAGCATCCCGAGGCCGGGGTAGTTGAACACGATCTCGGTGAGCAGGGCACCGGAGATGATGGTGCCGAGCTGGACCGCGAGCCCGGTGATCTGCGGCAGCATCGCGTTGCGGAACGCGTAGCGACGGATCAGTCGGCGCGGTGCGCCCAGGGCCTGCAGGTAGTTGGAGTAGTCCGCCTCCAACTCGTAGATGATCATGTTGCGCATCCCGATCGCCCACCCCCCGAGCGCCACGATGAACATGGACAGGAACGGCAGGAACCAGTGGGTGAGCAGGTTGGAGATGAACGGCCACGTGAACGAGGGGGTCAGCGCGAAGCTGTAACCGCCCGCCGCGGGGAAGAATCCGCCGACCACGCCCAGGGCCCAGGCCAGGAGGAGGGCCAGCCACATGTAGGGGGTCGCGGTGAGGATGTAGCCGACCGGCAGGACCGTGTTGTCCAGGACCTTGCTGCGGGCGGCGAAGGCCCCGACGTAGTTGCCCACGATCCAGCTCAGGATGATGGCCGGCAGGAGCAGGCCCAGGGTGAAGGGCACGGCGCGCAGGATGATGTCGGCGACCGGCTCGGGGTAGAGCCACGCACTGATGCCGAGGTCCCCGCGGAGGAGCCCGGCCCAGAAGTTCAGGTACTGCTCGTGCAGAGGGGCGTCGACGCCGAACACGCCCTCGTAGTAGTCGCTCATGCGCTCCAGCGCCTCCGGGTCGGAGACCGAGGCCCGGTTGAGCATGCTGCGTACCGGGTCACCCGGCATGAAGCGGGGGATCATCCAGTTGATGGTGACCGCGATCACGAAGGTGATCGTGTAGATGCCGAGTTTGCGTCCGATGTAACGCCACACGGAATCCTCCAGGGGTGCGGAGGTGGGGCGCCTCCCGACAGGGGGCGCCCCACCCGTGTTCGTTATTCGGCGAGTTGGATCTGGGCGAGGGTGTCGACGGAACCGAGCTCGTACCAGCCGTGCCACATGGTGGCGTAGCCCGGGTCACCGGATTCGCTGGGCCAGTTGGTCCAGACCCCGTTGGTCTGCTGCGACCAGAGGCCGTTGTACCAGAGGGGGATGGCCGGGACCTCGGCGAGCTGGATCTCCTGGATCTGCGCGGCGATCTCGGCGGCGGCCTCCTGGTCGTCCGCGGGGACGGCGGCGAAGTCCTCGACCAGCTCCCACGCCTCCTCGTTCTCGTAGCGACCGAAGTTCGCGGTGGTCTGCTGGTCGCGCACCGGCAGCTGGAAGAGGTAGTCGTAGTAGGTCCAGGGCGTGTTGCTCAACTGGCGCTCGTTGTTGATCACCATGTCGAAGTCGCCCTCGTTGCGGTCGGTGACCAGGAGGTCCTCGTCGGGGGTCGCCGACTCCAGGTTGATCCCCACGGCCCGGGCGTTGTCCGCGATGACGCTGGCCGACTCCATCCAGTCGGTCCACCCGGAGGGGACCTGCAGGGTCAGGGAGATGGGCTCGCCGTCGGGGTCCTCGACGAAGCCGTCGCCGTCCTCGTCGGTGTACCCGGCTTCCTCGAGCAGGCTCACGGCCTCGTCCGCGTCGAAGCGGTGGCCCTCCTCCTCGACGAGCTCGTGGTCGATGAAGTCGTCCCACTGCGGGAGGAGACCCGTGGGGCTCGCGGCCTGGACGAGGTTCGAGTAGGGGCCCTCGATGATCTGGTCCATGTTGATGGCGTGCGCGAGCGCCTTGCGGAACTCGGGGTCGTTCAGGGGCTCACGGTCGTGGTTGAAGATCAGCCAGGCGGTGTTGGCGGACTGCATGTAGGGCGGTCCGTCGTAGAAGCTGGTGACGTTCTGTCCGTCGATGACCTGGTCGATGCCGGGGAGGAAGTTGTTGGAGGCGTCGACCTCTCCACCGTTGAGCATGTTCATCGTGACCTCGTTGGACGAGTTGACGATGTCCACGATGTAGGTCGGCTGCATCTCCAGGCCCAGCGCCTCGATGCCCCACCAGTCGTCGTTGCGCTTCCAGACCATGCGGTCGTCGGCGTGGTTCTCGTAGACGTAGGGCCCGCTGCCGACCGGGTCGTTGTTGGGGTTGTCGGTGAGCTCGTCCTGGCTCGCCTCGCCCCAGACGTGCTCGGGGACGATGGGGGTGGAGTAGGCCCAGTTCATCCACTCCTGCGGACGCGTCTCGGAGAAGTCGACGGTGACCTCCAGGTCACCGGTCGCCTCCACGCTCTCCACGTAGTTCCACACGTTGCTGTAGTGGACCTCCATCTGACCGAGTTCGAGCGTGGCGACCACGTCCTCGGCGTCGATGGCCTCACCGTCGTTCCAGGTCATACCGGAGCGCAGGGTAATGACGTGGGTGTCCTCGTCGGTCCACTCGTCGCTCTCGGCGAGCCAGTGGACGTACTCTCCGGCCTCCGGGTCGTAGTGGAAGAGCGACTCGTACGCCAGACCGAAGGTGCCGACCGCGTACTGGCCCCGCATGATCGGGTTCCAGTTGGTGGGCGGGCTCCACGCCGTACCCGTCGTGTACAGGGTCTCGTTCCTGGGGTACCCCCCGGAGGACCCATCCCCGCCCTCGTCCGAGCAGGCCGTGGCGATGAGCGCCACGGCCGCCAGGGCGGCGGGAAGCCTCAGAGATCTCATCTCGACTCCTCCTTTCACCCGGTCGGTCCTTTCGGGGGGTAGCCGATTCCTTCGAGGAAGGCTGGGAGCGCTCCCAATAGTGAGCGCGAAGGACCGTTGCTGAACCGGGTAAGTGACGTTAACAACAACATGCGCGGCGGAACCCCGTCAATCCCCGTCACTTCGGTGTTATCCGCTTGTAACAGCCATGATGGGCCGTGGACACGTGGAGGCAACGACGCTGAACCGGTTCCGCGGGCACGACGCGCCGGGCCCGCGTTCAGGGGAGCAGCGGGCCCGTGCTCCCCCGCGGTCGGAGTTCACCCAGGGGGGTCTCCTCGTTGGCGACCCGCTCCCCCGACAGCACGCCGTTGAGCATCTGGGCCACCCGGCGCCCGTGGGCGACGACGTCGCGACTGATCGCGGTGAGCGAGGGGCGCACCAATCGGCACAGCGCGGAGTCGTCCCAGGCCACGATGGACAGCTGCGAGGGCACGTCCACGCCCATCTCCGAGGCCACTCCGAGGCCGGCCAACGCCATCAGGTCGTTGTCGTAGACCAGCGCGGTGGGCGGCTCCGCGTCGGCGAGAAGACGCCGGGTGGTACGGCCGCCGTCCTCCCCGGAGTAGTCGGCGTGCACGGTGCGCGCCTCGTCCAGCCCGGCCCGCCGGGCCGCCTGTTGGAAGGCCGCGGACCGGTCCCGTGTGTGCACGAAGTCCTCGGGACCGGCCACCCGCACGATCCGCCGGTGCCCCAGCGCGGCGAGGTAGTGCACCACCTCACGGACCGAGGCGGCGTCGTCGGTGTACAGGCATGGCAGGCCACCGGTGCCCTCCGGCCCGCCCAGGACCACGGCGGGGAGCGGCAGGACGCCCATCGCCTCCGGGCGAGGGTCCTCCACCCGCAGATCCACGATGACGACCCCGTCGACGCGGCGCTCGGCGGCCCAGCGGCGGTACACCGCGATCTCGGAGTCGACGTTGTCGGCGACCTGGAGCATCAGGTCGATGCCGACGGCGGCGAGTTCGGTCTCCACGCCCGAGACCAGTTGCATGAAGAACGGTTCGATACCGAGGGACCGGGCGGGGCGGTCCACCACCATGCCGATCGCGCCGACCCGGCCACCGGGCGCGAGCGCGCGGGCGGGGTTGCTGGGCGCCCAGCCGAGGTCGCTGGCGATACTGAGGATCCGCTCCCGCGTGGCCTCGGAGACACCGGGACGGCCGTTGAGGGCGTACGAGACCGCCCCCTTGGACACGCCCGCCGCCCTGGCGATGTCCATGATCGTCGGACGCCGCATCACAGAACCCAAGCCGCCTCCCGTGCACATGAGACTGAACCGGTTCAGTCATCGACAGGGGATTTTAACCCACCTCTCCCGACCGTCGTCCAGGGGATTCTTCGAGTGTGACCGGTGGGACGGATAAGCAAGGCGATGCGGGTGTGACTCAGCCCTGACAGCCGGGGCACCAGTACAGGGTGCGGCCGGCGAGCTCGGTGGCGGCGATGGGCGAGGAGCACACACGGCAGGGATCGCCGGTCCGGTAACAGACGTAGAGGGTGTCGGGCCGGGGCACCGGACGCGCGTCCGGATCGAGCCGGTGCTCGGGCCGGGTGGTGATGATGAGGCCGTCGCGCACCCCGTCCCGGAGCAGCCCGGACAGGTCCTCCCACAGGGCCTCCCACCGTTCCCGTCCCAGCTCCCGGCCGGGGGTCATCGGGTCGATCCGCGCGCGGAACAGTGATTCGGCACGGTAGATGTTGCCGATGCCCGCGATGACGTCCTGGCGCATGAGCAGCGCCGCGATGGTGGTGCGCGAGCGGGAGACGAGGCGCCAGGCCCGTTCGGGGTCGGCGTCGGGTCGCAGGGGGTCCGGCCCGAGACGGTCCTGGACGGCCCGCTTGTCATCGATGGTGATGACCTCGCAGGCCGAGGCGCCGCGCAGGTCGGCCCAGCCGGTGCTGTTGACCAGGCGCACCCGCACGGCACCCACGGGTGCGGGCGGGACCACGAAGCCGTCGGGGTCGCGGTCGAGGTCGATCCGCTCGGCACCGGGGGCGCGGGGCGCGCCCAGGTGGCGTTCACCGTCGGCGTCGCCGAAGGTCCAGGCACCGTACAGGCCCAGATGGACCCGGAGCCACGCCCCGGAGTCGAACCCGAGGAAGAGGTGCTTGCCGTGGGCCTCCCCCACCGTGAGGACACGACCGTCCAGCCGCGCGGCCCCCTCGACGAAGCGCCCCTGGGGGCTGGTGGCCCGCACCGCGGAGCCGCCGAAGGTCTTGTCGAAGTGCGCCGCCAACCGGTGCAGTGTGTGGCCCTCAGGCACCCGTGTCCCCTTCGTCGTGCCCTCGCCCCGGCCCGGGAGGCGGGCGTCGTCGGGGGTCGCGCGGGCATGTGTCCGTCGCCCTCAGGATAGGGCGGTCCGCGGTCGGAACCGACCCCGGTGAGGGACGCCGGAAGGGGTCAGCAGGCGGCGAGGATCTCCTCGACCAGGGCGTGGGGGTCGGCCAGGCAGCGCCAGGCGGGAACGATCACGACGAGTTCCTCGGTCGACCGGTTGAGGGCCTCACCACGCGCCAGCAACCGGCGCAGGGCCGCGCCGTCGGGTTCACGGTCGAGCAGGAGCACGACGCCGCGGGCCCCGTACCGGACCAGCAGGTCCGCGGGCCATCCGTGGATGCGCGGTCCGACGGTGACGTCGGTGCCGGCGGTGCGCAGGGCCTCCACCAGGGAGGCGCCGGCCGGGTCGGCGGCGGTGGCGACACCGGCGGTGGACACGGCCCCGGCGAGCAGGTCGGCGAGGGGCCCGTCGCCCTCGGACCAGTGGGACCGGTCGCCCACGACCACGAGACGGCCCCGGGTCCGGGTGAGCACCGCCGCCCACAGGTGGGTCATCCGACGCACGCGCCGTTCGGCGATGGCGGGCGCCCCGGTGGAGAGCATCGGGGACAGCACGGTGACATCGGCCGTTCCCACCCCCTCGGTCAGCAGATCCGGTCCCCCGACGCGGACCCGGTGGCGCAGGACCCGTTGCCGCAGCAGACGGCGGACCAGCGCCGCCTGGGGCTGCAACGGAGCGACCACCACCATCGTGTGCCCCTCGGGCAGGACCTGGTCGAGTTCGTCGACCACCACGGCGACCCGGTAGGCCTCCTCCCGGTTGACGTAGGAGGACCCCGGGGCGGCCTGGCACTCTCCGGCGACGTCACGCCAGTCGAAGGCCGGGCCGTCGGCCGGAGCGGGTTCGGTGGTCACCGAGATCCGATCCCCGTAACAGTGACGGGAGGCCACCGTGGCCAGGGCGCGAGGCGCGCCCCGCTGCTCGTCCAGCCAGATCATGGTCGGAGCCGCCTTGTAGGCGGCGCACAGCGCCGAGCCGGAGCCGTGGCGCAGCGCGCGGTCATCGAGGTGGTCGGCGGTGAGTCCGGCGGTGGCCAGGGCTCGGCGCTCCTCCTCGGGCTCCAGCACGGTGAGCGGCCCGGGGTGCGCCGGGTCGCCGACGACCACGGCGCGGTCGGCCCGGTAGAGGACGGGCAGGAGCTCGCCCACCCGGGTCCGCTCGGCACCCACCACGATCACGAGGTCGAACAGTCCGGCCCGCGAGGGCAGGGCCCGGGCCTGGTCGGTGCGGCAGACCCAGGCGGGCAGGGTGTCGAGAAGACCGCTGAGCTGCGTCCGACCGTCGCCGTGGTGCCAGTTCAGGGTCTCCAGACGGTTCTCGAGGGCGGACCGGCCGCGCCACAGGCGGGGCTCGGTGATGGTGCTCAGGCGGCGTCCCGCGGCACGTCGGTGGTCGTCGAGGGCGCGGGCGAGGTCACCGGTGAGCTCGGCCAGGGGCGCGCACCGGGTCCGACGGTCGACGGCCTCACGCCACTCGCTCTCCAGGCGGGCCACCGCGCGCAGTCGGGCCAGGCTGTCGGGGTCGGTGGTCACGCCGAGTTCCCGGCGCACGGCGGCGCGGTGGGACAGGCCGCCCAGACCGCGGGCCGCGGCGCGTTCGGCGCGGTGCAGCCAGTACTCGGGGCCGCCGCGTTCGGGGGTGAACAGGGTCTCGGGGTCCCAGCCGAGAGCGATGCTGCGGCCGCGCTCCTCGGCCAGGTGGGCCAGGGCGTGTCCGCCGGAGGCCATGGTGTCCATGGCGTTCCACACGTCGTGGACCCGGGCCCAGGCGGCACCGAGGTCGTCGGTGCGGTCGGGGTCGTCCTCGTCCGGGGTCAGGGAGACCGGGAGGGCGCCCGAGCGCTGTCCCAGGAGACGGGTGAGCAGGTGCACCTCGTCGGCACGCCCGCCGGCGCCGCCGGCCCGGACGACGGGGTGGCCGGGGTCGGTGTCGGCCCGGCCCAAGACCGCCTCGACGTCGGCCTCGGTGCGCCCGCACACCAGGACGCGCTGTCCGGCCGTGACGGCGGTGCGGACCATGGCGTCCACGAGGTCGTGCACACCACCGCCCGGTGGGGCGGCGACCACGGTGAGCTGTTCGTGCATGGCGGCCCGCAACGCCCGGTACTGGGGTTGGCCGAGCGCGGTGGTGGAGACGGGGACGACCGACGGGGTCGCGTCCCGCGTGGCGTCGGCACGCCGACCGGCCCCGCGCCTCAGGAGGGACCGGGTCGGCCGTGCCGTGGTCGATCCGTGGTCGCGGTCGGTGGAACCACCGGCCGGACGGGCCCCCAGGAGGGCCTCCAGGGCGGTGCCGCCGATCGCGTCGGGGTCCAGACCGTCCCTGTCGGTGGGGTCGAGGTCGGCCAGGAGGCCCTCGACGCTGCCGGGGCGGGATTCGTCGACCTCGGGCTGCCCGCCGGGCCCCGCGCGGAACAACACGGCGGTGTTGTGCGCTCCGATGTGCAGCCGCCGGGGCAGCCCCCGGGTACCGAGCGGGGCGATGTCGTCCACCCGCTCGATCTCCAGCCGGGTGAGCAGGGTGCGGACCTTGGCGGCCAGGTCGGCGACGGCGGCGGGGCGGTGGAAGACGTCGGGCGCCCCGGCGCGCAGCCGGGTGCGGAGTTCGAAGAGGTCCTCGGGGTCGGTGATGCCCAGAAGCGCCAGCAGGGCGGTGTTGACGTCGGGAGGGCCGACCGCGCGGACCAACAGCGCGTCGCCGACGCCCGTCCGGTCGCCCACGTGGCGTTCCTCGTGTTCGTCCACGACCCGCACGTCGACGGTGAGCAGCGGCAACGTCACCCGTGGCTCGCCCGGACCGTCCTCGGGCCCGCCCGGCAGGACGACGAGGGGGTAGCCGTAGCGCAGGGCCTGGCCGTAGCGCCCGGCGAGCCGCATGACGCGGGCGCTCTCGTGGTGCAGGGGCAGGGTGTCCCTGGCCCCGCTGAAGAGCAGCTCGGGCCCGGCGGGCAGACAGGCGCAGGTGTCGGAGTCCAGGTGTTCGGCGTCCACGACGTGGCCGTGGACCGCCTCCCGGTGCAGGCAGGAGCGCAGGTAGGCCAGGAACGAACGGACCTCGCCCTGATCGACCGGGGGTTTCCAGCGTCGCGAGGCCGTCCCGACCCCGACCCCCTGGGCGCCCGTCTCGCCGACCGGACCGCCGGCGGTGTGGACCGCGGCCGGTCCGATCTGTGCCTCGTCCCGCAGTGACCTCACAGCGTCCCCCTGAGCACACGGTCACATGTGACCACGTGATTACTCCGTGCTATCGGGTCCCATTGTGGTGCATTCCGCGCGCCCCCACCCGGGGAACGCAGGAACCCGCAGCGAATTTCACTCAGGGTGACGAAGAAGGGGCACTCAGGGTCGACCGCGCCCTTCCCGGACACGGAGCGCGATCCACAGTTCCACGCGGTGATCGGGGTCGTCGAGATCCACGGTGAGCAGTTCCCGGATGCGCCGCATCCGGTAACGCAGGGTGTGTCGGTGCACCCCCAGGCTCTCGGACGCCGCGTCCCAGCGTCCGGAGGCGGCGAGGTAGGCGCGCAGCGAGGCGAGCAGTTCGGCGGCGTTGCGCTGCCGGTCGAGAGGGCCGAGCAGGTCGTCGGCCAACCGGAGCCCGGCCGGGGTGTCCGTCATCCCCAGAAGGCCGCCGGGCAGATCACCGGAGCGCACGATCGCGCGTGCCTCCTCCACCGCCACGGACAGGGCGCGCTCGGCCTGGGCACGGGCGACGGCCAGCTCGCTGTAGTCCACGGGTTCGCTCAGACCCACCGGCCCCTCGAAGAGCTCGTCGCACACCTCGGGCAGCAGGTCGGCCCGGTCGGCCGCGGCGAGGAGGAGCGTGCGCGCGGTACCGGGGGTGGACACGTCGGTGGTCTCCGTGCCCCACACGCCCTCCGGCCACGGCCCCTCCGGCGGCGGGTCCTGGGCGGCGGCCACCACCACCGGTGCGGCGGGCAGGACGCGAGCCAACGCCGCGGCCCCCGGACTCGTCGGGTCCAGGGCACCGTCGAAGAGCGCGGCCACCACACCGGGGACGAGCCCGGAGCCCACCTCCGCGGCGGGGCGTTCCAGTTCCAGCGTCAGCAGCGAGACCGCGGCGTGCACCAGGGTGCGGTCGTGCGAACCGAACCCCTCCCGGGCGCCCACGGCGAGGAACCCGCGCACCCGGCGACCGGCAGCCAGGGACTGGAGGGCCACGTGCTCACGGCCCGAGACCACGGAGGCGCCGGCCCGCGGACCGGCACCGCGCAGCCGGGGCAGTTCGGGAGCCAACCGGTACGCGTGGTCGGCCGCCGAGGCCGGGGCGGCGTGCCGGACCGCGCCGTCGGGTTCCATCAGCACCACCCAGCCGTCGAGTTCACGAGCGAGCCGGTCCACCACCGCACCGGCCCCGCTCAGGGCGGCCCGGGTGAGCGCGCGCTGGGCGGTGAAGGCCCGCCCCAGCCCCTCGTACTCCTCCTGGGCGAGCAGCCGCGAGACCTCCTTGCCGACCGCGATGAAGGGGGTCTCGCGCGCCACCTCCACGAGGGTCACGCCGAACTCCTCGGCCGCCGCGCACAGCTCGTCGGGGGTGCGCTCCCACACGACCGCGGCGCCGAACCCCACCCCGGCGATGTCGCGCTCGGCCAGGCGACGCACGTAGGAGCGCAGGTCGGGCATCTCCTCCGCCCACCGCACCCCGGTGGTGAGCACCAGCTCGCCCCCGGCCAGGTAGGGCGTGGGGTCGGTGAGTTCGCTGACCGCCACCCACTCGACCTGCCGGTCCAGCCGGTCTCCGCCGGTGAGCAGGCGCAACCGCAGCTTGGGCGTGCGCAGCAGCGCACCGAGTGTCGGTGGCATGGCCCCTCCCCTGATCACCCGTCGACGTCCTCGCGTTCCCTGCCGCAATGGCACAGGACGCTGGTTCGATTATCCACTATGTCCATGTGTGTCGTTTTCCACGCGGCCTAATGTCAGGCGGGTCCGCATGGAGACACCGCGTGCCGGAGAGCGTCCCGGACCGTGTCCTCGTGCCTCACCCCGGAGCACCGACCCCCGCAAGGAGGCAGCCGCATGGCCACGACCGAGGTCGTCCAGTCCCGTCGGATCGTCACCGAGATCCCCGGGCCCGAGTCCCGCGCCATCCAGAAACGCCGTGGCGCGGCGGTCGCCCAGGGCGTGGGCAGCGTGCTGCCCGTGTACGTGGAACGCGCGGGCGGCGGCATCATCGAGGACGTCGACGGCAACGCGCTCATCGACTTCGGTTCGGGCATCGCCGTGACCAACGTCGGCAACGCCGACCCGCGCGTGGCCGAGCGCGCCGCCGAGCAACTGGGCCGGTTCACCCACACCTGCTTCATGGTCAACCCCTACGAGAGCTACGTGGAGGTGTGCGAGGCCCTGAACCGGGTCACCCCGGGCGACCACGAGAAGCGGTCGATCCTACTGAACTCCGGCGCCGAGGCGGTGGAGAACGCGGTGAAGATCGCCCGCGGCGCGACCGGACGCCAGGCCGTCGTGGTGTTCGACCACGCCTACCACGGCCGCACCAACCTCACCATGGGTCTGACCGCCAAGAACATGCCCTACAAGCACGGGTTCGGTCCGTTCGCCGGCGAGATCCACCGCATGCCCATGGCCTACGCCTACCGCTGGCCCACCGGACCGGAGAACTGTGGCCCGGAGGCCGCCGCCGTGACCATCGACCGGATCACAGAGCAGATCGGCGCCGACAACGTGGCGGCCCTGGTGATCGAGCCGATCCAGGGCGAGGGCGGGTTCATCGAACCGGCCCCCGGGTTCCTTCCGGCCTTGGCCGAGTTCTGCCGGGCCCACGGGATCGTGTTCGTCGCCGACGAGGTGCAGACCGGGTTCGCGCGGACCGGGCACATGTTCGCCAGTGAGCACGAGGGGATCGTCCCGGACCTGATCACGACCGCCAAGGGCATCGCGGGCGGGCTGCCGCTGGCCGCCGTGACCGGCCGCGCCGAGCTGATGGACGCCGTGCACAGGGGCGGCCTGGGCGGCACCTACGGGGGCAACCCCGCGGCGTGCGCGGCCGCCCTGGCCGCACTGGAGGTGATCGAGTCCGAGGGCCTGGTGGAGCGCGCCCGCGAGATCGGTGCGCTGATGCTGGCCCGGCTGCGCACCTTCGCCGAGCGGTTCGACGTCGTGGGCGACGTGCGTGGTCGGGGCGCGATGGTCGCGATCGAGCTGGTCGAGGGCGACGGGCGGCCGAACCCGGAGGCCGTGGCACGGGTGCTGAAGCACTGCCACGCCCGGGGCCTGGTGCTGCTGAGCGCCGGCACCCACGGCAACGTGATCCGGATGCTGCCCCCGCTGGTCATCGGTGACGACCTGCTCGTCGAGGGCCTGAACCTGCTGGAGGAGGCGCTCGCCGCGCTGTAGTCCCGGCCCGGGGAGCCCCCACCGAAGCCCGCCGCGCCACCCGGGGGCTGTTGCGGACACCGCCCCACGCCATGTGGAGGGGTTCGGTGAACGCGCAGCCCCCGCCCCGAAGGGGTGTGGGTCCGGGCGCCGGCGCCCCTGCCCCCGGAACCCGTGGGGGCGCGGTGGGTGGGAGCGCGAGGAACGGGCCATCGCACCGTGGACGCCGAAGGCTCCCGACCACTCGGACGCCCGAACACGGGGCGAGGCGCGGCGCGGGCCCCGGGGGCCACGGCTACCGGGTGCCCCAGGCGTAGGTCTGTTTGCGCAGCTTGAGGTACAGGAACGTCTCGGTGCTCTCCACCGTGTCCACCGCGCGAATGTCGGCGAGGATCTCCAGCAGTCGGGCGTCGTCCTCGGCCACGACCTCCACCAGGAGGTCGAAGGAGCCGGCGGTGATGACGACGTACTCCACTCCGGGAAGGTCGGACACGGCGTCGGCCGCCGCGTTGAGGTCCCCGGTGGTGCGGACACCGATCATCGCCTGGCGGTGGAAGCCGAGCGTCATGGGATCGGTGACCCCCACGACCTGGACGACACCCGCCTCCAGGAGCCGCTGCACGCGTTGGCGCACCGCGGCCTCCGACAGGCCGACGGTCTTGCCGATGGCCGCGTAGGACAGGCGTCCGTCCTCCTGCAGGACCTCGATGATGCGTTTGGCGGTGTCGTCCAACGCCACCCCGTTGACCCGGCGGGCGGGGCCGGGCTCGGGCGGTTCGGTCACAGGGCCCTCCGAGTGTTACCGATGGATCTGGATACGGTTACCACAGTTTTTCGACGTTTCGACCGTGGAAAATCATTCTTCACACGGGCCGAGACAACGGATTCCAAGGTACTGCACCGCTCCAACGGAGGGAGGGACCGGCACCCCGATACCGGTCAGTGCTGGTCCCGGACCGAGTCCAGGGACAGCAGTGCCACGTGGAGCGACAGACACGTCTCCACCGACTCCAGGTCGACGTCCAGCACCGACGAGATGCGACGCAACCGCTCGTAGAACGCCGGTCGGGACAGGTGCGCCCGGCTCGCCGCCAGCGCCTTGTTGCGCCCGGCCCCCAGGTAGTGGCGGAGCATGTCGGCGAGGTCGCCGCCGTGGCGGGCGTCGTGGTCGAGCAACGGCCCCAGTTCGCGCTCCACGTAGGTCTGCAACCGCTCGTCGTCCCGGAACAGGTGCAGCAGTCCGCGCAGGTGCAGGTCGGGCAGCCGGTAGAAGGAGCGCCGGTCGCTCTGCTTGATGGCCACGTCACCGACCTGACGGGCCTCCAGGAAGGAACGGCGCACGTCGCGGATGTCGTCGGCCGCCGAACCCACCGCCAGCACCGCGGCGTCGCCCAGCTTGGAACGCACCCGGTCGGCCAGCAGTTGCAGGGTGGCGTCCAATCTCTGGCGGGCGGGCAGGGCCAGCAGGACCCCGACCCGGAGGTCGTCCAGCGAACCCACCAGGGCGGGCAACCGCAGTTCACGGCAGGCCCGGGCCGCGCCCTCGGCGGTGTCGGACAGACGTGCCTGGGCCGCCAGACCGGTCCCGTTCTCGCGCAGGCGCAACACCAACCCCACCAGCTCGCGCCCGTTGAGCGGTACGCCCACCGCCCGTGCGCGCACCAGCGCCTCCTCGGGATCGGAGTAGGAGCGGTCGATGATGCCCGTGATGATCGTTCGGTGCGTCTGCCGCTCCAGGCTCTCCTGGTGGCGTTCCAGCAACCGGCCCAGGGCCAGGGTGATGGCGGCGCGTTCGATGAGCATGGTCTGGCGGGCGGTGGGGGTGGCACCGACGATGAGGATGAGACGCCCCCAGTCCTGCCCTCGGGCGCCGACGGTGGTGACCAGCCAGCCCGTGGTCGGGGCGTGCACGGTACGGGTCCCGGAGCGGACCGACCGCGACCGGCTCTCCCAGGAGGTGAGCAGGGTCCCGGGGTCCTCGCCGTTGAGGTCGCAGGCCAGGACCTGGTGGGTGAGGTTCTCCAGGACGACGGGGCATCCGGACAGCTGCGCCACCTCGCGCAGGATCTGCGTGGCGTCGGCCCCCTCGACGGACAGCTGGGTGAAGACCGAGTGGAGTTTCTCGGACTCGCGCAGCTCCTCCAGCTGTTCGTTGACCACACGGATGTGCACGGCCTCGGTGATCTCGACGAACCGCGCCTCCCGGTCGAGGAGGATCACGGGGACGCGGGCGTCCTCGGCGGCGTCGAGGAAGGCCCGGGGGAGCTCGGCGTGGTACTTGCGGCCGAGTTCGACGGCGATACCGCTCACCCCGGCGTCGGCGATGTCCTCGATGTAGCGGCGCAGGGCGTCGGGGTCGTCCGGCATGGCGATGCCGGTGCTGAGCACGAGTTCGCCCCCGCGCAAGAGATGGGCGAGGTCGGTCACCTCGGCGATGTGCACCCAGCGCACGGCCACGTCCAGGTACGCGGAGCCGGCGACCACACGGGGACGGGCGCGTTGCAGGGCGGGAAGACGCAGGACCTCGGCGAGGGTGGGAAGCACGCCGTCAGTCTAGGACGTTCTGTCACGTTCAGGCGGGTTTCCCTTGACAGGGTGAACCGCGCACCGGTCGCGTGAGCACGGGTTCCACGCCACGGGGGCGGATTTACATCATGTAAAGCCACCCATCATGTTGTCACCATGCTGATCCTGGCCAAGTGTTCGGCCCCTGGGGAGACTGAGGGCATGTCGGAACTTCTTGCGCGCCACCGGGCGGTCATGCCCTCCTGGCTGCCCCTGTACTACGAGTCCCCGTTGGAGATCGTCGGCGGTAAGGGCGCCCGTGTCACGGACGCCGAAGGCCGGACCTACCTCGACTTCTTCACCGGCATCGTCACCAACATGCTCGGCTACGACGTGGCCGAGGTCCGCGAGGCCGTCGAGCGGCAGATCGCCCGGGGGGTCGTGCACACCTCCACCCTGTACCTCATCCGCTCCCAGGTGGAGCTGGCCGAGAAGATCGCCCGCCTGTCGGGCATCCCCGACGCCAAGGTGTTCTTCACCAACTCCGGCACCGAGGCCAACGAGACCGCCCTGCTGCTGGCCACCCACGCCCGGGGCAGCGACGAGGTGCTGGCCCTGCGCGGCAGCTACCACGGTCGTTCCTTCGGCACCGTGGCGGTCACCGGCAACAAGGCCTGGAAGAACTCCTCCCTGTCCCCGCTCAACGTGCACTACCTGCACGGCACCGACCACTCCTCCCCCGCCTTCCGGCATCTGTCGGAGCAGGAGTACATCGACGTGTGCGTGGCCGACCTGCGCGAGGTCCTCGACACCACCGCGCCCAACGTGGCGTGCCTGATCGCCGAGCCCGTGCAGGGCGTGGGCGGGTTCGCGATGCCGCCGGACGGCCTGTACGCCGCGTACAAGGAGGTCCTGGACGAGCACGGCATCCTGCTCGTCTCCGACGAGGTGCAGACCGGGTGGGGCCGCACCGGTACGAGCTTCTTCGGGATCGGCAACCACGGGGTGACCCCCGACGCCATGACCTTCGCCAAGGGCCTGGGCAACGGGTTCGCGGTGGGCGGCGTGGTCGCCCGCGGCGACCTCATGGACGGCCTGAAGGCACTGGGCGTGGCCACCTTCGGCGGCAACCCCGTGTCCATGGCCGCGGCCGGCGCCACCCTCGACTACGTGCTCGAACACGACCTTCAGGGCAACGCGCTGCGGCAGGGTGACACCATCATCGACGGGCTGCGGGCCCTGCGCGAGTTCGACTGTGTGAAGGACGTGCGCGGCAAGGGGCTGATGTTCGCGATCGAGATGGTCGACCCGGCCACCGGCGCGCCCTCCTCCCCGCTGGCGGGCCGGGTCCTGGAGGCCACCCGCGAGCGCGGACTGCTGGTGGGCAAGGGCGGCGTGCACGGCAACGTCCTGCGGATGGCCCCGCCCCTGACCCTGTCCACGGAGGAGGCGGCCGAGGGACGCGACATCCTGCTGGACGCCGTCCGGTCCGTCGCCGACCAGGCGTGAGCCGACCCCGGGTGGAGGGGCGGCGCGACACCGTCCTCCCCCGGGTGCGCACGACGTCCTTCGCGTCCGCACGGCCGCGGGCCGCCCGCGCCGATCCGACGCCCGAGAACAGCTCCCCGCACCAGGAAGAGGCAGTATGAGCAAGCACGTCACCCACTGGATCGGCGGCGGCGCCCACGAGGGGCCCGCGCGACGGAGCGGGGACATCTACGACCCGTCGTCCGGTCGGATCACCGGCACGGTGGACTTCGCCGGCCCCGAGGAGGTCGACGCGGCCGTGGCGGTCGCCAAGGCCGCGTTCCCCGGCTGGCGGGACACCTCGCTCTCCAGGCGGGTCCAGATCCTGTTCCGTTTCCGTGAGCTGCTGAGCGCCCACTCCGACGAACTGGCCGCCCTGGTGAGCTCCGAGCACGGCAAGGTGTTCTCCGACGCCCAGGGCGAGGTGGCGCGCGGCCTGGAGGTCGTGGACTTCGCCTGCGGTATCCCCCACCTGCTCAAGGGCGGCTACTCCGAGAACGTGTCCACCGGCGTGGACTCCTACTCGATCCTGCAGCCGCTCGGCGTGGTCGGGGGCATCACCCCGTTCAACTTCCCCGCGATGGTGCCGATGTGGATGTTCCCGGTGGCGATCGCCTGCGGGAACACCTTCGTGCTCAAGCCCAGCGAGAAGGACCCCTCGGCGGGCGACCTCCTGGCCCGGCTGTGGAAGGAGGCGGGGCTGCCCGACGGTGTGTTCAACGTGGTGCACGGCGACAAGGTCGCGGTGGACGCGCTCTTGGAGCACCCGGACGTGGCCGCGGTCAGTTTCGTGGGCTCCACCCCGATCGCGCGGTACATCTACCGGACCGCCGCCGAACACGGCAAGCGTGTGCAGGCGCTCGGTGGCGCGAAGAACCACATGGTGGTGCTGCCCGACGCCGACCTCGACCTCGCGGCGGACTCGGCGGTCTCGGCCGGGTTCGGTTCGGCGGGCGAACGGTGCATGGCCATCTCCGCGATCGCGGTCGTGGACTCGGTCGCCGACGACCTGCTGGACCGGATCAAGGAGCGGGTGGCCCGGCTGCGTGTGGGCCCCGGGGACGACGACCGCAGCGAGATGGGGCCACTGGTGACCCGGGAGCACCGGGACAAGGTGGCCTCGTACCTGGAGTCGGGTGTGCGCGAGGGGGCGACCCTGGCCGTCGACGGCCGGGTGCACCCGGTGTCGGGCGGGGAGGCGGACGGGTTCTGGTTGGGTCCGTCCGTGCTGGACCACGTGGGACCGCAGATGTCCTGCTACCGGGAGGAGATCTTCGGTCCGGTGCTGAGCGTGGTGCGCGTGGGCGACTACGACGAGGCCGTCAAGCTCATCAACGACAACCCGTACGGGAACGGGACCGCGATCTTCACCAACGACGGGGGCGCCGCCCGCCGCTTCCAGAACGAGATCGAGGTCGGCATGGTGGGCATCAACGTGCCCATCCCGGTGCCCATGGCGTACTACTCGTTCGGCGGCTGGAAGCAGTCGCTCTTCGGAGACTCGCACGTCCACGGCACGGAGGGTGTCCACTTCTACACACGGACGAAGGCGGTCACCGCCCGCTGGGCCGACCCGGGCCGTCGGCCCGAAGGCGGCGTGGACCTGGGATTCCCCACCAATGGCTGAGGAACTTCGGCGAAATACCGCATGGATGTCTCTCACTGACCGTCGGTGACGCGCGACACGGAGTATCGTTGACGGTGGCGCCCTTCACGGGGCGTGGCCATCGGCCACGCAGCCATGCGAGCCATCCTGAGAAGACGCGCTCAATTCCCCTCCTCCCCATGGAAGCGGGCGCGTCGACGGAAGCGCTCCGGGTCCGACTTCTCCCCCTGGACCCGGAGCGCGACCGTCACTTCCGCCCCTGAAGGGCGGGATGCCGATCAGCGCGCCGCCATCAGCGGCTCGCCCGCGGTCACCGGCTGGAGGCCGATGATCCCCGCGCACTCGTCACACCCGTACACATGGGCCCCGTCCGGCAGTTCCCCGAGCACCCGGCGAGGCCGGGGCCACTTGGTGTGGCAGACGGCGCAGGCATCCCCCATGCACTGCGCCCGGCTCAGCAGGCTCGGGTCATAGACGTAAGGCTCGAATACGGCGTCGGTCGGCATGTCTGGTTCGCACATCGTGCTCGTTCCGCGCAATGTCCTTGCTCCCCCCGTGGTTTAGGACAGTCTGGCGGGCCGATAGTTACCGGCTCTTAATTGAATCAGAAGCCCTCGGCGCCTGGAAGGGCCCGGACCGATCTAAATCACTCCGTGAAGGTAAATCATAACCCTAAGTAACGAACCCTGGGAAGACCCGGGGCGAGAAGTGGCCATTCATGCACTGTGACCGATATGTGCACACGAAGCCGATCAGGGCCTTCACGCTTCGGTACGAGGGACCACCGCGAATCGACGCATCGCCAACGCGGGATTGGTGACGCGGACGGACTCGACGCGTTCGGCCGAAACCCGAGCGGCGGCGACCTCGAAGGTCTGCTCGCCCAGGGAGGCCAGCGGGGTGCCCATGGGATCGATGAGCATGCTGTTACCCGCGCCGCTGGGGGCGGCCTGGCCGGATGCGGCCACGTAGACGGTGTTCTCGACGGCGCGGGCGCGCGCCAGGGTGCGCCAGTGCTCCTCCTTGAGCGGCCCCGGCACCCACTGAGCGGCCAAGAGCACCACGTGCGCCCCGGCGTCGGCGATCCGCCGCGTCACCTCGGGGAAGCGCAGGTCGTAGCAGGTCTGCAGACCGAAGACGACGTCGTCGACGACGAAGGTCTCCGGGGCCTCGATCGGGCCGGGCGCGACCACGTCGGACTCCTTGACACCGAACGCGTCGTACAGGTGGATCTTGCGGTACAGGGCCACGCGTTCCCCCTGCGGGGACAGTGCCACCAGGGTGTTGGTGAAGTGCGAGGAGCCCTCGCCCCCGGACTCGTTGACCCCCAGCACCAGATGCACACCCTCGCGGCGCGCGGTGTCGGCGGCCTCGGCGAGGAAGGGCCCGTCCAGCGACTCGGCCGCCTCGACGTAGCGGTGATCGGTGCGCGGCGCCGTGAACATCGTGTACTCGGGAAGCAGGACGACCCCGGCGCCGGCGACGGCGGCACGTGCGGCCAGCTCGGCCACCGAGCGGGCGTTCTCGGCCTTGTCCTGCCCCGGCGCGAACTGGGCGACCGCGACCTGCACCATCGAACTTCCCCCTCGAGGCCTGGGGCGCGACCCGGCCGGCCCACCCCGAACGTGCCACGAGTGTACGTCCGGGCCGGCTCCGCCCACCCGCGGGGCGGTGGTCCGACGACACCGGGAACGCACGGTCGCCGCCGGACGGCCGAGAGGCCGGTGCCGGCTCCCCTGCCGGGCTCCGTGGTCCCGACGCGGTCACCCCACGGCGCACGGGGCCGCGCGGAACGCAGCGGCGCCGCCGGGGCTCATTCCTCAGGGGCGGTCCGGTCGCGTGCGGCGTCGCGCAGTCGGGTCGGTCGCTCCCCGTGTTCGGCGACGGTGTCGCGGCCGACCGGAGTGAGGGCGAGGAGGGTGCGGGGACGACCTCGGGCGGTCTTGGTGATGACGACGAGCCCGCCGCGCTCCGGCTTGGACAGGTGGCTGGAGAGGTTGCCCTTGGAGAGCCCGGTGGCGCGTTGGAGGAACAGGAAGTCCGTGCTCTCGCAGGACCGGAGCGCGCTGGTGATCGCCAACCGCGAGGGTTCGTGCACCAGACGGTCGATCTCCGCGATGTCCTCCAAGTGCGTGCCCATGGTCGGTCCGTTCCCACGCACCGGAAATCGGGTAGCCCGGACGGAGAGGAACCCCGTACTCCCCCGAAAGGACCGTCGTGAGCAGTACCGACGCTTCGACACCCGCGCCCCGGCGTCACCGGGGAGGACGTGCGCTGATCGTCGCGGCGGCGGTGGCGGTCGTACTCGTGGTGGTGGCGGGACTGATGTGGGCCATGCAGAGATCGGTGATCTACGCGCCCTTCGGAGGTGCGCCACCAACCGCCGCCGACGTGATCGAGGGGGCCGAGGACGTCCGGCTGACCACGGAGGACGGGGTCGACCTGGGCGGCTGGTTCGTACCGCCTCGGGACGAGGACCGCGAGGCCGCCGTGTTGGTGACCAACGGCAACGCGGGCAACCGGGAGAGCCGGGCGCCACTGGCCCGGGCCCTGGCGTCCGAGGGCTTCTCCGTCCTGCTGTTCGACTACCGCGGCTACGGCGGCAACGAGGGTTCGCCCTCCGAGGAGGGGCTGGCCGCCGACGCCCGCGCCGCCGCCGACCATCTGGCCGCACGGGGCTTCGACGCCGACCGCACGCTCTACTTCGGAGAAAGTCTGGGTGCCGCCGTGGCCACCGCCCTGGCGGTCGAACGTCCACCCGCCGGACTGTTCCTGCGCTCGCCGTTCAGCTCTCTGGCGGAATTGGGCGAGGTCCACTACCCGCTCCTACCGGTGCGCTCGATGCTCTGGGACCGCTACCCGGTCACCGAGCAGGTGGCGCGGGTGGAGTCCCCCACGACCGTGGTCATCGGGGACGTCGACGCGATCGTTCCGGCGGAGCAGAGCCACGCGGTGGCCCTGGCCCGCGGGGGACCGTTCGAGGAGGTCGTGCTGTCGGGAGCGGACCACAACGACGCCGAACTCGTGCACGGCCCCGAGGTGATCGGGGCGTTCACCCGCCTGGCCGACCACGTGCTGTGATCCGCACCGGCCTCGTTCGCCGGCCTTCCGTTCGGCGGCTCAGCCCGGTAGGTAGGACAGGGCCCAGGCGGGCGCCAGGACGAGGATGAGGAAGCGCGCCGCGCGGGTCACGAAGGTGATCACGCAGAACAGGACGAGGTTCATCCGGACCACCCCGGCGAGTACCGAGACCACCATGAACGGCGGGACGCTCGCGAAGGAGCTCAGGGCCAGCAGGCCCGCGCCCCAGGCCGGTCGGGCCTCCGCCTTCGCGCGCCATTCCGCCATCCGCGCCGACCACTTGCCGGGGGTGGCGGCCCTGCGCCTGAGCCAGGGCGCGGAGATCGTCCCCTTGCCCACGTAGTAGTAGGGGATCTTGCCGAGGGTCTGTCCCACCGCGGCGGCCACCGCCATCGCGACGAGGGCGCCGTCGTCCACCAGGGCGACGGCGCCCACCAGGTACACCTCGATGTTGAGGATCGGGACCAGCCCGGCCGCCGTGGCCACCACGAAGGCCAGGAGGGTCTCGACCACGGGCGTCTACTTCTCGGCGGCGGCGAGCTGCCCGCAGGCGCCGTCGATCTCCTGACCGCGGGTGTCGCGGACGGTGACGGACACTCCGTGGGACTGCAGACGCCGGACGAACTCGCGTTCGTCCTCGGGACGCGAGGCGGTCCACTTCGACCCCGGTGTGGGGTTGAGCGGGATGAGGTTCACGTGCACCAGGTGGCCTTTGAGGAGCTTGCCGAGCAGGTCGGCACGCCAAGCCTGGTCGTTGATGTCCTTGATGAGGGCGTACTCGATGGACACGCGCCGCCCGGTGGTACCGGCGTAGCGCCAGGCCGCGTCCAGGACCTCCCGGACCTTCCAGCGGGTGTTGATCGGCACCAGCTCGTCGCGCAGCTCGTCGTCGGGGGCGTGCAGGGAGATCGCGAGGCGGACCTGCATCTTCTCGTCGATGAGCTTGTTGATGGCCGGGACCAGACCGACGGTGGAGACGGTCACGCCGCGCTGGGAGATGCCCATGCCCTCGGGGACCGGGTCGGTGATCTGGCGGGTGGTCTGGAGCACGCGCTTGTAGTTGGCCATGGGCTCGCCCATGCCCATGAACACGATGTTGCTGACCCGCCCGGGGCCACCGGCGACCTCACCGCGCGCCAGGTCCCGGGCGCTGGCGACCACCTGCTCGACGATCTCGCCGGTGGACAGGTTGCGGGTCAGACCCGCCTGCCCCGTGGCGCAGAACGGGCAGTTCATGCCGCAGCCGGCCTGGGAGGAGATGCACAGGGTGACGCGGTCCGGGTAGCGCATGAGCACCGACTCGAACATGACCCCGTCGAAGGCCTTCCACAGGGTCTTGCGGGTCATCCCGTTGTCACAGGTGATGTGCCGGACGGGGGTGAGGAGCGTCGGCAGGAGCGCCTCTCCGAGCTTCTCCCGGGAGGCCTCGGGCAGGTCGGTCATCTTCGAGGTGTCCGACTCCAGGGCACCGTAGTAGTGCTTGGCGATCTGCTTGGCGCGGAACGGCTTCTCGCCCAGTTCGCGGACGACCTCCTGGCGCTCCTGTGGGGTCAGGTCGGCCAGGTGCCGGGGCGGCTTGGCACGGCGGGGTGCGACGAATGTCAGCTCGGCGGGCATAAGGATCCGTAACGAGTGGAGTCGGTGGACTGCGCCCGGCGCGGAAGGGATGTGGCGCCGCGGGTCGTTATACGACTTATACGCGGCTGCGGCGTTGCTCCGCCTGTCAGGGCACTACCGTCGATTCTACGCGCAGTGTGGACAGCCCGGACGGGTCCTGCCCTTTCGGTGACCACGACAACACGACAACCCCCTGGGTCGGCATACGTGGAGGGCCGGTGACCGAGATCGACGTCCTGCTCGACGAGATCAGCCCCTACCAGAGCCGACGCGTCGTCGTGGAGTGCGATTCCCACACCACCGCCGCCTACCTGTTGGACGCCCGCGAGCGCATCCGCGTCCCGGTGTGGCTGGCCAACCACGAGAGCGCCCCGAGCGAGGTACAGCCCGGCGACCTCTACCAGGGCCGGGCGCCGCTCATGCCGGAGGCGCACACCAAGCACCCCCAAGGGCGCCCCCGCTTCGATCCGGAGACCCTGCGCGCCGTCTGGTTCGAGGAGGGCGACGGGGTGGCCCTGCTGGACGAGGAGGGGCTGCTGGCGGTCATCCCCGGATGGGCGGACGCCGACAGCGGACTTCCCGGGTACGCGCGCGAGGCGATCGGGCGCAGCGCCTACGCGTGGGAGCTGGACTCGGTGAAGCGCCGACTGTGGCCGCGGGTCGTGCACGCCGAGGCCTACTGGGACTGGAGACGGGCCTCCGGGGCCTGGCGGAGCGTGCAGCGCACGGTGCTGAGCCACCTCAACCGCCGGGTGGGCGCGGCCGGGCACTACTGGGACGTCTCCGACGGGCATCCCCCGCTGCTCCGGGTGTCGGAGCGCCCTCCGACCGCGGAACGACCGTTCACGATCCTGTCCACGGTGGGGATGTGCGGGCAGCGCATGCCCACCCTGGACCGGTACATGGCCGACACCTCCCACCACGCCCGGGTGGAGTTGGCGCTGGCCACGACACTGCCGGCGCACCACGCGGCACGGATCTTCCGGTGGATCGGGGCCTTCCCGTGGCGCGCGGTCACCTGGTTCGGGACCGGGCACACGGTCAAGTGGTTGGACAACCCCGAGGACCGCGCGATGCGCGGCGACGCGGGCGCGGTCCTGCTGTTGGAGGACCCCGGTCCCCTGGTCACCGACCCGACCCACGTGCCACCGGACACCTCCGGGCTCTCCTTCCAGGGCGACCCGGTGCGGTGGCTGTGGATCGTGCCGATCACCCGCCCGGAGCACCTGTTCGCCAAGGAGCACGACAGCGCGACCCTGGTGGAGAAGCTCGCGGCGGAGAACCGCAGCTGGATCCTGGGCTGAGTTCCGCCCCGAGCCGACGTCCTCCGTCGGCGCCCCATCGCCCTCCCGAAAACCGGTTGACCCGCCCGCGCGGTTCGACGACCATGCCCCGGTCGATGGGTCGCGCGAGGTGAAGGTGGGCAGGGCACGTGGGCCGGACGGACGGGACGGACACGGATCGGCGCGCGGGGATCATGGCCCCGCTGCGGCACGGGAACTTCCGCGCGCTGGCGCTGGGCCGGGTGCTGATGATGTTCGGCAACGGCATGGCGAGCGTGGCGCTGGCGTTCGCGGTCCTCGACGTGACCGGGTCGCTGGCCCAGGTGGGTCTGGTGGTGGGGGCCCGCTCGGTCGCCAACGTGTCCCTGCTCCTCCTGGGCGGGGTGATCGCCGACCGCATGCCGCGCGCCCTGGTGATCCGCGGCGCCTGTGTGCTCGCCGCGCTCTCCCAGGGGCTTCTGGCGCTGACACTGCTCACCGGGACCGCCACGTTGACGGTGATGATCGTGTTGAGCCTGTTGAACGGGGCCGCGGCCGCCGCCAACCTGCCCGCCGCGGCGGCGCTGACCCCCCAGACGGTGCCGCTCACCCTGTTGCGGCAGGCCAACGCCCTCGTGGGGATCGCGAAGCAGATGGGCATGTTCGCGGGCATGTCGGTGGGCGGTGTGGCCGTGGGGCTGCTCGGTCCCGGGTGGGCGATCGGCGTGGACGCCCTCATGTTCGCCGCGGCCGGGGTCGCCTTCCTCTTCCTGCGGGTGCCCTCGACGGTGTCGCCGGGGCGGAGCAACGTCCTGCGCGACCTGCGCGAGGGCTGGAGCGAGTTCGTGGCGCGCCCCTGGGTGTGGATCATCGTGCTGCAGTTCATGGTGGTCAACGCGGGTTGGTCGGCGACCACGGCGGTACTCGGCCCGGGCATCGCCGACGAGACGTTCGGGCGGACCACGTGGGGGCTGGTCATGGCGGCCAACAGCGTGGGGCTGCTGGCGGGCGGGGTCCTGGCGGCGCGGTGGCAGCCCCGAAGGGCGCTGTTCTACGGCACCGCCCTGGTCACCCTGCAGACCCTGCCGTTCTTCGTGCTGGCCGACCCCTCACCGATGGTGCCGCTGCTGTTCGCGGCGATGTTCGTGGGCGGGGTCGCGGTGGAGCAGTTCACCGTGGCCTGGGAGGTGTCGGTACAGGAGAACATCCCACCGGACCGGCTCTCCCGGGTGTACTCCTACGACGCCCTCGGCTCGTTCGTGGCGATGCCGGTGGGGCAGGTCGCGATCGGGCCGCTCGCCGAGACGATCGGCCCGGAGCGGTCGATCCTGATCGTCGCGGGACTGACGATCATCGCCACGCTGGCGGCCGTGGCGGCGCCGAGCGTGCGGTCACTGCGCCGCGGGTGAGGGACGGGGCAGGGGCCCGCCCGCGCGGCGGTCCCGGACCTGCCGGAACACGTGGTGCAGCCGCGCCATGTCCTCGTCGCTGAAGCGTTCGACGAAGCGGAGCAGGGTGGCTCCGGGGTCGGGGCCGGTGCGCAGGACCTCGCCCATGACGCGGGCGGTGAACTCGGCGTGGGTCTCCCGGGGCCAGTAGACCCAGGCGCGGCCGGTCTTCTCGCGCTCGAGCAGGCCCTTCTGATGGAGGATGTTGGTGACCGTCATGACGGTCGTGTAGGCGAGTTCGCGGTCGTAGACCATGCTCTCGCGGATGTCGCGGACCGGCAGCGGCCCCTCCGCGCGCCACAGGGCGGACATGATGGCCGCCTCCAGTTCCCCCAGACCCCTCATGGGTCCCCCTAGCCCCCGTCGTTGCATCAGTACGTAGGCGCATCGTAGGTGTGCGAGACACAGCGCACAGGAAGAACCGGGGAGAACACGCAGATCCGGACATCCAAGGCGGGGTTCACCGGCGTTTCACCGCCGGAAGCGCCCCGCGCGCCATCGGTTGCCGCCCGGGCCGCCGGCGGGCGCCCTCACGGGGATCGAAACATCTCCCCCGGTGTTACTCGCTGGAAACGTGGTACGCGCCACATTCTTGTCGCCCCACGACGATCACGATGGGACGCCCCGAAAACCCCACCAAATAGGGGCAAATGGGTCGCCACGACCACGCAACGCAAAGTGACCGGCACGTAGCGGCAAGGTTCGTGTGAAAGATTGTTAGGTATCTCCCAGTTTCCACAACCCTCGCGTTCCCGTCCGGGAGGTCGGTACAAGTAGCCTTGTACCCGACGAGTGCTGGCCAGGTCAGACACTCCCCCGTTGGGGAGCGACTCCATGCTTCTTCGAGCCCGCCTAGCCGACAGCCACCCGTCTTTCCTACACATTCACAAGCGAGCTGCGGAAGTGGGCGATCTCCGCCGTGTCGTCTGAGGCGTCTCAACCCCTGACAGATTTCGGCCCGAACGAGTGGCTGGTAGAGGAGCTTTACCAGAAGTACCTCACCGACCCGAATTCGGTTGACAAGGCTTGGTGGAACTTCTTCGCGGACTACAAGCCCGCGGACTCGGCCGGCGGGAAGGGTGGGGCCGCTGCGACCGCTAAGGCGCAGTCCGAGAAGGCCCCCGCCGCACCCGCGCCGAAGAAGAAGGCCGCCGCGGCCCCTGCACCCAAGAACACCGATACCGACGATGCACTCCAGGTCAAGGAGGAGCGGTTGCGTGGCGCACCCGCCCGCACCGCGACCAACATGGAGTCCAGCCTGACCCTGCCCACCGCGACGAGCGTGCGCGCGGTGCCGGTCAAGCTGCTGTTCGACAACCGCATCGTCATCAACAACCATCTCCGGCGCGGCCGCGGTGGGAAGGTCTCCTTCACCCACCTCATCGGCTACGCCATGGTCAAGGCCCTCAAGGCCCTGCCCGAGATGAACCACTCCTACACGGAGCTGGACGGCAAGCCCGGCGTCGCCAAGCCCGAACACGTGAACTTCGGTCTGGCGATCGACCTCCAGAAGCCGGACGGTTCCCGTCAGCTGGTCGTGCCCTCCATCAAGAAGTCCGACGAGATGGACTTCAACGAGTTCTGGAGCGGCTACGAGGACCTGGTCCGCAAGGCCCGCAACAACAAGCTGGGCGTTCCGGACTTCCAGGGCACCACGATCAGCCTGACCAACCCGGGCGGCATCGGCACCGTGCACTCGGTGCCGCGCCTGATGCCCGGACAGGGCACCATCCTCGGCGTCGGGGCCATGGAGTACCCGGCCGAGTTCCAGGGCGCGTCCCAGGACACCCTGAGCGAGCTGGGCATCAGCAAGGTCATGACGCTCACCTCGACGTACGACCACCGGATCATCCAGGGTGCCCAGTCGGGTGAGTTCCTGCGTCGGATCCACCAGCTGCTGCTGGGCGATGACGGGTTCTACGACGAGATCTTCAACTCGCTCCGGATCCCCTACGAGCCGGTCCGCTGGGTGCAGGACATCCACGTCAACAAGGCGACCCAGCTCGACAAGACCACCCGGGTCCAGGAGCTGATCCACGCCTACCGTGTGCGCGGCCACCTCATGGCCGACACCAACCCGCTCGACCACGAGCAGCGCAAGCACCCGGACCTGGACGTGCTCCAGCACGGCCTGACGCTCTGGGACCTGGACCGCGAGTTCCCCACCGGGGGCTTCGGTGGCAAGCAGGTCATGAAGCTGCGCGACGTTCTGGGCGTGCTGCGCGACACCTACTGCCGCACGGTGGGTATCGAGTACATGCACATCCAGAGCCCGGAGGAGCGGGAGTGGCTGCAGTCGCACGTCGAGCGCGAGCACGAGAAGCTCGACCGTGACGAGCAGCTGCACATCCTGCACCGACTCAACAGCGCCGAGGCGTTCGAGACCTTCCTGCAGACCAAGTACGTGGGTCAGAAGCGCTTCTCGCTCGAGGGCGGCGAGTCCCTCATCCCGCTGCTGGACGGTGTGATCTCCCGCGCCGCCAAGTCGGAGCTGGACGAGGCCGTCATCGGTATGGCCCACCGTGGTCGCCTGAACGTGCTGGCCAACATCTGTGGCAAGTCCTACGGGCAGATCTTCGGTGAGTTCGAGGGCAACCTCGACCCGCGCAGCGCGCACGGCTCCGGTGACGTCAAGTACCACCTGGGCACCGAGGGGCTCTTCGAGACGCGCGACGGCGACAAGATCCAGATCTCGCTGTCGGCCAACCCGTCCCACCTGGAGACCGTCAACCCGGTCGCCGAGGGCATCGTCCGCGCCAAGCAGGACGTGCTGGACAAGGGCCCGCACGGGTTCACCGTGCTGCCCATCCTCATCCACGGTGACGCGGCGTTCGCCGGTCAGGGCGTGGTCGCCGAGACCCTGAACCTGTCCCAGCTGCGCGGCTACCGGACCGGTGGCACGGTGCACGTCATCGTGAACAACCAGGTGGGCTTCACCACCTCCCCCTCCGACAGCCGCTCCAGCGTGTACGCCACCGACGTCGCGCGGATGGTCCAGGCGCCGATCTTCCACGTCAACGGGGACGACCCCGAGGCCGTGGTCCGGGTCGCGGATCTGGCCTTCGCCTACCGTCAGGCGTTCCACAAGGACGTCGTCATCGACCTGGTCTGCTACAGGCGTCGTGGGCACAACGAGGGCGACAACCCCGCGTTCACCCAGCCGCTCATGTACGACGTCATCGACGCCAAGCGCTCCACCCGCAAGCTGTACACCGAGGCCCTCATCGGCCGCGGCGACATCACGGTGGAAGAGGCCGAGCAGGCCCTGCGCGACTACCAGAGCGAACTCGAGCGCGCCTTCACCGAGACCCGCGAGGTCGAGAAGAAGCCGATCGAGCCGGGCGCCGTGGTCAAGCCGCAGGTGTTCACAGAGTCGCGTCTGGTCCACTCCAAGGTCGAGACGGCGATCAGCTCCGAGACCGTCAAGCGGGTCATCGACACCCAGGTGAACCTGCCCGACGGCTTCACGCCGCACCCGCGTCTGGCCCCGCAGTTGACCCGTCGCGCGACCATGGTCGAGACCGACGCGATCGACTGGGCCACCGGTGAGCTGCTGGCCTTCGGCTCGCTGCTGCTGGACGACCACCCGGTCCGTCTCATCGGTCAGGACAGCCGTCGCGGCACCTTCGGACAGCGTCACGCCTCGCTCATGGACCGCGACACCGGCGAGACCCACACGCCGCTGAAGCAGTTCGACAACGGCACGACCAAGTTCCACGTGCACGACTCGCTGCTGAGCGAGTACGCGGCGCTGGGCTTCGAGTACGGCTACTCGCTGACCCGTCCCGACACGCTGACCATGTGGGAGGCCCAGTTCGGCGACTTCGTCAACGGCGCCCAGACGGTCATCGACGAGTACATCAGCTCGGGTGAGCAGAAGTGGGGTCAGCGCTCCAGCGTGACCCTGCTGCTGCCGCACGGCTACGAGGGCCAGGGCCCGGACCACTCCTCGGCCCGCATCGAGCGGTTCCTGCAGCAGTGCGCGCAGGAGAACATGACCGTCGCGATGCCGAGCACCCCGGCCAGCTACTTCCACCTGCTGCGTTGGCAGGCGAAGTCGCCGGTCGAGCGCCCGCTCGTGGTGTTCACGCCCAAGTCGCTGCTGCGTCTGAAGTCGGCGACCTCCGCGGCCTCCGACTTCACGTCGGGCCACTTCCAGCCGCTGATCGGGGACGACTCGATCACGCCGGACAAGGTCCGCCGTGTGGTCATCTGCTCCGGCAAGATCTACTACGAGCTGGACGCGGCCCGTCGCAAGAGCGGCGACAAGCACACCGCGATCATTCGCGCGGAGCGCCTGTACCCGCTGCCGACCGAGGAGATCCGCGAGCAGCTCAAGGCCTTCCCGAACGCGGGCGAGGTCCTGTGGGTCCAGGAGGAGCCGGCGAACATGGGTCCGTGGCCCTTCGTCGCGCTCGTCTTCTCCGAGCAGCTGGACCGCCCGTTCACCCGGATCTCGCGTCCGGCCTCCTCCGCGCCCGCGGCCGGTTCGGCCAAGCGCCACGAGGCGGAGCAGCGAGCCCTGGTGGACACGGTGTTCCCGCCCGCCGAGTAACGCCATGTACTACACCGATCGCGGAATCGAGGAGTTGGAGAACCGCCGCGGCGACGAGGAGGTCAGCTTCGCCTGGCTCGCCGAGCAGCTGCGGGTGTTCACCGACATCAACCCCGAGTTCGAGACGCCCGTCGAACGGCTGGCCACCTGGTTGGCCCGGCTGGACGACGAGGACGAAGAGGAGTAGCACGGCACCGCGTCGAGCGGTGTGACGGCCGAGGGGCCCGGGTCGAACGACCCGGGCCCCTCGCGTGTGCCCGGAGCGGTTCTCGGGGTCGACCCGGAGAGACCCCCGAATCGACCCCCGAAATCCGCGACATATCTTGAGTTCGCTCCAGACGCGACATATCGTGAAGTCAGAGAGAGCGAACGAAAGGGTTCACGATGGCACGTTGGACCATCGACAGTCCGATGACCCACACCCTCGACGGCATCGTCGCCCTGAAGGTGCGGATCGTCGGCGGCCAGGTCAACATCATCCCCACCGACGACCCCGTCACCTTCGAGATCGGTGACATCGAGGGCGAGCCCCTGGAGGTCACCCAGGAGGCGGGGATCCTCACCATCCACTATCGGGACCTGACCGGCCAGGGCTTCCTGGACCGCCTCAAGCCCCTGCAGCTGACCGGGTACAAGAACGTGCACTCGCGCCGGGCCACCGTGAACCTGCGGGTCCCCCGGGACTGCCCGGTCGAGGTCACCACGGCCACCGCCCCGGTGGTGGCGGCCGGGTTGAGCGCGCGCACCAAGATCCGGACCGCCACCGGCGAGGTCACCCTGGACGAGGTCTCGGGCGAGACCGAACTGCACACCGCCGACGGCAACGCCTCCGTGCGCGGCCCGGGCGGGACACTGGGCTTCAACACCGCCACCGGGCAGCTGGCGGTGGCGGGCGGCCGACTGTCGGAGCTGCGGGCCAAGACGGTCTCGGGTTCGGTCCTGGTCGACACCGACCTGACCTCCTCCGCCCGGGTGCGGGTGAACACCGTGTCGGGCGAGGTGGCCCTGCGGGTGCCCTCGGAGAGTTCGGCCGCGGTGGAACTGCGCGCCGTCACCGGCGACGTGGACTCGGACTTCGGGTTGGACCGCAACAGCGCGCCGGCCCGCACCACTCTGAGCGGCAAGATCGGCGTGGGCGTCGACCCCGCCTCCATCAGTGTCAACACCGTGTCCGGTCGGGCCGCGCTGCTGCGACGTGCGCCCGAGGCTCCGGCCGCGATCCCAGAGGGGGCCTGAATGAGCACCATCTTCGGCCACGGAAGACTGCGCCTGTACCTTCTCAAACTGCTCGACGAGAGCCCGCGCCACGGTTACGAGATCATCAGCCTGCTGCGCGACCGCTTCCTGGGCGTGTACTCGCCCTCCCCCGGCACCATCTACCCCCGGCTCGCCCGGCTGGAGGAGGAGGGACTGGTCACCCACACGGAGGAGGGCGGACGCAAGGTCTACAGCCTCACCGACAAGGGCCGCGAGGAACTGCGCGCCCGTGAGAGCGACCTGGACGACCTGGAGCAGGAGATCACCGACTCGGTGCGCGACATCGCCCGCGCGGTCAAGCAGGACGTGCGCGCGACCATCGGTTCCCTGCGCGAGGAACTGAAGTTCGCCGCCGGTGGGGCCCGCCGTGAGGAGTCCGAACGCACCGCCGCCTCCGACGAGGCCGGGCGCGAGAAGGGCGAGGGGGACGAGGAACCCCGCCGCGAGGGCGACCGTGCCCGGGAGTGCGGGGACGGCGGCATGTGGGCCCGTGAGTGGGAGCGCTTCGCCCAGGGCTTCGGCGCGTTCGGCGCCGCCTGGGGCCGTCCCGGCTCCGAACACGGCGGCGCGAGCGGGACCGAGGGTGAGGGCTCCGAACGCGAAGAGGCCGGGCGTGAGGAGGCCGGGCGTGAGGGCCCCGAGTTCGAGCAGGCCCTGCGGGACTTCTCCACGCGCGTGCGCGACATGGTGCGGGGCGCCGGTCAGGTCGGCGGGTCCGCCGCCCACGACCTGCGTCGGATCCTCGACGACACCGTCGAGGTGATCCGCCGCGACATGGGCCGGTGGGGGCCGACCAAGGGCGAACACGACGACGAGGGCCGTGGCCCGAGCGAGCGTGGCGAGGACGAGCCCACCACGGGTGAGACCGACGCCCCCCGCGAGCCGTCCTCCACCCCCACCTCCGAAGGCGAGGGGGAGGACCCCTCGGAGCGGCGTGAGGCGCGCCCCATGCCGAAGACGGGCGGGGACCCCTGGTCGACCGCCACCGGCGAGGACGCGGAACGGAGCGACTGACCACAGGCGCACGGGGCCCGTTGGACCACACGGGGGCGTGGTCCAACGGGCCCCTCGGCGACGCTCGGGCGGATGACGAGGAAGGGAAGGAACGGTGTTGGTCCCGTACACGATCGAGCAGGACGAGGCCGGGGTGTGGTGCGCTCGGGCGCGCCTGCGGCCCGGTGTCGGCGCCCGCGGTGTGGGCGACACCCCCGACGCCGCCCTCGCCGACCTGCGCGCGGAGTTCGCCCTCCTGGTCGCGGAGGGCGACACCCGTCTGGAGCTGATGTGAGGACCGGCGTCCCGAGGGGCGTCGGTTCCGCGTGGGCGGGTCCGGCCGGGCGCGTGCTCGGAAACGGCCGAGGGGCCCGGAGGACCGGACGGGGTCGCGGTCTTTCGGGCCCCTCGTGTTCGCGCCGGGACGCGGGGGTGTCACCGAGCGGTGCCACCCCTGGGGGTCGACCACAGGGGGTGTTCCCCGAAGGTCGGCCCCCGAAGGACACCGCCCTTCGAGTCCTCGATCGCGGGCCGAACCACGGTGGAGGCCCGAGCAGGCGCGGCTAGCGGCGGGCGACGCCGTCCTCACGGGCCTGCGCGGCGACCGCGGCGGAGACCGCCGGGACCACCCGCTCGTCGAAGGAGCTCGGGATGACGTAGTCGGCGGTCAGGTCGTCGCCGACCAGGTCGGCCAGGGCCTTGGCCGCGGCCAGCTTCATGTTCTCGGTGATGTCCGAGGCACGGACGTCGAAGGCGCCCCGGAACACACCCGGGAAGGCCAGGACGTTGTTGATCTGGTTGGGGAAGTCGCTGCGCCCCGTGGCGACGACGCTCGCGTGCTTACGGGCGACGTCCGGGTGGATCTCCGGGTCCGGGTTGGCCATGGCGAAGATGATGGCGTCCTCGGCCATGGTGGCCACGACCGACTCCGGGACCTCTCCGGCGGACAGGCCGATGAACACGTCCGCTCCGGCCAGAGCGCTCTCGATGGAGCCCTTCAGACCGGCCTTGTTGCTGATGGCGGCGATTTCGCGCTTGATCGGCGTGAGGCCCTCGCGGCCGTCGTAGATGATGCCCTTGGAGTCGGCGACGGCGATGTCACCGATACCGCCGTCGACGAGCATCTTGGTGACGGCGACACCTGCGGCGCCCGCACCGGAGACGACGACCCGCAGGTCGGCCAGGGTGCGGCCGGTGAGGCGGGCGGCGTTGTGCATCGCGGCGACGGTGACGATGGCGGTGCCGTGCTGGTCGTCGTGGAAGACGGGGATGTCGAGTCGCTCACGCAGCTTGGCCTCGATCTCGAAGCAGCGCGGGGCGGCGATGTCCTCCAGGTTGATGCCACCGAAGGACGGCGACATGCGCACGACGGTCTCGACGATCTCGTCGGCGTCGGTGCAGTTGAGGGCGATCGGCACGGAGTCGACGTCGGCGAACTGCTTGAAGAGCAGCGACTTGCCCTCCATCACCGGCAGGGAGGCCTCGGGGCCGATATCGCCGAGACCCAGCACCGCGGTCCCGTCGGTGACGACGGCGACCAGGTTGCTCTTCCAGGTGTAGGTCTCGACCAGGGCGGCGTCCTCGGCGATCGCGTCGCAGACGCGGGCGACGCCGGGGGTGTAGGCCAGGGAGAGGCCGGCGTGGTCGCTGACGTCGACGGAGGAGGCGACGTGCAGCTTGCCGCCGCGGTGCATGGCGAAGGCCGGATCACGATCCAATGCGGACGTGTCCTGGGTACGCGAAGTAAAAGTGGTCACTGCTCAAACCCCTCGGTCTGCTGCTACGTCCCGCGTCGGCCATGACGGGGACGGTGGGCGGCGGAACACGCGCGAAGACGTCAGGGTGCCAGGGGAGCCCCCCACGACGCCGGTCGGCCATGACCGGTGGTGTTCGCCGGGAGGGACGGTCTTCGCCGGACTCTTTTGCGAGTACTGCGTGTCCGCGTCTCACGGGGATGACCCGTTACACAATTCTCTCACAACGGTGACCACAGGAACATCGCGGGTCGCCACGATGGGTCGTTACCGACGCATCGCACTATGCAGCATAATGTCTTAAATGTCGTTTTAGGCTGGCGGCGTGGTCCCGCGAACCCGCCTCCGACCAGGCACGATCCGTGCCCTTGAAGGAGACCTCAGATGCCTCTGCGCAAGCCCCTTCCGTACTTCACGGCCCTCGCCGCAGCGGGTGTCCTGACCCTGTCCGCATGTGGCGGCGGTGACGGCGCCGAGGACGACGCCGCCCCCGAGTCCCCTGAGGTCTCCGCCGACGAGGAGCTCGCCGCCCTCCTGCCCGAGGAGATCCGCGAGTCCGGCGTCGTCAGCATCGGCGTCGAGGCGGAGTATCCCCCCGGCGAGTACCTCGACGACGACGGCGAGACCGTCCTCGGCTTCAACGTGGACCTGGTCACCGCGGCCGTGAACAAGCTCGGCCTCGAGGCCGAGTGGGTCCCCGCCAACTTCGACTCCATCATCATCGGCGTCGACAGTGGCAACCACAACCTCGGTTCGTCCTCCTTCACCATCACGGAGGAGCGGATGGAGGCCGTGAACATGGTGAGCTACTTCTCGTCCGGCACCCAGTGGTTCGCCCTCGCCGGCAACCCCGAGGAGGTCGACCCGGAGAACGCCTGTGGCATGCGTATCGCCGTGCAGACCGGCACCACGCACGACGACGACATCGAGGCCCGCAGTGAGGCCTGTGTCGAGGCGGGCGAGGAGGCCATCACCATCGAGAAGTTCCAGAACCAGCCGCTGGCCACCTCCAGCGTGATCTCCGGTCTGAACGACGCCTCCCTGGCCGACCTGCCCACCTCCCTGTTCGCTCTCCAGGAGACCGGCGACCAGCTCGAGTTCATCGGTGACCAGTACGACGCCGCCCCCTATGGTGTGGTGACGCACCAGGACGACACCGAGTTGGCCGAGGCCCTGGCCGCGGCCTTCAACGCCATCATCGAGGACGGCACCTACGATGACGTTCTCCAGGAGTGGGGCATCGAGGTCGGTGCCATCGAGACCGCCGAGGTGAACCCCGACGTCGACGAGTAGTCACCACAGGTTCGCACCGCCGCACGCCGCGCTCATCCGGGCCGGCGTGCGGCCGTGTCGACCGACCGTGTCCGGGCGACCGCTCCGGTCACCGCGACCGCCCGCCCTGTTCGCCCGCCATTAGCGAAAGTCTGATCCGTGACCTCACCGAGTGCATCGGCCGACGGCCCGGGGTCGAAGGAACCGACCCCGCGTCGTTCGGTCGAACCGATCACCGCGGTCCCCGTCCGCTACCCGGAACGCTGGGTCGCAGCCGGGGTCGTGCTGGTCCTGGCCGCGATGTTCGTGAACATGCTCATCACGAACCCGGCGTTCAACTGGCCCTTCATGTTCGAGCACATGTTCTCGGACCCGGTCCTGCGTGGTGTCTGGGTGACCCTCAGCGCCACCGTCCTGTCCATGATCATCGGCATCCTGCTGGGCGTCGTGCTCGCGGTGATGCGCCTGTCGGGCAACCCGATCCTGGTCTCGGTCTCGTGGCTGTACACCTGGTTCTTCCGCGGTGTGCCCCGGCTGGTGCTGGCGGTGCTGTTCGGCAACATCGCCATCCTGTACTCGACCATCCACATCGGGCTGCCGTTCGACAACTACTGGATGCCGCTCCTCGGGTTCGAGGGCGACGCCCGGTTCTTCGAGATCGACGTCCGCACGCTCCTGAGCGGGTACGCGGCCGGTCTGCTCGCCCTGTCGCTCTCCGAGGGCGCCTACATGGCCGAGATCATCCGAGCGGGCCTGCAGTCGGTGAACAAGGGACAGACCGAGGCCGCCCAGGCCCTCGGGATGAGCCGGAGCAGGATCATGCGGCGCATCACCCTGCCGCAGGCGATGCGGGTGGTGATCCCGCCCACGGGCAACGAGACGATCGCCATGCTCAAGGACACCGCGTTGCTGGCGTACGTGCCGGTGACCATCGAGCTCTTCTACCAACTCCAGGCGATCGGCACCCGGACCTACCAGATCTTCCCGATGCTGGTGGCGGCGTGCCTGTGGTACCTGGCGATCACCAGCGTGCTCATGGTGGGCCAGTACTTCATCGAGCGCCGGTTCAGCCGTAGTGAGCGCGGGGTGCGGGACCGCATCGTCGGAGGGGCGCACTGATGGCCGAGGAGAACAACGTGACCGGCACCGACGAGGTCGTCGAGACCGCCGAGGGCGCCGCGTTGCCCGCCGACGCCCTCGTCGTCGCCGAGGACGTGCACAAGAGCTTCGGGCGTCTGGAGGTCCTCAAGGGCATCGACCTCCAGGTCAAACGCGGCGAGGTGATGTGCGTCATCGGCCCCTCCGGGTCGGGCAAGTCCACGTTCCTGCGCTGCATCAACCACTTGGAGAAGCTCACCGCCGGCCGCCTGTGGGTCAACGGCGAACTCATGGGCTACCGGCAAAAGCGCGGGCGCCTGTACGAACTGCGCGACAGCGAGATCGCGGCTCAGCGCAGCGACATCGGGATGGTCTTCCAGCGGTTCAACCTGTTCCCGCACCTGACCGTGCTCGGCAACGTCATCGAGGCGCCCGTCCAGGTCAAGCGCGTCCCGAGGGCCCGCGCCACCGAACGCGCGAGGGAACTGCTGGAGCGGGTGGGGCTGCCGGACAAGGCGCACGCCTACCCCGAGCAGCTGTCCGGCGGTCAGCAGCAGCGTGTGGCCATCGCCCGCGCGCTCGCGATGGAGCCGTCGCTGATGCTGTTCGACGAGCCCACCAGCGCCCTCGACCCGGAGTTGGTCGGTGAGGTCCTGGACGTCATGCGCGACCTGGCCCAGGGGGGCATGACCATGGTGGTCGTCACCCACGAGATGGGGTTCGCCCGCGAGGTGGGCGACTCCCTCGTCTTCATGGACGACGGTGCCGTGGTGGAGTCGGGCACACCCTCCGACGTGCTGTCCGACCCCCGGCACGAGCGCACCCGCGCGTTCCTGTCCAAGGTCCTCTGACCCGCGTCCGAGCACCACGGGGCCCGCGCACCGCTCGGTGCGCGGGCCCCGCGCCGTTTCACCACCGGCACGGTCGCCCCGCGCGACCCATATCGGGCCCCCGACCCCCCGAAATCCCACGTGGATGCGGGTGACTCGCGAAACACCCCGTCTCTCCCCTTGACCAGGAGGCCTTCCGGTCCCAGAGTCGTTGCCCAGGGGCACCCCGATCCTGCCCCGGGGAGAAGCATGGACGCGCGTACGGAGAAGGCACGTCGGCTGTGGGAGCACCGGGCGGGCCGTCACGACCTCGGAGGGCACTGTGAACACGTGGCCATCCGCAACACCAGGGAGCTCCTGTGCGGCGGTGCCCGCGGGCGCACCCTGGACGTGGCCGTGGGCACCGGGCGGAACCTTCGGTTCTACCCGCCACAGGTCGCACTGACCGGCCTCGATCCGAGCCCCGACATGATCGAGCGGACACGGGAGAAGGCCGAGGAACTGGGGCGACCCATCACCCTGGTGGAGGGTGACGCGCAACGGCTCTCCTTCGACGACCGGTCCTTCGAGACCGTGGTCTGCACGCTCTCGCTCTGCACGATCCCCGATCAGGAGCGGGCCCTGCGGGAGATGTACCGGGTCCTGGTCCCCGGGGGCCGTCTGCTGATGGTCGACCACATCGAGTACACGCGCATGCCGCTGCTGCTCCGGGAGCGCCGCCGCGAGCACCCGCGACGGCTGCCCCGGGAGGTGGCCCGGGAGGTCGGCTTCGAGGTGGGCCATCACGATCGGCTGTTCTTCGGCATGGTGGAACGCGTAGTGGCGCACCGCCCGCACTGAGCCCTGCGAACCGGCCGTCCAGCAGCGCATATCCTGGGAAGGATCGCTGCTCCGAGCCGTTCGAAGGTGAATCGATGATCCGTCCTGCCCGTCCCGACGACGTTCCCGTCATTCATCGGATGATCGGGGAGCTCGCCGAGTACGAGAAGGAACCCGACGCGGTGACCGCCACGGAGGAGGATCTGCACCTGGCGCTGTTCGGGCCGGACGCGGCCGTGTACGCGCACGTGGCGGAGCACGCGGACACCGACGGCTCACTCGTGCCCGCGGGCTTCGCCCTGTGGTTCCGCAACTACTCCACCTGGACCGGCAAGCACGGCATCTACCTGGAGGACCTGTACGTGCGGCCCGAGATGCGCGGCCACGGGTACGGACAGGCCCTGCTGCGCAACCTCGCCCGGATCTGCGTGGAGCGCGGTCACACGCGTCTGGAGTGGTCGGTGCTCGACTGGAACGCCCCCGCGATCGGATTCTACGAGTCGTTGGGCTCCACCCCCATGGACGAGTGGACGGTCCGTCGCCTGGACGGCGACGCGCTGGTCGCACTGGGTTCCGTTCAGGGCTGAGCCCGACCATTCGTCTCGGTTTCGACCGTCATCGGCCGGACACGATCTTCGTCCCCTGCGTCAGTGGCAGGGTGAAACGAGATACATTGCATTCAAGCGGCAACCTCGCCCCCCGAAGGAGGGACGTGACCGAAGAAACCGCTGTGCCCACGGCCGACGCCACCGGTGTCCGCGACGCCGTCACCGTCAACATGCCCGCGGACAGTGCCTACCTGTCGGTGCTGAGGACGGCCACGGCCGGTCTGGCCGCGCGGCTCGACTTCACCCTCGACGAGATCGAGGACCTGAGGATCGGTGTCGACGAGGCCTGCGCGATGCTCCTCTCCCAGGCGCTTCCCGGCACAGAACTGACCACCGAATTCGAACTCACCCCCGAGGGGATGCGCATCTCGGTCTCGGTGTTGACCGCGGACGGGCGCCTCCCGGCCCGCGACACCTTCGCCTGGACCGTCCTGTCCGCCCTGGCGGGGGACGTGGACGCGGGGGTCGGACCGGACGACCGCGTCTACATCGTCCTGTACAAACACCGCGGCACGCTGGAGCCGGAGTGAGCGAAAGGGGGCCCGCTCTGACAGCGAAGACCGAGCACGCGGTGCCCGATCGGGCGCGCGCGAGAGAGTTGTTCGAGCGCCTTAACGTCCTCGACGCGGACGCGCCCGAGCGGCGTGCGATACGTGACGAGCTGGTGGAGCTCCACCTTCCCTTGGTGGAGTACCTGGCCCGCCGGTTCCGCAATCGTGGTGAGTGGTTGGACGATCTCACCCAGGTGGCCACGATCGGGCTCATCAAGTCCATCGACCGGTTCGACCTGGAGCGCGGGGTGGAGTTCTCCACCTACGCGACCCCGACGATCGTGGGTGAGATCAAGCGCCACTTCCGGGACAAGGGTTGGGCGGTGCGGGTTCCGCGCCGGCTCCAGGAGCTGAAGCTGTCGCTGACCAAGGCGGTCAGCGACCTGTCCCAGCGGGAGGGGCGGTCCCCGACCGTCGCGGAGCTGGCACAGCACCTGCAGATGACCGAGGAAGAGGTGCTGGAGGGCCTGGAGTCCGCCAACGCCTACTCCACGGTGTCGCTCGACGCCCCCGACAGTGGCGACGAGGACGCACCCGCGGTGGCGGACTCGCTCGGGATCGTGGACGAGTCCCTGGAGGGGGTGGAGTACCGGGAGTCGCTGAAGCCGCTCCTGGAACAGCTCCCGCCGCGGGAGAAGCGGATTCTGCTGTTGCGCTTCTTCGGCAACATGACCCAGTCGCAGATCGCCCAGGAACTCGGGATCTCGCAGATGCACGTGTCCCGGTTGCTGGCTCGGACCCTGGCGCAACTACGACAGGCCCTGACGACCGACGACTAGGGCCCGGGTGTCGGGCCACCGTGGCGTTGCCGTGTCGGGACGCCGGTGGACCGCGCTTCCCGGACCCCGAGAAGAGACCGCAGGTGGGATGGCGCGCAACGGGCCATCCCACCGCGGGTCCCGAGGGTCCCCGCCGTGCTGTGGGGCGACCGGACACGGGCCCGCGCCGGACCGTGGGAACGCGGCCGCGGCCGCGGTGTCACCGGCCCCGGGTGGAGTCGTCGGAGAAGAGCGCCGCCGTCGTCGGCGGCGCCAGCACCGCGGCGGTCGCGACGACGGCCGTGCCGAGCATGACCGCTCCCGCCACGTACTGCTCGCCCGTGAACATGTAGTAGGACACCACGGCCATGAACAGCTGGGTGACCACCACCGGGGTACGGGCCCATTCACTCAGCTGGAGCAGGCCGCGGGCGACGAAGATCAGCAGCGCGCCCACCCCCACCCCGATGACGGTGAGCGGGAGCGCGGAGGACGCCACGTCGGTGGCCTGCCCGATGATGACGGTGTACAGGCTGTAGAGGCCGCCGGCGGCCGCGGCCAGCCCGATCAGGGCCTCCAGGGCGGCGGCGACGATGAGGGTGAGAGGACGCGAAGACACCCCTCAAACCTATACGGGTCCTGCGCCCGCCCCCGTCCGACC
>NZ_QOCZ01000080.1 GCF_018207095.1 Nocardiopsis sp. MG754419 | reverse complement strand
GACCATGACCGTGTGCGTGACCCCCGCGGGGTGGACGGCGACCACGAATCGTCGAGCGCCGGGCGCCCGCGCGTGTGACGGCGCGGGCGCCCCTTCCCGGGGAGGGGCGGCCATCCCCGCCCGGGAGTCAGGGGTGTGGTGGTCGGGGGAAGGGGTCAGGGCTTCGATGGTGGACACCTCCGCGCGAGGGACGGGTGGGTCGACGATCGCGGTGACCCTGTGACTCCACCCTTCCCCAACACCGCACAGATCTAGCATATGCGAGGCTGTTCTCACCTTTTGGTGAGCATCTGCGAGCTTTGGAGGCGAGCATGCGGGGATGCTCCGCCTCCGGCACGGGCCCGACCCACATGTGGTGGAGGCCCCGTCTCCCGCCGGTGCCCGCTGGGGCGAGGCCGAAACCGACCGGGCCATCGGCGTTACCGCTCCTGTGAACGCCCGGACGCACGTCGGCCTTTGCCGGGACCGGTCCTCCACCGAGGTGACACCAGGTGTACCGGGGTGCCCTCGACCGCCCGTGTCGCTCGGAGCGCGAGGTTCCGAGAATCGTGCGTTCCGACCGATGCGAGGGCTCCGACGGCCGCCGCACCGCCGCGACCGCGAGGGCCCGCCCCGAACGGCGTACACCGGGGACACGGCCGCCCGGGCGCCTAGAGCGGGGCGGTGCCCCGCCCGGTCAGCCTCTCCGGAGAGAGCGCGGCGTCGAGTCGGTCCCGGTCGAGCAGTCCGCGTTCCAGGACCAGCTCGGCGAGTGTGCGGTGACCGTGCATCGCCTCCTTGACCAGGGCCGCCGTGGGCGCGTATCCGAGGAACGGAACGAGCCCGGTGGCCACGGCGAGGCTGTCCTTGGTGCGCGCGGTGAGGGACTGCCCGTCCGCGCCGATCCCGCGCACACACCGGTCGGTGAACAGATCCGCCGCGCGCGTCAGAAGATCGATCGAGTCCAGCAGTGAGGTGGCGATGACCGGCCCGAAGGCGTTGAGCTGCAACTGGCCCGCCTCGGCCGCCATCGTCACGGTCGCGTCCGCGCCGACCACCAGGAACGCCACCTGGTTCACGGTCTCCGGGATGACGGGGTTGACCTTTCCCGGCATGATCGACGAACCCGCCTGCACCGGCGGGAGCGTGATCTCCCGCAGCCCCGCCTGGGGACCGGAGGCGAGGAGCCTGAGGTCGTTGGCGATCTTCGACAGCTTCACCGCACAGCGTTTCAGCAGACCGGAGACCAGGACGAACACACCGGTGTCGGAGGTCGCCTCGATGAGGTCGCTCGCCGCGGTCAGGGGGTACCCCGTGACCTCGGCGAGGTCGGTGACCACGTTCCGCCGGTACTCGACGCCCGCGGTGATGCCGGTCCCGATCGCCGTGGCGCCGAGGTTGACCTCCCGCAGGTGGGGCAGGACCTCGACCAGCCTGGCGCCGTCCTCCCGGATCGTCTCCGCGAAGGCCCCGAACTCCTGCCCGAGGGTCATCGGTACCGCGTCCTGGAGTTGGGTGCGGCCGATCTTCACGATGTCACCGAAGTCCGCCGCTCGCGCCTCGAACGCGTCGGCGAGCCCGGCGAGCGCCGGCACGAGCCTCTCGATGGCGCGGTGGACCGCGAGCCGGAGCGCGGTGGGATAGGTGTCGTTGGTGCTCTGACCGAGGTTGACGTGGTCGAGCGGGTCGATCACCGTGCGGGTCCCCGGCGCGTGACCGAGGATTCGCAGGGCCCGGTTGGCCACGACCTCGTTCACGTTCATGTTGGTGCTGGTCCCCGCACCGCCCTGGATCCGGTCCACGAGGATCGCGCCGTCGAGCTCCCCGCTCATGAGTTCCCGGCAGGCCTCGGCGATCGCCCGCTCGCGGGTGGGATCCAGCGTGCCCTGGCGGGCGTTGGCCCGACAGGCGGCGAGTTTGACCGCCCCGTAGGCCCACACGAGGTCGCGCAGCTCGCCGCAGGGGCGTCCGGTGACGGGGAAGTTGGCCCGGGCCCGGGCGGTGTGGACACCCCAGAGCGCGTCCACCGGGAGGGTCACCTCACCCAGCGCGTCGGACTCCGTCCGTTCCCCGTCCCGTTCGGCGGGGACGTGCCCGCTCATGTCGACGCTCCTCCCGCTGGCCTTCCGTGGCCGTTCCCGTTCCCCGCCGCGTCGACGGGTTCGGGGTGCGGTGCGTGCGCGAAGTACTCGTGCGCGGTGCGCGCGAGCAGCGTGGCACCGTCCTCGATGACCCGGTCGGCCGCCTCCCCAACGCACACGGCCGCGAACTCGGGCTGGTGGTTGCTCACCGGATAGCAGCCCAGGCCGATGTAGGGATGGATGGCCGGTACGTGCTGGGAGACGTTGCCCATGTCGGTCGAGGCGCGGTTCATCGTCCGGTGTTCCACGGGCGCGTCGAGGCGCCGCCCGAGCGCGAGGGCGTGACGCGTGTAGATCTCCAGGGCGCGCTCGTCGGTGCGGAACTCCGCGTAGGGCTGGGACTCCGGCGTGAACTCCAGGGTGGTGTCGGTGGCCAGCGCCCCCGCCTCGAAGCAGCGCTCCACCCGACGGCGCAACGGCTCCAACCGGGCCAGGGTCTCGGCGCGGGTGTACCAGCGGCCCTCGGTGGACGCGGGGATGGCGTTGGGCGCCTGTCCCCCCACCGTCTGGATCCCGTGGACGCGGGTGCCGGGTGGGAGTTGCTGACGGAGCATCCCGAGGGCCACCTGCGCGATCACGAACGCGTCGTTGGCGTTGCGCCCCTCGTGGGGATAGGCGGCGGCGTGCGCCGACCGCCCGGTGAACCGGACGTGGTCGTGGGCGACCGCGTAGGGCTCGGCCCTCGGGGCGTCGACCGGCCCGGGGTGGGCCATCAGTGCCAGGTCCAGATCATGGAAGGCCCCGGCGTCGAGCAGCTCGATCTTGCCACCGCCGCCCTCCTCGGCGGGGGTGGCGATCACGTCGACGCGCAGGTCGAGCTGGTGCGTCCACGGCCGGAGAGCGATCGCCGCGCCCACCGACATCGCCGCGATCAGGTTGTGCCCGCAGGCGTGGCCCAGGCCCGGCAGCGCGTCGTACTCGACGATGAAGCCGACCCTGCGCCGGCCGGAGCCGTGGGTGGCGTGCAGCGCCGTGGGAAAGCCCAGGTAGGCGGTGTCGACCTCGAAACCGAACTCCTGGAGGAGCTCAGCCGTCCACCGCGCCGCGCGATGTTCCTCCCACGCGGTCTCCGGGTGGGCGTGCAGTGTCTCGGAGTAGGTGATCAGGCGCGCCAGATGCGGGGTGACGTCGGGCGCATCGCCGGGGTCAACGGTCATCGCCGGGCACCCCGTATCCGGGTGAGGCGGCCGGTTCCAGACCGCGCCGCACGTAGTCGTCGCGTTGGGGAAGCCAGACCGCGAGCAGCCCCGCCAGCGCGTCGATGGGGTGTTCCTGCCAGTCCACGCGCAGGTCCGTGTCGCGCCATCCGTGCGCCGAAACGGTGGACAGGCCGGCGGAGTGGACGGGTCCGGCCTCGCCTCCGGCGGCGAGACCGGCGGTCAGGGCGGTGAGGAGACGCTCCTCCAACTCCCCCTCGGCGGTGGCGAAGGCCTCGCACACCGCCAGGGGCACGTCGGGGTGGGCGAGCAGGTTCCCGGCGGCGGCGCAGTGCGGACCGGTGGCCTCGCCGTGCACGCCGAGGGTGTGCCGACCGCTGAACGTCGCCGCGGCACCCGAGGCGTCCACCAGGGTGAGCTGTCGATAGTCGATGTTCGGATCGTGACGGACCAGCGCGTCGAGCGCGGCCCGGGGGCTCCGGCCCGCGGCGAGCCCGTCCAGGAGCGCCGTTCCCAATCGCGGATCGGTGATGTTCTGCGAGGTGACCGCGCCGACGGTGTCGCGCAGGTGCACGACCCGCGCCGCGACGGCCGGGGAGGACGAGGCGGCGGCGATGCCGAACCTGCCGTCCTGGTGGGCGGCGATGGAGAAGGTCATGCCCCGCCTCCCGAGATCACGGCCGTCGCGTCGATCTCCACGAGCCACTCCGGCCGGGCGAGCGCCTGGACGACCAGGCCCGTGGAGACCGGGTGGACGCCCTTCAACCAGCGCCCCATCTCGCGATAGACGTCCTCGCGGTAGCGGGGATCGACGATGTAGACGGTCACCTTGACGATGTCCCGCAGGTCGCTGCCGGCCTCCTTGAGGAGCAGATCGATGTTGGACATCGCCTTCTCGGTCTGCGCGCGGACGTCGCCGACGCCCACCGACTCCCGGGTGTCCAGGTCCTGGCCGATCTGGCCGCGCAGGTACACCACGCCGCCGGCCACGACCGCCTGGCACAGGTCGTTGTCCAGGTCCTGCTCCGGGTAGGTGTCCTTGGTGTTGAACGTGCGGATACGCGCGTGCGTGGTCATGCTGTGATCACCCCTGAACGTCGGTCGGACGTGGCTTCGTGTCGTTGTGCTCCATGTAGCCGCGTTGGATCGCGATCTGGTCGGCCACGTACTTCGCGTCGTGCCAGACGCCCCAGAGAAAACTCGAACCGCGACGGGACTGCCAGGGCAGGCCCATGAAGTAGACGCCGGGTTCGGTGGACACCCCGCGCTGGTGTCGGGGCCTGCCGTCCGCGTCGAAGGCGTCCACCTGGAGCCAGTCGTAGTCGGCGGTGAATCCGGTCGCCCAGACGACGGAGGTGACACCGGCGTCGGCGAGATCGAGTGTGAGGACGGGATCGGTCACCGCCTCCGGGTCCTCGCCCAGGTCCCGGGCCCGGGGCTCCTCCGGAAGGTCGAGCCCGTTGCTCTCGACGTAGGCGTCGGCCTCGTCGAGCAGCGCCAGGTAGTCGGCGTCTCCCCTGGCGATGTTGTCCCGTAGGTCGGGTGCGAAACGCAGCGTCCCGGCGTCGAAGGATTCGGTCCGCCCGACGAGCGTGATGCCGCGGTGGGCCAGGGAGCGGAAGTCCACGGTGTGGCCGCCGTGCGCACCGCTGACCGCGATCGTGACGTGCTCCGCGCCTTGGGGCGGGGTCGTGGCCTCCCACTTACCGAGAACGCCCAGCCACCAGACGAAGTCGCGCTCCCGGTACCGGCGCGGTGGACGGTCGTGCGGACCCACGGACAGGTACACCTGTCGGCCGGAGGCGCGCAGTTCGTCGGCGATCTGGACCCCCGAGGACCCCGACCCGACCACGAGCACGGCGCCCTCGGGTAGTTGGGCGGGGTTGCGGTAGGCGCTGGAGTGGATCTGGACCAGGCCCGCGTCCTCGGGGACGATCGGGGGGACCACCGGTCGCTGGAAGGGGCCGGTGGCGGCCACCACGTAGCGCGCGTCGAAGTCACCGTCCGACGTGCGCACCCGGAATCCTCTGTGGCCGGGGTTCCTGCGCACGGAGGTCACCTCGACGCCGCAGCGCATCGGAGCCCCGATCTTCTCGGCGTAGGTCGCGAGGTAGTCCGCGACCTGGTCCTTGGTGGCGAAGTCCTCGGGGTCCAGGCCGGTGAACTCCAGCCCGGGGAAGCGGTCGTGCCAGACGGGACCGTTCGTGACCAGGGAGTCCCATCGTTCCGAGCGCCAGCGTTCGGCGACCCGGTGTCGTTCCAGGACGACGTGCGGCACGTGGTGATCGTTCAGGTGCTCGCTCATCGCGATCCCGGCCTGCCCCCCTCCGACGACGACGACTTCGATCTCTTGGACGGACATCCGGAACCTCTCTTCGGGCGGTATCAAGGCTGGTGGTCATGCGGTGGCGCACGCTCGCCGCGTGCGGTGTCGGGTCCCCCGCCACCGCGCAGGGGTGGCGAGGGCGGGGTCGGCGACGTCCGCCGCCGTGGGTGTTCTTCGGGCGACCGGACGCGGTCGCGGGCGGGGCGGCGGGAGGACGCGGGGCCCTCCCGGCCGCGTTCCGCTGCGCCTGCGGTTCAGCGCGGGGCCCGGTCGACCTCGTGCAACAGGTCGGAACCGACGGTCTCGGGCATCGTCCGCAGCGTGACCGCGCCGATGACGCCGATCACGATCATGGTGAAGCCCGGCACCATGGTGCTCCCGGTGAGGGAGATCAACCAGGTCATGAGGTAGGGCAGGGTGCCGGCGAAGAACGCCCCGGCGACGCTGTAGGCCATCGACAGACCGCTCTGTCGGGTCCGTGTCGGGAAGAGCTCCGCCACCGTGGACGCGTGGGTGCCCAGGATGATCGCCAGGATCGCCGCCAGGCCGAAGGTCGCGGCGAACGCCGCCCACGAGGTGTTCACCTGCATGAGCAGGAACAACGGGATCGCTGCGACGATGAGCAGACCGGCCGCGGTGGCGAGTACGGGCTTGCGACCCACCCGGTCGGACACCATGCCCGACAGCGGGATGATCCCCATCGCCACCACCGAGGCCGCCGCCGAGAGCAGGGCCGCCCGATCGGCGGGGACGCCGACGATCTCCTCCTGGTAGGTGATGAGGTACACGAGGACGATGTAGAAGGTCGAGTTCATGAAGGTCTCGATGCCGACCGTCTGGAGGAACTGCCGGCCGTTCGAGCGGAACACCTCGACGACCGGCTGGCTCGGGACGTTGTTCATGTCCTCGAGCGCGCGGTACTCGGGCGTGTCCTCGATCCGCAGGCGGATGTAGAGACCGACCGCGGCCAGGGGCACCGTCAGAAGGAAGGGGATCCGCCAGGCCCAGTCGAGCACGACCTCCGCCGGGAAGATCGAGTGCAGGGCCCAGACGACGAACGACGCGCACAGGAACCCGCCGACCGAACCGAACTCGATCCACGAACACCCGAATCCCCGGCGCTTGGGCGGGGAGAACTCCGCGAGGAAGGCCGCGGCCGACCCGAACTCCCCTCCCGCGGCCAGGCCCTGGATGATGCGGGCGACCACGAGCAGGATCGGCGCGAGGATGCCGACGGAATCGTAGCCGGGCAACAACCCGAGCATGAGCGTGCCGGCCGCCATCGAGATGATGACGATCGACAGCGTGGTCTTGCGGCCGAAACGGTCACCGAGGTGACCGAAGAGCACCGAGCCGAGCGGGCGGACGAAGAACGCCACGGCGAAGACCGCGAAGACCGAGAGGAGGGCGGTGGTGCCGTCCTGTTCGGGGAAGAACACCTTCGCCATGGTGGTGGCCAGGTAGGCGTAGACGGCCCAGTCGAACCAGTGGACGAAGACGCCCACCGCTCCGGCGAACACACTCCGCCGTAGGTCCTTCTTGTCCACCTGCTCCGAGATCTCGCTCGTCATGGCTCCTCCTGTGATCGTGTCCTCGCACGTCCCGAGGCCTCAGCGGCCGTGGGGCGGCCGACGCGACGGGGCGTTCTGGTGAATGATCAGGAGGTCGCTCGTTCGCGGGAGTGTGGAGTCGAGCGCCGCGCGGGGACGCGGTAGAGTCCCCGCCGCTTCCGGCATCCGACCTGCCTGTGTCATGGGTCACCACTATCCAGGCGGGACGTAAGATCTGTAAAACACATAGATCCGAAGATCCCCTTCGGAAAAATCGATGGCTCTGTGGAGGGGCGGTCCGGTGAGTGATGTGAGCCTGCGGCAGCTGGAGTACCTGAGGGCCATCGCCAGGCTCGGGTCGGTGACGGCGGCGGCGCGGGAGCTGTTCGTCTCGCAGTCGGCGGTGTCGACGGCGCTGACCGACCTGGAGTCGACCCTGGGGGTCACCCTCTTCGTCCGCTCGACCAAGGGGATGCGCCTCACCGCCTCGGGAAAGCGCGCCCTGTCCGTGGCCGACAGTGTGCGCGCCGAGATCGAACAGCTCCGGGAGTCGGCCCACCGGGAGAGGGAGGAGATCGAGGGGGACCTGACGATCGGCTGCTACGCGACCATCGCGCCGATCCTCCTGCCCAGGGTCATCGCCGAGTTCTCGGATCGGCATCCCCGGGTGCGACTCTCGTTCGTGGAATCCTCCCACGACGCTCTCCTGCACGACCTGCTCGACTCCCGCATCGACCTGGCGATCACCTACCACTACGAACTCGCCTCCGTGCGCCCCCCGACCGGGGTGACGACCCAGTGGCTGCGGTCCGATCCTCCCTATGCGCTGACCCCGGTGGACGGCCCCCTGGGCTCGAAGAACCGACCGACCCTCGCCGATCTCGCCGAGGAGCCGCTGATCCTCTTCGACCTGCCACCCGGCGGCGACTACTTCCTCGGCCTGTTCGCCCGGGCCGGGCTGACCCCGAACGTGCGTTTTCGCACCACGAGCTTCGAGATGGTGCGGGCCTTGGTGGCCCGGGGACTGGGGTACGCCCTCCTCACGCAGCGCACGGTGCTGGAGCGGAGTTACGAGGACCTGCCGTACGCGACCAAGGAGCTCGACCTCCGGTCCGAGGGCCTCGGGATCGAGATCATGCGGCTCGCCGGCCGCACGCCGGTGCGGCGGGTCCAGGCCTTCATCGACGTCTGCCGGGAGTCCGTGGTCTGAGGGCAGGCGCACCGGACCCTCACCCCAGGGCCCGTGCCACCGCCGCGGCGAGGGGGCGCGCCCCGCCCCCTCGTCCGCGCGCACGGCGCACGTCACCGCGGACACGAACCCCGCGGCGGTGACCCACGACATCGCGGGGGCTCAGCCCCCGGGTCTCCCCGGTGCACCGCACATGCTCGGACGGTGCCACGTCGAGGAGATCCCGGCGGGACCCCCAGGTCAGGGGCTCGTGAGGATGACGAGGCGGCTGGTGGCACGGGTCATGGCGACGTAGCGGTCGACCGCGCCCTCGATCCCCTCGCCGAACCGCTCGGGGTCCACCAACACCACCAGGTCGAACTCCAACCCCTTCACCAGGGTCGGTGTCAGGGACCGGACCCGCGGCCGGGCGGGGAAGTCCGGGGCTCCGATGACGCAGGCGATCCCCTCGTCGTTCTCGGCGAGCCACGCGTCGACGATCGACGCCGACTCCAGGGTCGCACCGTGGGTGACGGGGACACCCTCGCGGATCGACGTGGGCACGTTGGCGTCCGGCAGCACACCCCTGATGACCGGCTCCGCCTCCGCCATCACCTGCGCCGGTGTCCGGTAGTTGATGCTCAGGGACGCCATCTCCACGCGGTCGAAGCCGACCCGTTCCAGCCGCTCCCGCCACGACTCCGTGAAACCGTGTCGCGCCTGGGCACGGTCGCCGACGATGGTGAAGCTGCGGGACGGGCAGCGCTGCACCAGCATCCACCACTCGGCGTCGGTCAGCTCCTGGGCCTCGTCCACGACGATGTGGGCGAACGGCCCGGCCAGCGGGTCCGTACCGGCTCCGGGCAGACCCGCCTCGTCGACCAGGTTCCCCCGCAGGTCGGGGTGGCGCAGCATCGTCACCAAACCCTCTCCGTCGTCGGCGGCGAGCAGGTCGTCGATCACCAGGGACACCCGCTCGCGTTCGGTGGCGGCCTGCGCCTCGTACCGGCGACGCCGTCGCGAGGCCTGCGGATCGCCGAGCCGACGCCGGGCGGCGTCCAGGAACGGCAGGTCGGACACCGTCCAGGCGTGCGGTTCCGCGCGCTGGAGCGCGCGGATCTCCTCGGCCTCCAGCCAGGGGGCGCACATGCGCAGGTAGGCGGGGACCGACCACAGGTCCCCCACCAGGTCGGTCGGCTCCAGCAGCGGCCACGCCCGGTAGAGGGCGCCGATCAGCTCCACGTCCCGCAGCAGCCAGGCGTGCAGCATCTCGGTGGTGACGTCCTCCTCGTCGTGCTGGTCGTCGAGGATCGCGACGATCTCCTCCAGGATCCGCTCCCGCGCCTCGTTGTGCGGGGTCCCCGGGTCCACCGCCCCGAACGCCTCGGTCCAGTCGGCGGCGCTCAGGCGCAGGTCGAACCAGGGGGTCGATACGGTCATGGCCTCGGTGGGCGGGCGCTCGTAGAACCGCACGGCCGGTTCGATCGCCTCCACCAGCCGCGCGGACTCCTTCAGCCGGGCGACCTCCGTGTCCTTCTCCACGCCCGCCGCCGCTCCCTCCGGGACGAGGTCGCGCACGGTACGGGTCTGTACGCCCTCCTCACCCAGTCCCGGCAGGACGTCGGCGACGTAGGCCAGGTAGGGCTGGTGGGGACCGATGAACAGCACCCCACCGCGGCGGTGACCCAGCCGGGAGTCGGAGTAGAGCAGGTGGGCGGTGCGGTGGAGGGCGACGACGGTCTTGCCGGTGCCGGGGCCTCCGTCGACCACGAGCGCACCGCTCGCCCCCGCTCGGATGATCGCGTTCTGGTCGGCCTGGATGGTGCCGAGCACGTCGCGCATCCGGTCCGAACGGTTGGCGCCCAGGCTCGCGATGAAGGCGGACTGCTCGTCGAGGGCGGCGTGCCCCTCGAACCCCTCCTCGGTGAACATCTCGTCCCAGTAGTCACCGACGCGACCGAGGTGCCAGCGGTACCGGCGCCGACTGACCAGGCCCATGGGGTCGGCGTGCGTGGCCGCGAAGAAAGGTTCGGCGGCGGGTGAACGCCAGTCGATGATGAGGCGCTCGCCCTGGGCGTCCCGCAGTCCGAGCCGGCCGATGTAGACGGGCGCGGGGTCGCCCTCGCGGACGAAACGTCCCAGGCACAGGTCCAGTCCGAAGCGGCTCAGGGTGCGCAGCCGGGAGGACAGGCGGTGGATCTCCATGTCGCGTTCCACGGTCTCGCGCACGTTGCCGCCGGCGGCCCGGCGTTGGGCGTCCAGTCGCGCCCGAAGGTCGGTGATGGTGCGTTCGAGGTTGTGCGTGATCGCCGCGAAGTGGCGCTCGTCGTCGGCGATCAGTGCGGGGTCCGCTTTGGGAGCGAGGCGCCCGGTCAGGTCGAAGGCGCTGGTGGCCTGGGTGTTCACAACGTCCCCCCGGTCGTGTGTGGAGCTCACGACCGTTGATTGTGGACCCTGACCGGGGTCTTGCCGCAAGCCCGGGGGCACGCTATAACTTGGAAGTGGCGGGAGGTCTCCTGAATCCCCCGCCCCTCCCCGGCCCCGTCGGATGCTCCACGAGCCCACGGACGCGCCCGGTCGATCTCCCTCCGCTCCACGCCATCGCTTTTGCGGGAATGACTTTTCCCGTCGCGGATCGCTTGCGGATTATCCGTGATCGCGTGCCACGGATTCGTCCCTCATGAGAACATGAGAACCGACCCGGACAGCGGGAGTCCTCATCGGCGCGACCCCCTTCGCGCCGTTCGGATCCCCTGTGCCACAAGGGTTCGCGCCATGATCTCGACCCCACGAAGGCGGCGGCACGCACGAGCACTTTCCACTCCGAAGACCGGGACGAATAAGCGCCCGACATCCATTCCTTTTCCGGTCAGCATGAAATCAGGAGTTCCGGTGAGCCCTCATTCCTTCCCCGCCGAGCTGCAGCCGGTCGACGCCTCCCCGCCCACCCGCGCCCTGCGCATCATGGTCGTCGACGACCACGCCCTGTTCCGTCGTGGCCTGGCCTCCGTCCTGGACGACGAGGACGACATCGACGTGGTCGGCGAGGCCGGTGACGGCAACGAGGCGGTGCGCGTGGCCGGTGAGCTCCAGCCGGACGTCATCATCATGGACGTGATGATGCCGCACACCACCGGTATCGAGGCGGGACCGCGCATCCGCGCGGTGGCACCGGAGACCAAGTTCGTCATGCTGACCATGAGCGAGTCCGAGTCCGACCTGTTCGAGGCGCTCAAGGCGGGGGCGACGGGCTACCTGCTCAAGGAGATGGCGGTGACGGACCTGCCGCGTGTGGTGCGGACCATCGCGGCGGGCCGGTCGTGCCTGGACTCGTCCATGGCGACCAAGCTGATCGGCGAGTTCGCCGAGTTGGCCAAGCAGGACGCCTCCCCGCGGGGCAGGAAGACCCTGCCCCAGCTCACCCCCAGGGAGACCGAGGTACTGAAGCTGTTGGCGCGGTCGATGAACAACCGGGAGATCGGGGAGCGCCTGTTCATCACGGAGAACACCGTGAAGAACCACGTCCGGAACATCCTGGAGAAGTTGCAGGTGCACTCGCGCACGGAGGCGGCGATCTACGCGGTACGCGCCGAGTACCTGAGCTAGCCGGGCCGGTCCGCGGCCCCTGACCCGTCTCCCGTCTCCACTCGCATCCGGGATCGTGAACCGGGCGCACATGGAGCCGAGGGGCCGGCACCTCGACGGGGAACCCACCGACCCGGCACCGCGGGACGCCGCGCGCGACACGGCGCGACCCGGCTGCGGAGCACGGATCGTCGTCATGGTCGCCGACGGTGCGTACGTCAGTGGTCACCGAGCGGTGGTCGCCCGTTGGCCGGCGCCTGGGTCCGCGTTCAGTCCCATCGACCAAGGTTGCTTTCCGCCGGTCCCCCGACCGGTTTCGCCCCCAACGTATCGGAGAGCAATCCGCATGCTCACCACACCTTCCCGACCTGTGCGCACGTCACGCGCTCGCCGCGTGCGACGTCCCCTCCTGCTCACCCTCGCGGGCTCCTCGGCCGCGGGTGTCATCGGTTCCCTGACCCTGGTCGCCCTGCCCGCCTCGGCGTCGCCCTCCCAGGACTGGGACGACATCGCCTACCGTGGCGGCATCGAGGTCGTCCGCGCCGCCGACGGCCCCGAGGACGATTCGGTGCTGACCGGCACGGTGTTCGTCGACGAGAACCGGGACGGCGTCAGCGACGCCGACGAGTCCGGTCTGGCCGGAGTCGTGGTCACCAACGGCCGCGACGTGGTGCGGACCGACGACGAGGGCCGTTACACACTGCCCGTGTTCGACAACATGACCGTGTCGATCACCCAGCCGTCCGGCCACCAGGTGCCGGTGGACGAGTACAACATCCCCCAGTTCCACTACCACCACCTGCCCGAGGGTTCCCCGGAGCTGCGCTACGGGGGAATCGAACCGACCGGTCCGCTGCCCTCCGCGGTCAACTTCCCCGTCGTGGAGAGCGCACCGACCGCCGAGGCCGAGCAGAGCTGCGTCATCGCCGGCGACCTGCAGACCTACGACGAGCAGGAGGTCGAGTACGCGCGCGCCGGTGCCATCAAGGACCTCTCCGAGCGGGACGACTACGCCGGCTGCGGCACGCTGTTCGTCGGTGACGTCGTGGGCGACGACCTGTCGCTCTACCCCGCCATCAAGGAACTGGCCGCCGAGACCAACGGGCCCGCGCGCTTCCTGCCGGGCAACCACGACCTCGACTTCGACGCCCCGAACGCCGAACACGCCTTCGACACCTTCCGGGCGCAGCTCGCCCCGGCCTACTACTCCTACGACGTCGGCGACGTGCACGTGGTCGCGCTGAACAACGTCGACTACCCGTGCACCGCCGCCGAGGACAGCCCGGAAGGCATCGAGGAGCACTGCGCCGACCCCGAGGGCGACCCGTCGTACAACGGTCGGATCAGCGACGAGCAGCTGACGTGGCTGGAGCGGGACCTGGCCCACGTCGACCGCGACAAGCTGGTCGTCGTCGCCGGGCACATCGGTCTGCTCAACTACGCCGACGAGAGCTCCCCGGTGCACCAGGTCGACCAGGTCGCCCGGGTGCACGAGCTGTTGCGGGGCCGTGAGGCCGTGGCCGTGGCCGGGCACAGCCACTCCATCGAGAACCTGAAGAAGGGCGACGACGTGGAGGGCTGGCGCGACCTGTTCGGGATCGAGGGTCTGCCGTTCCCGCACATCACCGTGGGCGCGATCTCGGGTGACTGGTACTCCGGGGAGGTCGGCGAGGAGGGCTACCCTACGGCACTCGGCCGTGACGGCGGCCGTCCCGGCGTGGTGACGCTGGACGTCGAGGGCAACGAGTTCCGGGAGCGCTACACCATCACCGGTGAGGCGGACGACGTGCAGTCGCGGTCGGCGATCAACAGCCCGACCTACCGCCGTTGGTTCGAGGAGCGTCAGGAGTGGAACGACGCCCCCGAGGGTGAGGCGCCCGAATGGGACGAGCCCCTCGTGGTCGACCGTGCCGACCTGACCGACGGCAGCTGGCTGACGACCAACTTCTACCTCGGTTCGACCGGTTCGACCGTCGAGGTCTCGCTCGACGGCGGCCCGGTGGAGGAGGCCACCCGCACCCAGAGATTGGAGGGCGAGGGCGTCAACGTCGGGGTCGACTACTCCGACCCCTACGCCGTCTCCCAGCAGTTGGTCCACGGCGGGACCCTGGCCGACCGGACGATGCACCTGTGGCGGTTCGACCTGCCCGCCGACCTGGAGGCCGGTGCGCACACCGCCGAGGTGACCACGACCGACTCCTACGGCCGCGCGTTCACCGACGTCCTGGAGTTCGAGGTCGTCGACGAGCGGTAGCCGGTTCGACCGTTTGAAGGGCCGTCACCCGCCCGGGTGGCGGCCCTGCGCCGTTCCCCGCCGATGGCGTGCGCGCGGAGGTGGACGAGCGCCTTCGCGCCGAGGCTCGCGCCTCGGGCCGCCCGTTCCCTACCCTGGGGGCATGCTCTCTTCGGCACAGTGGGCCGTGTTCCTGCCGGCGGCGCTGGCGGTGGCGGCCTCGCCCGGTGCCAACAATCTGCTCGCCTTCCGCAACGGTCTCCGGCGGGGGATGCGCCGGGCCGCGATCGCTCTCCTGGGGCGTTTCCTCGCGTTCCTCCTCATGCTCGCCACCGTCATCACCGGTGTGGGAGCGGTTCTGCGCACCTCCCAGGCGGCTTTCGAGGTCCTGCGCGTGCTCGGGGCGGCCGTGATGATCGGTCTGGGGGCGTGGGTCCTGTGGAGGGCCCGTGCGTCGGTGTCGAACGCGGGCCCGGAAGAGGAGACGCTCTTCGACGACGCCCCCACGTGGAAAGCCGCCGCCCAGGAGTTCGTCACCGCGGCGGCCAACCCCAAGGCGCTCCTGCTGTTCACGGCGTTCCTGCCGCCGTTCGTCGTCGCGGGGCCCGACGCCGCACCGGCCGCACTCCAGCTCGTGGCCCTGGGCGGTCTCTACCTCGCCTGCGAGGCGGTCACGGCACTGATGTGGGCGGCCTCCGGGCGGGTTCTGGCCGGGCGACGGTTGCGCCCGGTGACGTTGCGCCGACTGGACCAGGCGTCCGGTGGAGCGCTGATCGCCTTCGGCGGGGGTCTGGCTCTGGCCGACCTCTCGCGCCGCTAGGTCCGGTCCGAGGGGACGCCGTCGAAGAGTGATGCGGGCAGGGCGCGCAGCACCTGCGCGGCGACCTCCTGCGGCGACGGCTCGGAGTTGGCCACGACCACGTCGGACCACCGTTGCAACCAGGCCCGGTGCGCCTCGTAGTACGGCTCCATCTTCGATCGGCGGAACGCTCTCGCGCTCGCGTTCACGTCGGGGTGGTCCGGGGCGAGATCGTGGTCGTCGATGCGCGCCGCGAGCACGTCCGGCTCCGGGTGGAGGAGCACTCGGACGACGGGCAGCCCCTGGCCCTTCAGTCCGGTGAGGATCTCCTCGGCGTAGTCCCGACGCAGAATGCTCATCGGCGCGATGAGGGTCTGACCGGTGAACGCGTGCACCCTGGCCGCGACGGTGGCGAACAAGGAGCGCCAGGGCGGCAGGTCCTGGAAGTCACCGGGGTGGTCGGGAAGGAGGTGACGGAGCATGAAGCCGATCTCCTCGGGGTCGAAGAGTCGGCTGTTCGGCACGTGTTCGACGAGAAGGTCGGCGGTGGTGGTCTTGCCACCGCCGAACGGTCCGTTCAGGAGGAGGATCACGCGGAGAGTCTAGAGCGGCGGGGTGCGAGCGTCACGCGTGCGTTCGGGGCCGTGCCCGTGGCCGGGCCCGCCACCGAAGCGCCTCAGGCCGCGCTCCGCACGCAACCGGTGGTGGGCCCCGGCCCGAGCACAGGGGCCCACCTCGGGTGTTCACCGCTCCGGTCGCGCCCCTCCTGGCGGGGCGCGCCGCACGCTCGGCAGCGGGCTCAGCGCACGCCGATGACCCGGTCGGAGAAGGCGAGCACGACCGCCCCGGGCGCCACCACGCCACCCCGAAAGGTGCCGGTTCCGGTGAGCACCGTGGTCGCCTCACCCTGGGGTTCGTCCAAGGGCACGGCGTGCAGCTCCCACTCCCCCTCCCCGCCCGAGGGCGAAGGCCATACGACCAGTCCCGTCGGGCCGGCCACCATGGCGTGCGACGCCTCGTTGCGCCCACCCTCGGGGTGGGGGAAGGGCACCGCGGCATCGATGGTCACGGCGGGGCCCGGGTCGACGGGCAATCGGCTGAAGACGACGTCGGGGCCGTTCACCTCGAAGTCACCGAGGGGCTTGCGCCCCGTGTACACCAGCTCCTCCCGGTCGACCTCCCACAGAACGTTCTCCCTGGTATCGGGCAGGTCGCCCTGCACGAACCCTCCCTCTCCCGTGCGAAGGTCCGCCACGAGGAAGGAACCCATGCCGTCCTGGACGGTCAGGAGGATGTCATCGCCGTCCTCCCACGCCCCGGAGACACGGAAACCGAACCGCTCCCAAGGCTCGTCCTGGTCCTCGTGTTCCCATAGATGCTCGTGCAGCGTCTCCCCCGTGAGCGGATCCAGTCCGGAGAACCCGATCCGCACCGAGCCCTCCACGTCGTCGCCGTCGAAATACGCGGGGTCGGCGCACATACGCGCCACCCACAGAACGTCGTCACGGAACAGGTGCTCCTCGCCGAAGTGGCAGAGCCCCTCGTCGCTCACCCCCGACTCCCTCGTCCACAGATCCTCCCCGGTGCGCGTGTCGGTCACGGTGACCCAAGACGTCGACCTCTCCGCGCCCCCGCCCTCCTCCCCGGAGACCATGAACAGTTCCCCCGGCCGTTCGGAGGGAAGGAGGAACCGCTCGGTGGCGCCGTCGACGAACGCGTTCTCCTCGGCGAAGGGTGCACCATCGATCACGAATTCACCGGTGGCCGTGTCGATGACCCGCACTCGGGCGTCCCCACCTGATCGCCCCCGCACGTCGTACGCCCAGCGACCCCCTTCGAAGATCCCCGTCCCGTCCTCGAACTGACCGGGGAATCGAGCGGACCAGAGCTCCCGTCCATCGGAGCCGTCCAACGCCACGAGACCGTCGACGAGGCGCAGGATCGGGCCGTGGGTGCCGGTGAGGACCTCCCACACCGAACCCCGGTCAGGGGTCCACTCCCAGGCCATGGACTCCACCCCCGTCGGGGTCGGCGGAGCCGCACCCGGGGCGGAGGCCGTGTGGTGGACGACAGGTCGATGGAACGAGGCGGCCGAAACGACGAGCAGGACCGGGACCAGGGCCGCTGCGCCCAACACCTGCGCGCCGGCCGACCACGAACGCGCCGGAGCCGCACCGGTGGGGCGACGGAACACCATGATCCACGAGCCGACCGCGGCGGCGCACGACCCCACCCAGAACACCGGACGGGCGACCGACGGTCGGTGAACGCCGGAGAGCTCCGACGCAGCCGTCCAGGCGAACGCTTCAAGGGGCAGGAAGAGGACGGCCATCGCCGTGGTCACCACCGCCGCCGCGACGTACCGAGCCCAAGGGAAACGGGAGGAGCCACTGTGTTCGAGGAACAACACGAAGAACACGAGGACGCCGTAGAGCACCAGGATCACCCCGAACGGGGGCAGCGGCGCTACAGGCGAGGAGCCGTCGGCTCCCCACTCCTGCCACGCGGTCGCGCCCAGCGCGGCGAGGAGACCGGCGTGGAACAGACCTCGGGCGAAGGCTCCCCGCCGGTCGACCGGTGGCCCCGGACTCGGGGCTCGGTCGGTGTCGGGGCCGTCCGCGGTCCTCGTGGTCTCGTCATCGGGTTCAGGACGTGGTGCAGGGGTGGGGGACAACACTCGGGGTTCCGTTCTCTTCACGATGGTGGGTCCGATAGGAGGGCGCGAGACGTCGCCCGGTACGCACGCACCACTCACAGCATCGGTTCGTGGTCGCGGGGGGCGCGCCGCCCGGTTGCGGCCGAGTCCTCAGCCGATACCGATGACGCGATCGGACAGGGCCAGGACCACGGCACCGGGGGCCACGACGGGGTCCGCGACGCTACCCCTACCGGTGAGTACCGTGGTGGTCTCTTGCGGCGGTTCCAACAGGGAGACCGCGTGCAGTTCCCAGTTCTGGTCCTCATCGCCGAACCCGCGCGCGTCCCACATGACGAGTCCGGTGTCACCGACCACGGCGGACCAGTCCCGGACGTCGTCATCAGGGGTGCCCACGTCGGGTGCGCGTGTGGTGGTCGTCACCTCGGGGTCCCCGCCCTCGCCGGCGCGCGCGAAGAGGATCTCGATGACGTTCCGCCCCTCGTCCCGTTCCTCGGTGCGTACCGCGCGTGTCGTCGCCTCCCGGGTCAGGCCCGTCACGGAACCCCCTCCGGTCTCACGTGAGTGCGGGGGCACGAACCGGCCCTCGTCCGTGGCGACGTCCACCACGAGTGCGGAGCCCCCTCCTCCTTGGAGGGCCAACAGGAGTCCGTCACCGTCCGTTTCCACCCGGCTGATACCGAAGGACCACATGGACCAGGGCCGGTCGTTGTCCTCGTACTCCCACAGACGCTCGTGCAGCACCTCGGAGGTGAGGGGGTCCAGTACCGCGTATCCCACCTGTACCGGAACGCCACGGCCGTGGGAGTCCTCCTCGTCGAAGAACGAGGCGTCGGCGCAGAGCCGGGCCACCAGCAACACCTCGTCGCGGAGCACCGGGTTCTCCCCGAAGTGGCAGAGCGCCTCGTCGTTCTCCTCCGACACCTTCGACCACAGGTCATCCCCGGTACGGGCGTCGGCCACCGCGATCGAGGTACTTCCTCCTCCCAACGCGCTGTCGCTCGGCGTCGCGGAGGCCACCAGAAGGTCATCGGGGCTTTCGGGGGAGAAGGAGATTCGTTCGGTCGCACCGAACTGGTACCAGCCGTCGGCGGGGAAGAGTTCGTCCTCGATCGCGAGTTCGCCGGTGCCCGCGTCCATGATCCAGACCCGCGCCTCGTCCTCCGGAGTGCTCTGCACCATGTAGGCCCACCGTCCTCCGGAGAGTGTCCCCGTGTGATCGATGACCTGGCCGGGGAGCCGATACGTCCACGATTCCCGTCCGTCGGATCCGGCGAGCGCCACCAGACCGTCGGAGACATCGACGATCGGCCCATGGGTACCGGAGTGGACCACGCGCACGGTCGACCCGTCGGCATCCCATTCCCAGACGACTTCCTGCGCCTGCGCCGGGACAGGCGCGGCGATGCCCGGGTCCTCGTCCCATCGATGCACGACGGGCCGGTGGAACGACAGGACCACCACGCCGAGCACGACCACCCCCAGGACCACGGCGCCCACGCCCCGCCCGCCGATCGGAACCGGACCGGGGCGGTCACGTAGGGCTCCGATCCAGGCCCCGGTCGCGACCGCGGCCACACCGATCCAGAGCATCGATGGGGCGATCGATGGCGTGTGAATCGGCTCCTGGGTGAAGGTGAGGGTCCACGCGAAGGCCTCGAGGGGGATGAAGAGAACGGTCCCCGCGGTCGCCACCACGGCGAGCAGCGCGTTCCTCAGGCGCAGGGATCGGACCTCCCGCTGAGGCGTTCCCGTGAAGCACGCCCCGATGAGCAACAGGACGACCAAGGCCACGAAGAAGGGCGGCACCGACTCGACGGACGCGGGTTCCTCGAACTCTCTGACGACGGTCGCGGCAGTCGCGGCGAGGAGACCGGCATGGACCAGTCCGCGGGCGAAGGCGCTCCAACGGTCGCCCGGCGAAGGTGGCGTCGTGGTCACGGGGTCGGCGGCTTCGCCCTCCACACCGTCGATGTCGTCGGGATCGGGGGTGGAGGCTGTTGTGGGGGACACAGCGTGAGTCTTCCGTTCCATTCCTGCGAATGTGTAGGGCTGCGGCGTCGAGATCGCCACCGCCCTTGGCTCCGATGCGCGGACCGGGGCTCCGGTTCGCGGAATCGGCCACCGAACGCCCACCGGCCGGATCAGAAGCACCCCGGCCACCGCCGGCGCGAGCGCCGCACCCCTCGGCGAACCAGGGCCCGAGCGGCATGCTCATGGGGGCCGGCGCGGATCCGGTACCCGGGGTAGGAACGGACGCGGTCGCAGGCGAGGGCCTGTCGGAGGGCGCACCCCTCCCCCCTCCGGCGGTGCCCGTCCCACCGCCGCACTCGGCGCGGGGACGGGTGGTACGTCCGGTCTCGTGTCCCCGGCGGCCGGTGCCCCTGGCCTTTCTCTTCTCTCCTCCCGTGTCCACGGAACGGACCAACGTCCGCCGTTGCGGTTCCGCGCCGATCCCTGAGGCGGGTTCACCCTTTTTCAGGAGAAATCTCGCCGGTATCGGCCGTGTTCGATGCCTCTTGAGGGGTAGTCCGGTGAGGCGAACAGCGCACAACACACCGACGGCCGCACAGCGGACCCTCGTCCGTGGACACGTTCCGCGGACCGCGTGCGAAGCCGTCGATCCGTCCCGCCATATGAGGGAGTTCCTCCATGAACAGCCACAGCGACGTCCCTCCGGGCCGCCCGGTGGTGCTGCGCGGCGGCACCGTTCTGACCATGGACGCCGCCCACACGATGCTGCACGACGCGGACGTGCTGGTGATCGACGACCGGATCGCGACAGTGGGCTCCGGCCTGGCCGTACCCGAGGGCACCGCGGAGATCGACGCCCGCGGCGGCATCGTCATGCCGGGCATGGTCGACACCCATCGGCACATGTGGCAGACCGCCATGCGGGGCTACGGCGCCGACTGGACCCTGGCCCAGTACTTCGTCTGGTACTACCTTGAACACGGTCACCACTTCCGCCCGCAGGACATCCACGCCGGCAACACCCTCGCCGCGTTGGAGGCCATCGAGGCCGGTGTGACCACGATGGTCGACTGGTCCCACGGTCTGCGGACGCCCGAGCACGCCGACGCCGCCGCCGACGCCCTCCTGGGCTCCCCCGGCCGGTACGTCCTGGCGTACGGCGACATCCAGCACGCCCCCGCGGAATGGACCGCCACCCCCGAGTTCCGTGCCTTCGTCGAACGCCACCGCGGCAACGACCGCCTGGGGCTGCAGGTGGCCTTCGACGTCACCGGCGACCCGGAGTTCCCCGAGCGCCCGGCCTTCGAGGTCGCCCGGGAGCTGGGGCTCCCGGTGACCACCCACGCCGGGGTGTGGGGCGCCACCGGAGACCACGGCATCCGGCTCATGCACGAGCACGGGTTCATGGGTCCGGACACGATCTACGTGCACGCCGCGTCCCTGTCGGAGGACTCCTACCAGCGCATCGCCGCCACCGGTGGTTCGGTGTCGGTATCCACCGAGAGCGAGCAGAGCGCCGGTCAGGGCCACCCGCCCACGTGGAGGCTGCGTGCCTACGACATCCCGGTGTCGTTGTCCATGGACACCAGCGTGTGGTGGAGCGGCGACCTGTTCAGCGCCATGCGGACCACCCTGGGCGCCGACCGGTCGCGCGAGCACCTGGAGGCGCACCTCAAGGGCGAGACCGTCACGCACGCGGCGTTGCGCGCCCCGCAGGTGGTGGAGTGGGCGACCCGGGGTGGGGCACGGGCGCTGGGCCGTGACGACCTGGGGCGGATCGCCCCCGGCGCCAAGGCCGACCTGGTCCTGCTGCGCAACGACACCTCGCCGGTGTCGTTCCCCCTGCTCAACCCGTACGGTCACGTGGCCTTCCAGGCCCAGCGCGCCGACGTCCACACGGTGTTGGTCGACGGGCGGGTGGTCAAGTACGACCACCGTCTCGTCGGCGTGGACCTGGCGGCGGTGCGCCGTGACATCGAGGCCACCATCGAGCACCTGCGCTCGTCCGTGGGCGAGGACGCCTGGCAGGCCGGCATGAACCCCGACATTCCCGAGTCCAAGGTGCTGGACAACCCCTACACCTACACCGATTTCCGGGATGCGAGCACCCGGGGCCGCTGAGCGGGGCGGCTCCGGGGACGGTCGGCGCCGGGGCGGGCCCCGGCGCCGACCGTTGGGGTTCGGCGGGCGGCCGCTGGATATGCCGGCGCCTCCACGACACCGACGGGAGAGACCATGCCGCGCGAGGGTGTCGGTCCCGACTTCACCGAGTCCCTGGCACGCGGGCCGGACGTGATCCGCGCCTTCCGTCCGCACCGGCCACGATGACGCCGGCCGAGGTCGCCAGGGGCACCGGGCCGGCGTGTCCTCCTCACCCTGCGGGAACCGGGGTACGTGCGCGCGGAGCGTCAGGGAGACTCGCTGACACCACGGGTTCTGGAACTGGGCATGGCCTACGTGCGCTCGATGGGACTGTGGGACGTGGCCCGTCCGCACCTGGAGGAGTTGTCCGAACGCACGGGCGCGTCGTGTTCGATCGCGCGGTTGGACGGGTAGGACATCGTGTACGTGGCGCGGGTGGCGGTGCCCGGGATCGTCACCCTGTCGGTGCGGATCGGTACGCGTTTCCCGGCCCCGCGGACCTCGCCGGGCAAGGTGCTGTTGTCGGCGTTGTCACCGGAGGCGGTCGAGCGTGTACTCGCCGAGCCCTCGCGTTCGGGCGTGGATCCGCTCTGGCGACCGGACGCGGAGGAACGCTGCGCGGTGCTGCGCGAGGTGGGCGCACGCGGTTGGGCGCTGACCGACGAGGACCCGTCCCGGGGCGTCCGCTCGGTGTCGGCGCCCCTGCGCGACGGACGGGGCGGGTGTTCGCCGCGATCGACGTCGACGCGCACACCGCCGAGACGTCGATGGAACACCTCACTCGGCACCATCCGCCGCCGCTGTCGCGCGCCGCGGGCGAGATCGGCGCGGACGTGGCGCGGGTCGCCTCGGTCCCCCAGGTGGACCACGAGTCCTGACACCGGTTCCCCGGAGCGTCCTCGCCCACAGGACCCGGCGAGGCGTACCCCACGTCTCCCTTGCCCTGGCCGAAGCGGCCCGGACATGGCGGCGCCGGGCGGGGCAAGGGACACGTGGGTCGCACGGTCCCCCTTCCGCCCGGCGCACACCGGGTTTCGATGGGGCGGGTCCGGTGGTCAGTCCACGCCGGCGGCCTCCAGGGTCCGGGTGTCCGGGGCCTTGGTGAGCAGGCTGGCGACGACCAGCGCGAGCACGGCCGCGGGCAGCGCGACGATCACCCCGTTGAAGCCGCCGGGGGCTCCGGCCAGCTCCCAGCCGATGGTGACGGTGGCACCGGTGATCAGGGCCGCCACGGCTCCGGCGGTGGTGGCGCGCTTCCAGAACAGGACCGCCAGCACGGCCGGGGTGATGGCCGCACCGTAGACCGTGTAGGAGTACATCTGCAGGTCCAGGACGGTCGGGAAGTACAGTCCCAGCGCGATGGCGACCAGGGCGATGGCCACGACGGAGGTGCGCTGCACCATCAGGGTGCTCCGCTCCCCCATACGGTCGCCGCCGAACCTGGCGAACAGGTCGTAGGCGATGTTGGAGGCGCCCGAGAGCATGAACGACGACCCGGTGGTGACGACGAACGCGACGGCGCCGGCCAGCAGCAGGCCTCCGATGAGCGTGGGCAGGTGACCGTCGGAGGCCAGGCGCAGCACCGATTCGTCGCCGTTGATCCCGGGCATGAGCACGGCCGCGGAGGTGGCCAGGATGATCACCGGGACGAAGACGAAGAAGCTGGCGATGAGCATGCCCAGGGTGGAGTTGCGGGCGGCGCGCTCGTCCTTGGCCGCGGCCAACCGCTGGTAGAGGTTCTGGTCGGCCAGCAGGAGCAGGAAGAGCGGAAGGAAGTAGCCGAGCAGTTGGAGGGGGCTGAGTCCGCCGGTGGGGGTGCGTGCGGCCTCGGGCAGGCCCTCCCAGTAGACCGGCAGTCCGCCGACCGCGACCAGGACGATCGGCACGGCCACGATCAGGGCGCCGAACACCAGGATGGCGGAGACGAAGTCGGTGTAGGCGACGGAGAACAGACCGCCGGTGACGGTGAGGATGGTGACGACCGCCGCGACGACCAGGGCGCCCTGGGTGGGGGTGAGCGGGGTGACGAGGGCGAGGATGTAACCGCCGCCCACGAACTGGGAGGCCACCAGGCCGATGTAGGCGATGCTGGTCACGACGGCCGCGACCGTGCGCACCCCGGTGCCGAAGCGGGCTTCGAGGAGTTCGGGCACGGTGTGCCGGGCCGCTCGACGGATGCGGCGCGCGGCCAGCAGCAGGACGAGGATGCCCAGGGGCGTGCCGGCGAAGAACACCATGCCCGCCATGGGGCCGTGGTTGTAGGCGAAGTTCGCGCCACCGATGATCGTGCCCGACCCGACCCAGGTGACGATGAGGGTCGCGATCATGACGGGGGTGGACAGGCTCCGGCCGGCGAAGAGGAAGTCCTCTCCGGTGCGCACCTTGGAGGACCGGGTGTAGTACAGGCCGATACCGACCATCACCACGAGATAGAGGGTGATGAGGATCAGGTGGGTCGTTTGCATGGGTTGCCTCGGGAGGGGACACGAATGGGTGAACTGCGGGTGGAGCCCGATGTAACCAGCACCGACGTCCGATATGCAATAGATGTTGCATTCAGTGTGACCTGTCTCACTTAGAACAGGTCGGCGCGCTCCCACAGCCGTTCGGTGCGACGGACCGCGGCCAGGGCCCGGTCCCCGCCGATCCGCGCCAGTTCGGCCAGGACCGCGTGCACGACCACCATGGCCGCGGTGAGGGAGGGGAACATGCCCACGCCCTCACTCGGCACGACGACCACGTGGGCGCCCACCGAGGCCAGGGGCGAGTCGCGACGGTCGGTGATGAGGGCGACCGGGACCGATTCCTCGGCCGCGATCTCCGTGGCCCGACGCAGCGCCAGGGGCAGCATCCACAGGTCGCACACCACCAGGAGGTCGCGCTCGTCCATCCGCGCCAGGGCGTTGACCAGCGCGGTACCACCGGAGTCGTGCAGGCCCACGTCATAGCCCATGATCCGGGCGGCATGGGAGAGCTGGACCCCGGGCGCCGCGAAGGTGCCCGAACCCAGGACCAGGGTGCGGCGGGCGCCGTGGAGGGCGGCGGCGATCGCCCGCACCCGCTCGGGGTCGAGCGTGCTCTCCAACAGCCGCAGGTTCTCCCGGTCCGATCGCACCGCCGCCCGGACCGGATCGGCGTCGGAACCGGCGTGTTCGGCCAACACCTCCCCCGCACTCAGCGAGGCCAGGTAGCGCGAGCGCAGTTCCACCCGCAGCGCGGGCCACCCGGCGTAGCCCAGCTGCTGGGCCGCGCGGACCACGGTGGCCACGTTGACCTCGGCCCTTTCCGCGACCTCGGCCGCGGTCGCGTAGGAGGCGAACCGCGGCTCGTCGCGCAGCACGTACAGCACCCTCTCGGTGGCCTTGCCCGCACGCCCCCGCGCCAGGGTCTCCTCGATCCAGTCCGCCATCGCCCCGCCCGCCCTCCGTTCACG
>NZ_QOCZ01000079.1 GCF_018207095.1 Nocardiopsis sp. MG754419 | reverse complement strand
CCCTTCGCCCCCCTGTCCGGGTTCTGGCGGGCCGCCGACGGTCGGGTCCGCACCCACGCCAACTACCCCCACCACCGGGAGCGTTTGCTCGGGGCGCTCGGCGTCGACCCCGGGGGCCGACCCGAGGACCTGCCGGGCAGGCTCGCCGCCACCCTGGCCACGCTCCCGGCCGCGGAGGTTCAGGAGCGCGTGTACGCCGCCGGCGGGCTGGCCGTGGCGGTCGCCCCGGCCCCCGAACGTGGTGCCCCGGCGCGGGGACGCCCGCCCCTGGCGGAGGTCGCACCGCGCGGGGAGGCCGGTGGGCGCGGACTGGGCCCGGCCGCGCTGCCCGCGTCGGGGGTGCGGGTCCTGGACCTGACCCGCGTCATCGCCGGTCCCGTCGCCACCCGCACCCTCGCGCTCCTGGGCGCGGACGTGCTGCGCATCGACCCGACCGGCATGCCGGAGGACCCCGACAGCCACATCGACACCGGGCCGGGCAAACGCTCGGCCCTGGTCGACCTGGACTCGGTGGAGGGTCGCGCCACCCTGGAAGGTCTCATCGCCACGGCGGACGTGGTGGTCTGCGGCTACCGACCCGGTTCCCTGGACCGGCGCGGACTGGCGACCGAGGACCTGATCGCCCGCCGTCCGGGGCTCGTGGTCGCCCGGTTGCGCGCCTGGGACCCGTCGGGGCCGTGGTCGGAACGCCGGGGTTTCGACAGCCTGGTGCAGGCGGCCACCGGCATCGCCGCGATCGAGGCGGGCGAGGACGAAGCACCCGGTGTCCTGCCCGCGCAGGCCCTGGACCACGGCACCGGCTACCTCCTGGCCGCGGGGGTGTTGCGGGCGCTCACGGACCGGCAGGTCGACGGACGTGGGCGGCGGCTGCGCTTCTCCCTGGCCGGGACCGCGTCGTGGCTGTTGCACGACATCGTCGCCTCGCACCCGGGGGAGGGGAGTCACGACCCCGAGGAGTGGCTGACCGAGGCGCCGTCGCCCTATGGGCGGTTGCGGTACGCCCTCTCCCCGGTGCGTTACGAGGGCGGCCCCGAGGACTGGGCGCACACCGCCACCCGCTGGGGCACCGACCCCGCCGCCTGGAAGCCCTGACACGGCGGGACATACGTGAGCTCCGGTCCGTGCACAGGGATCGGAGCTCGAACCCCGGGCACCCGCGCACGGGGGTCAGTCGCCCGCGCGCACGTCTCCCACTCCCCAGGGCCGCGCTCGGCGGCCTCCTCGGCCCGTGTGCGGTCGGGCCGCGTCGTCGCGGCACGTTCTCCCGGTTCTGGCGCGGGCAGCGGGGGAGCACGTGGGGGCGCTGGTCTCACTCGGACGGGCGGCGCCGTTCACCCTTCGCGATGCCGCGCCGGCACGCGCGGGCCAGAGATCGGTGGTTGGCGTAACGTTCCAGCAGGCCGTAGGGGGGCAACGGCCCCGAGGGTCCGGTTCCGTGGGGCGCCCCCTCGGCCTGCTCGACCGTCAGGGACTCCCCGTGGAGCCGACCCGTACGGGACCAGCGCTCCCACCGCTCGAAGTCGAGGCTGTACTGGTGAGAAAAAGTGAACACCGGTTCATCCGTTCCCTCCAGGAGCGTTCCGCCGCGGGCCCACAGGTCGATGCTCGCCCCCGAGTGGTCGGACCACTGGTCGGCCGTGACCACCTCGACGACCGGGCGGCCGGACCGATCGCGGACCAGGAGCGCGTCCGTGGACCGGGTGCGCGGATGCAGTTCGTGGGTGTCCTCCACCGAGGTGAGCGAGACGATCACCCTCGGTACCCACCACCAGTTCTCCCGGCGCGCGATGAGACTGTCCCCGCGCAGCCGGGTGGGCGGATGCTTGAGCGCCTCCTGCTCCACCAGCGACTCCACGAACTCGACGCCTTCCAGGTCCTCGACCACGTCGACGGGCCCGACGCCCACCAGAGCGGTCCGGCCGCCGGCCCCCTGGTCGGTCACACTGAACGCCGCGTGTCCGCCACGGAGCGTGTCCGCGAGGTCGGCCATCGAGTAGGGAAGCGCGACGCAGACGCGATCGCGCAGCATCAGCGGCACCACCGGGATGCCCGTGGGTCCGGACGGGGAGATCCAGCTGAGTTCCCCAACGGTGGATCGCTGCCAAACCGTGATCAGGTCATTCAAGGTCAGACCTTATAAGTGAAGAATGTCGCATGTTAATTTCTGGTGACCTTAACCCATCGTCCGAGCAGGCGTGATCACCGGGCGAAGGGTCCGGGTTCGACGATCACGCGGGCTCGGGCCAGGATTGCGGAAGGTAGGCCACGGTCATGCCCGCAGCCTTCGTCCTCCTCGCGTCCGTGGCGGTGTTCGCACTCGGCTACCGCTACTACTCGCGCTACCTCGCAGAGAAGGTGTACGCGCTGGAACCGGGGTACGTCACCCCCGCGCACACCTACAAAGACGGCGTCGACTTCGTTCCGACCAACCGTCACATCGTCTTCAGCCACCACTTCATCTCGGTGGCCGGAGCCGCACCCATCGTCGGTCCGGCCGTGGCCGTGTTCTGGGGCTGGGGTCCGGCGCTCGCGTGGATCCTCCTCGGCACCGTCTTCGCGGCGGGTGTGCACGACTTCGGCGCCCTCGTGGTGTCCGTGCGGCACAAGGCCCGCAGCATCGGCACCCTGGCCGGAGAGGTCATCAGCAAGCGTTCACGGACGCTGTTCCTGGTGATCATCTTCTTCCTGCTGACCATGGTCAACGCCGTGTTCGCCGTGGTGATCTCCAACCTGTTCGTGAACTACCCGGCCGCCGTCCTCCCGGTCTTGGTGGAGATCCCCCTCGCGATCGCGGTCGGACAGATCGTCTACAAGCGCCGCACCGCCGCACTGGTGCCGTCGATCATCGCGCTGGCCCTGGTGTACGTGTGCATCCCGATCGGCGTGATGTTCCCGATCGACATCTCCGGCGTCTCCGAGGCGATGGGGATGACCCCCAACACGGTGTGGATCATCCTGCTGTTCGTCTACGCGTTCATCGCCTCCCGCATCCCGGTGTGGATGCTGCTGCAGCCGCGCGACTACATCAACCTGCACCAGATGATGCTGGCCTTCGTCGTCATCTTCCTGGGCGTCATCGTCGGCTGGGACACGATCGTGGCGCCGATGATCAACAGCGACATCCCGGCCGACTCGCCGCCGTGGTTCCCGCTGCTGTTCGTCACCATCGCCTGCGGTGCGATCTCCGGCTTCCACAGCCTCGTCTCCTCCGGCACCACCGCCAAGCAGATCGACAAGGAGACCGACACCCGGATGGTCGGTTACCTGGGCGCCGCCGGTGAGGGCACGCTCGCGGTCTGCTCGATCCTCGCCTGCACCGCCGGTGTGGTCGCCGCCTCCGCCTCGCCGCTCGCCGACTGGAACGGTCTCTACAGCGACTTCGGTTCGGCCTCCGCCGGCGCCACCGGGAACTTCGTCGAGGGCGTCGGTCAGTTCGCCAACAACCTCGGCGTCCCGCTCGAGATCGGCGTCATCTTCGCCGTCGTCGTGGTGGTCAGCTTCGCCGCCACCACCATGGACACCGGTGTGCGCCTCCAGCGCTACATCGTCCAGGAGATCGCGGAGATCATCCGTTTCCGTCCGCTGGCCCGCAACCTCACCGCCGCGACCCTGGTCGCCAGCGTCGTTCCCCTGGCCCTCGCCCTCATCCCGGGCGACTTCGCCTTCGGTACCCTGTGGCAGCTGTTCGGCACCACGAACCAGATCACCGCGGGCCTGGCGCTCGCCGTCATCGCCGTGTGGGTGACCAAGCGCGGACGCAACCCGCTGGCGATCCTCATCCCACTGGCCTTCCTGCTGGTCATGACCTCGTGGGCGCTGATCGTCAACCTGATCGCGTTCGTCCGGTCCGACGACCTCATCGACCGCTTCCTGCTCGCGCCGCTCGACTTCATCATCTTCGCCCTGGCGATCTGGCTGATCGTCGAGGCCTCCATCGCGCTGCGCAAGGCCTGGGCCGCGCGCTCCCTGCCGCAGACCGCGGCCACCGAGGCCGAGGAGACGGCCGAGACCACCGACCAGAAGGAGTAGAGGGACCGTGAACCCGCTGGGTGCGCTCTCCCGCGTACGTGACGCCTGGAAGAGGCTGGAGGCCTTCCATGAAGAGGTCTTCACCTCCAAGTGGCGCCAGGAAGTGCGCCGGGAGGCCCGCACCCAGCACGACACGCTGCGGGCCCTTCTGCTCCTGGAGACCCTGGGAGTGGAGGGCCCCGTGTCCTATGAGACCCTCGACCTGATCCCCTACATGGTCGCCGACCTGCACGAATGGCACCAACGTATGGGCAACGACGACCTGGGAGGACCGGGGGTGTGCTGTTGAGGTTCCGACGGTCCGCGCGGACGGAGCAGGCCCCCGAGGCGCCCGCCATCGTCTTCTTCGGTGGCAAGGGGGGTGTCGGCAAGACCACCATGGCCGCGGCCCACGCCCTCCGCTGCGCCGACCAGGGTCTGCGCACTCTGCTGGTGTCCACCGACCCGGCTCACTCGCTCGGTGACGCGCTCGCCGTTCCCCTCGGTGACGAACCCGTCCGGGTGGTCGACAACCTGTGGGCGCGCGAACCCGACGCCGACGCCGCCCTGCGCCGTCGGGTGCGGCGGATCGGCGACGACGCGGCGCGGGCCCTGCCCCGAGAGATTCTGCCCGCCGTCTCCCGCCACCTCGAACACGCCGCCGCCGGGCCCGGCATGGCCGAGTCGGCCCTGGCCGATCTGCTCATGGCCACCATGGAGGAGGTGCCCGAACGGTGGGATCGCCTCGTGGTGGACAGCGCCCCCACCGGACACCTGTTGCGCCTGCTCCACCTTCCCGAGCTGCTGACCCCCTGGGTCCAAGGCCTGGCGCGGCAGCGCGAACGCGCCGTCGACGCCGACCGGTTCGCCGTCGGTGTGGTGGGCGGAACCCAGGAGAACACCGACGATCCGCTCCTGGAGAAGCTGCACGCCCGCCGCCGCAGGCTCGAACGCGCGGCCACGCGTCTGCGCGAGGACGCCGAGGTCCGCCTCGTCCTGGTGCCCCGCCGTATGGTCCTGGCCGAGACCGACCGCGCCGCCAAGGAGCTCGCCGACACCGGCTTCCGCCTGGGCACCGTCGTGGTCAACCAGGTCCCCGCCGAAGTCGACCCCGAGATCCTGCGGGCCGTCCACACCCGCTTCGCCGAGCAGGGCACCGTCGAGTCGCCCCTGACCGGCCGCGAACCCCTCGGGGCCGACGCCCTCCGCGCCCTCGTGCTGCACCCGGCCGGCTGAGGAACCCTCGGACCCCGGGCGGGGCCGCGAACCTCTCGGGGCCGCCGGCGCACACGCGCGGTCTTCCCGACCACCGGCCCGACCCTCCTCTCGGAGACAGGTCGGTGCGCCGGCCACGAGGTGGTCGTTCCCTGCGCACCGTCGGTCTCCTCGAACGGGGGAGAGGGTGCCCGTGCGCTGTGGAAGCGGCCCCCGTGAAGGACCCCCGGAACACGAAAAAGACCCTGCGATGCAGGGTCTTTCGTTGGTGTCCGAGGGGGGACTTGAACCCCCACAGCCTTAACGGCCACTAGCACCTCAAGCTAGCGCGTCTACCTATTCCGCCACCCGGACGTGGGCGTTCAGCGCTTGCGGCGCCGAACAGGTCCAACCATAGCAAAGGTCTGAGGGGGTCAGAACCAGTTTTCCGGCGGGGGTCGACCGTGACAGTGTCTAGGGCAGAAGGTGCGGCCGGCAGACGGGAGAGCCAGATGACGGAAGACAAGGACCTGAGCGCGGCGGAGGTCGAGGTCGTCGACCTGTGCCGGGAGCTCATCGAGTTCGACACCTCCAACTACGGGGACCATTCCGGCCCCGGAGAGCGCAAGGCCGCGGAGTACGTCGCCGGCCGTCTCGACGAGGTCGGGGTGGAGTCGCGGATCTACGAGAAGCACCCCGGGCGCAGCAGTGTGGTGGCGCGGATCACGGGCGAGGACTCCAGCCGTCCGCCGCTGCTCGTCCACGGGCACCTCGACGTGGTGCCCGCCGCGGCCGAGGACTGGACGCACCACCCGTTCGCCGGCGAGGTCGCCGACGGCTGCGTGTGGGGGCGCGGCGCGGTCGACATGAAGAACATGAACGCCATGGTGCTGGCCATGATGCGGCAGCGCCTGCGCGAGGGGCGTCGTCCTCCGCGCGACGTGGTCCTGGCCTTCGTCGCCGACGAGGAGGCCGGCGGTACCTGGGGCGCCCAGTACCTCGTGAACGAGCACCCCGAACTGTTCGCGGACTGCGACGCGGCCATCAGCGAGGTGGGCGGGTTCTCGTTCACCGTCAACGAGAACCGGCGCCTGTACCTGGTGGAGACGGCGGAGAAGGGCATCGCGTGGATGAAGCTCACCGCGCGCGGCACCGCCGGGCACGGGTCGATGACCAACCGGGACAACGCCGTCACCGAGCTGGCCGCCGCGGTGGCCAGGCTGGGCACGCACGAGTTCCCGGTGCAGCTCACCCCGACGGTGCGGACCTTCCTGGAGGAGATCTGCGAGGAGTTCGGGATCCCCTTCGACGAGAAGGACGTCGACGCGACCGTGGCGCGGCTGGGTCCGATCGCGAAGATGATCGGCGCCACCCTGCGCAACACCCTGAACCCGACGGTGCTGGGCGGCGGCTACAAGGCCAACGTCATCCCGGGTGAGGCCACGGCCCAGGTGGACGGGCGCTTCCTGCCGGGAACCGAGGACGCGTACTTCGCCAAGGTGGACGAGCTCCTCGGCCCGAAGGTGTCCCGGGAGTTCATCCACCACCTGCCGGCGGTGGAGACCTCCTTCGACGGAGGGTTGGTCTCGGCGATGTCGGAGTCGCTGTTGGCGGAGGACCCGGGGGCCAAGGCCGTTCCGTACTGCCTGTCCGGGGGCACCGACGCCAAGAGCTTCTCCCGGTTGGGGATCCGCAACTACGGGTTCTCCCCGCTCAAGCTGCCGCCGGAGCTGGACTTCGCCGGCATGTTCCACGGGGTGGACGAGCGCGTCCCGGTGGACGGTCTGCGTTTCGGCGTTCGGGTTCTTGACCGATTCCTCGACATGAGCTGACCGGAATTCTTCCGGGCGAACGCCTGCGAAACCGGACGAACCGCTCCGAGAATTTCTTGGGGCGGTTCGTTTTTCCCTCCATGATGACTCAGCGTGATGTTACAGTTGCTTTCAGTTCGACGGTGCTCTCGTCTTTTCGGGGGACCCGAACGTCCGACCGCGGGTGACGTTGCCGCGCGGGACCGTCCAGTAGCAGTCAGACAAGGGGGCATCCATGGTGCTCGCGAGCCGAGAGTGGCTGGTGTCGACCAGTCGCGCTGCTCGCAATGCCCGTGGTGCCTGCGCCCGTTTGCTGCTCCTGTCCGGAATCGTCGCCGTCGCGTGGATCGCCGGCGGTATCGGTGTCGCGCACAGTGACACCGGCGCCGAGTCCGGTGGGCTCGTCGACAGTGTCCTGGGCGTCGGGGAGTCCGCCGAACGCACCGGCCAGGCCGCGACCGAGGAGATCCGGCAGGGCCGGGTCACCGAGACCGCGAACCGCGCCGCCGCCTCCACGGAGGCCGTCGCCGACACCGCCGTCACACAGGCGTCCTCGCTTCCCGCGAGCGCCCTGGAGGACAGCGGTGTCTCCGCGACCCTGCGGGAGACCACGATCGGCTCCGTCGCCGACACCGCGGTGAACGACACCGCACAGGTCGTCGACGAGACCACGCGCGGGGCCTCGGGCCTCGTCGACGGGGTCGCCCGCACCGGTAAGGACGTGGTGAAGGCCACCGACGAGTCCCTGCGTGAGGGGACGCTCGTCGACGGTGTCACCGAAGGGCTCGCCGAGTCCGTCGGTCACACCGGCATCGACTCGGTCACCGAGTCCGGCGGCCCGCTGGGCCTGCCGCTCCTCGGCGGCACGGAAGACCCCGCCACCTCCTCCGTCCGCGGCTCCGACGCCGACGAGCGCGAGGACGAGGACGAGGAGTCCGGCCGGGGGCGCCCGCACGTCGATCACGGTGTGCCCGCCCATGTGACCGAGACCGGATTGCGCGTGGCCGCGGAGGCGGCACGGACCGTCGCCGGGCAGACCGCCCAGGAGAGCGACGACGCCGAGCGCATCCGTCTCATCGCCGGTGGTTCCCACCACCAGCCGGGTCCTGACGCCACCGGTGCGTCGGCCCCGTCCTTCCCGGCTCCCGGTGCCGCCGGGTTCCTCATGAACCGGTCCGGCCACATGGTGCTCCGGGCCCAGCGGGTCGCCCTTCCCGGCGACCCGACCCTGGTCGTGCGCGACGCCGCGGACGACCCCTCCTTCTCTCCCGACTAGCCGCTTCCCGTAAGGGACCGCGGCCGGTCGGTGCGCCTCGCGCACAGCCGCTCCACCGATGTCGAGGTGGGCGTGCATACTCCCGGGCTTCATGCCGGGAACCGTCCGTGGTCCACAAGTGGCAGACAGACCTCCTTGTCGACCAAAGGACACGAGACCCGATGACCCAGAACACCCACACCCGCGTCGCGGCCCTGCTGGCCGCCGGCCTCCTCGCCACCACCGCCTACGGCACCGCCCACGCCGACATCGCCACGAGCGGCAACGGTTCGATCGGCGGAGGCAACCAGATCGGCGCCGACGTGGACGCGCCCATCAACCTCTGCGGCAACGCCATCGCGGTGCTCGGTCTCGCCGGCGCCGACTGCGTCGACGGAGAGGCCGAGGTCTCCGAGCCCGGCCCCGGTGAGAAGCCGGACGGTGACCGGGACGGCTACGACCCGGAGGAGCCCGGCACGGAGACCCCCGAGGAGGAGGCCCCGGCGGAGGAGCCGGAGGAGGAGCGTGAGGGGCAGATCGACGAGGAGGTGGAGGAGGAGCCCACTCAGGAGCCCTCCCCGGAGCCCTCCGGCACCCCCTCGGACGAGGCCTCCGAGCGGACCGAGGACCTCGTGGTCGCGGCCTCCGACCCGGCCCAGGCCCCCGCGGACGAGAGCCGTCTCGCCCTCACCGGCGCGGACCAGAGCGCTCTGACCGGCCTGGCCGCCGCCGCGGTGCTCGCGGTCGCCACGGGGATCGGCCTGATCCTCTTCGGCCGGCGCCGCAGGGCACGGGCCTGATCGGCTTCCCGGGCCCCCGGGCCCGGGGGTTGACGCGAGTCCCGCAGCACCGGCCACGGCCTTGTGCTCGGGGTTCACGTCAGCCGCCGCTCACCCAGAGCGGAGCTGGTCGACGGGGTGTGGACGTCAGTGCGCAGCCAGCGCAGACGCGACGTGAACGCACCCGACAGCCAGACGAAGACGCACCGCCCAGGTGCGGAGCCGTCCGGATGATCCCCGGCCTTGGCCGAAGGCCCATGCCCCACCCAGGGGTGTGGAACGGCCTGTGGCCCCATGCACAACACCTTCTCACTCACTCGTTCTCTCGAAAGGACTTCCCACATGCGTAAGTGGGCTGGAACCTCTGCGAAGACCGTGCTCATGGCCGCGGGCTTCGTCGCCCTGGGCAGTGGCGTGGCCCTGGCCGACAGCGACGCGGCCACCTCCGGCAACGGTTCGCTGCTCGGCGGCAACCAGGCCGTCGTCAATGGCGACGTCCCGGTCAACGTGACCGGCAACGCGGTCGGCGCCGTCGCCGGCATCGCGGGTGCCTCGAGCACCGGCAGCGACGCCAAGGTGATCGACCACCACCACAACGAGGTGCACACCTCCGGCAACGGTTCCGTGCTCGGCGGCAACCAGCTGGTCATCGACGGTGACATCCCGGTCAACGTCACGGGCAACGCGGTCGGCGCCGTCGGCGGCGTCGCGGGTGCCTCCAGCACCGCCAGCGACTCCAAGGTCCTGCACGAGGCCGGCCACGGCCACAAGTACGACGACCCCGAGATCGCGACCTCCGGCAACGGTTCGCTGCTCGGCGGCAACCAGATCGTCGGCGACCTCGACGTTCCCGTGAACGTGTCCGGCAACGCGGTCGGCGCCGTCGGTGGCGTGGCCGGTGCGGCGGCGACCGACGCCGACGCGATCGTGCGCGACCACCAGAGCGCCCCCGTGGAGCACCAGTCCGCGCCGCTCACCGCGACGGACCTGGTCACCGAGGTCACCGAGAACGCCCAGATCCTGCCCGACACCTCCGGTGTCGACGCCGGCGTGCTGCGTCAGTCGGCTCCGGTCCGCGAGCACCAGTCGATCGCGACCTCCGGCAACGGTTCGCTGGTCGGCGGCAACCAGCTCGTCGGTGACCTCGACGTTCCCGTGAACGTCGCGGGCAACGCGGTCGGCGCCGTGGGCGGCGTGGCCGGTGCCGCGGCCACCGACACCGGTGCGACGGTCAAGGACGTCGAGCGCGACATCCACACCTCCGGCAACGGTTCGGCGGTCGGTGGCAACCAGCTCGTGGCCGACGCGGACGTTCCCGTCAACGTCGCGGGCAACGCCGTGAGCGCCGTGGCCGGTGTCGCGGGCGCCTCCTCCACCGGTGACGAGGCCAAGGTGGTGCACCAGAGCGCCGAGACCGAGGCCCAGTCCTCCGCGCTGGAGAGCGCTCCGGTGGTCGACAGCCTGCCCGAGATCCCCGTCTCCGAGATGCTGCCCGTCGGCTACGACCTGAGCGAGACCGCCGACCACGCCGTGGCCGAGCACGCTCCGGAGCGCGCCGACGAGCTGCCCGAGGCCACCGAGGTGCCCCAGGTCGACCCCGTGGGCGACCTGCTGGGCGCCGCGGGCGTCGGCCTCTAGGACGAAGCCGGGTCCGTCGAGGACCCGAGCGGGGGGTGTGATCCGGACACGGTCACCCGCCCGACCGAGGGAGTGTGCCCCACCGTTCCGTGAGGAACGCGGTGGACTGCGGTGGGCGCACACCTCCCGAGGCGGGGCGGCGGTCGGTGGCCGGGGAACACCACGCCCGCGAGCGGCGCACAGGCGCCGTGCAGGATCGAGTCGGGGAAGTCGCCTCCGCACTCCCGTTCCGTGAGGAACGCGGTGGACTGCGGGGGAGTGGAGGTGACGACCACCGGTTCGCGCATACGAGTCGAGTCCTCCCGGGAATATCCGGGAGGACTCGCCGCATTCAGGAAGCAGAACACCCCGCCGTCCATAAATGTGACGCAAGTCACTACGTCGGGGTGTTCAGGGTGCTCGTCAGAGCCCCTGACGGGCCGAGGGAGAGGGCCACCACGGTCACGAACGCACGGTATGGGCCGCCACCGGTCCGGTGACCGCTTATTCTGCGGGAGCCGGTGGGTGTGAGGGCGTCGAAGCGACGACGGACCGAACCCGGGTGCGGCCGACCCGGTCCGCTCACCGACGGGGGAATGCCTGGAGTTCGGTTACTGTCGGTTCTCACGGGAGCCGAAGGACCGCGGCCGACAGAACACGTAAGGCTAGACGTAGGGGAAAACAGCGTGCCACCCACGAAGGGCAGCGCCGGCAAGAACGGCTCGAAGGACAACGGAAGCCAAGGGGCGGGGACCGCTCTCGTCATCGTCGAGTCACCGGCCAAGGCCAAGACCATCGCCGGTTACCTGGGGCGCGGCTACGTCGTGGAGTCCAGTATCGGCCACATCCGTGACCTGCCGACCAAGGCCGCGGAGATCCCCGCCAAGTACAAGGGGGAGTCCTGGGCGCGGCTCGGTGTCGACGTCGACGGCGACTTCGAACCGCTCTACGTGGTCAACACCGACAAGAAGGCCCACGTCAAGAAGCTCAAGGAGCTCATGGCCGAGGCCGACGAACTCCTGCTCGCCACAGATGAGGACCGTGAGGGCGAGGCCATCGCCTGGCACCTGCGCGAGGAGCTCAAGCCCAAGATCCCCGTCCGTCGGATGGTCTTCAACGAGATCACCAAGGACGCCATCCGGCACGCCGCGAACAACACCCGCGACCTCAACACCCGCCTGGTCAGCGCACAGGAGACCCGGCGCATCCTGGACCGTCTCTACGGCTACGAGGTCTCACCCGTGCTGTGGAAGAAGGTCATGCCGAAGCTGTCGGCGGGCCGGGTGCAGTCCGTGGCCACCCGTCTGGTGGTCGAGCGCGAGCGCGAGCGGATGGCCTTCACCTCCGCCGAGTACTGGGACCTCAAGGCGGTCTTCGACGCCGCGGGAGCGGTCGACGACGGCCCCGCCACCTTCCCGGCCACCCTGCAGTCGGTCGACGGCAAGCGCATCGCCACCGGCCGCGACTTCACCCCCCAGGGCGCCATCCGCACCGACCGCGACGTGCGCCACCTCGACGAGGCCACCGCCCGCGGACTGGCCGCACGCCTGGCCGATGCCGGCTTCACGGTGTCCTCGGTGGAGCGCAAGCCCTACCGGCGTTCGCCGTACGCGCCGTTCCGCACCACCACCCTCCAGCAGGAGGCCTCCCGCAAGCTCAACCTGTCCGCGAAGCAGACCATGCAGGTCGCCCAGCGGCTGTACGAGAACGGGTACATCACCTACATGCGCACCGACAGCACCACGCTGTCGGACAGCGCCGTCAAGGCCTCCCGTGACCAGGTGCGACGCCTCTACGGCGGCGACTACCTGCCGGACCGCCCCCGCGTGTACGCCAAGAAGGTCAAGAACGCCCAGGAGGCCCACGAGGCCATCCGCCCGGCCGGCGACACCTTCCGCACCCCCGCCGAGACCGGCCTCAAGGGCCCGGAGTTCCGCCTCTACGAGCTCATCTGGAAGCGCACCGTCGCCTCCCAGATGAAGGACGCCGTCGGTGAGTCCGTCACCGTGCGTATCGAGGGCACCTCCAGCGACGGCGAGGTCGTCGAGTTCAGCGCGAGCGGCAAGGTCATCACCTTCCACGGGTTCCTCAAGGCCTACGTCGAGGGTTCGGACGACCCCGCCGCCGACCTGGACGACCGTGAGCGCCGCCTGCCCGCGCTCAGCGAGGAGGACCCGGTCAAGGCGCAGAGCCTGGAGGCCGAGGGGCACAGCACCCGGCCGCCGGCGCGCTACACCGAGGCCACGCTGGTCAAGGAGCTGGAGGAGCGGGAGATCGGCCGCCCCTCCACCTACGCCGCCATCATCGGCACCATCCTGGACCGCGGCTACGTGTTCAAGAAGGGCACGGCCCTGGTGCCGTCCTTCCTCGCCTTCGCCGTGGTGCAGCTCCTGGAACGTCACTTCGGGAACCTGGTGGACTACGAGTTCACCGCGCGACTGGAGGACGTCCTCGACGACATCGCCCGCGGTGAGACCGAGAGCCTGCCGTGGCTGCGACGCTTCTACTTCGGCGGCCGGACCCCCGAGGGCCAGGACGAGACTGGGCTCAAGGAACTGGTGGGCGACCACCTGTCCGAGATCGACCCCAAGGAGGTCAGCTCCCTGCCGCTGCCCGGGACCGACATCGTGCTCCGGGTCGGGCGCTTCGGCCCCTACCTGGACCGTGACGGCAACCGGGTCAACGTGCCCGAGGATCTGGCCCCCGACGAGCTCACCCCGGACAAGGCCGAGGAACTGTTCGCCCAGCCCAGCGGCGACCGCGAACTCGGCGTCGACCCCGAGACCGGGCGCACCGTCCTGGCCCGGTCGGGCAGGTACGGCCCCTACGTCACCGAGGTCATCCCCGACCCGGAGGAGGCCGAGGGCGAGAGCAAGCCCAAGAGCAAGGCCAAGGCCAAGGTCAAGCCGCGCACCGGTTCGCTGCTCAAGAGCATGGACCTGGACACGGTCACCCTGGAGGACGCGCTCCGCCTGCTGTCCCTGCCCCGCGTGGTGGGACAGCTCGACGGTGAGGACGTCACCGCGCAGAACGGTCGCTTCGGCCCGTACCTGAAGAAGGGCACCGACAGTCGCTCCCTGGAGAACGAGGAGCAGATGTTCACGGTCACCCTCAAGGAGGCCGAGGCGCTCTTCGCCCAGCCCAAGCAGCGCGGTCGCCGCGCCGCGGCCCCGCCCCTGCGCGAGCTCGGCGAGGACCCGGAGAGCGGCGCCAAGATGGTGATCAAGGACGGCCGGTTCGGCCCCTACGTCACCGACGGGGAGACCAACGCCTCCCTGCGCAAGGGCGACGAGGTCGAGTCCATCACGGACGAGCGCGCCGTCGAGTTGCTCGCCGAACGCCGCGCCAAGGCGCCGGCCAAGAAGAAGGCGCCCGCCAAGAAGACGGCGGCGAAGAAGACCCCCGCCAAGAAGACCACGGCGAAGAAGACGACGACCACCACCAAGAAGGCGACGACGCGCAAGCCCGCCGCCAAGAAGACCGGTGAGCCGAAGACCTCCGCCGGCGAGTGAACCGGGACCGTCCCGGGCCGTGACGCCCGTACCGGTCGGCCGTCCACCCGTGTCTCCCCATCCGGGGGAAGGCGCGCGGGTGGGCGGTCCGCTTCGTTTCGTGACGCAGACGGAACCTCATCCCCTGTCGGGGAATGATCTTCCGTACTACGCTGTGTGGGACCGACGGGGACACGAAAACGTGCGTGATCCTCGGAGGCCTCCCCCGAATCCCCGGACAGGCGACCGACGCCTGTCGGTCCCTCTCCCCCTGATCGATAATCTTGAGCGCTATGAGCAGATCTGCACCCCTGGGAGCGCCGGCCGAGGCGCAGAACGTCCTCGCGATCACACCCTTCCGAAGGCTGTGGGTCTCGCTTTCCCTGTCCAGCCTGGGTGACTGGCTGAGCCTGCTGGCCCTGGTGTCCCTCGCGGTCATCTTCACCTCCGAGGGTTCCGCCCTCGTCCAGTACCTCGTGGTCGCCGCGGTCCTCACCATCAAGCTGGCGCCCGCGGTACTCCTCAGCCCCCTCGCCGCGTCGGTGGCCGACCGCCTGGACCGACGCTGGACGATGGTCGGCGGCGACGTCCTGCGCGGCCTGCTGTACGTGTCCATCCCCGTCATGGGTCTGCTGGTCCCCGGGTTCGCGCTGCAGTGGCTGCTGATCGCCGGCCTGCTCGCGGAGATCGTGGCCCTGTTCTGGACACCCGCGCGCGACGCCACGATCGTCGGCCTCGTCCCCAAGCGCATGCAGGGCCAGGCCGACCGGCTCACCCTGTTGGCCACCTACGGCGCGGCCCCCGTCGCGGCCCTGCTCTTCGCGGCCCTCGCCTCGATCGGCAACCTCCTGGGCGCGCTGGTCCCGTCGATGGCCGACCCCGCCGCGGACGTCGCCCTCTACCTCAACGCCGTCACCTTCTTCGTGGCCGCGATCGTCGTCGTCCGGCTGCCGCTGCCCAAGCACACCGTGGCCAAGTCCTCGCTGAGCCCCAACCGGGACGCCGTGCTGATGCGCGCGCTCGGCGCGGGCCGTGGGGCCGTGGGCACGGGCCCGCTCACCCGGGGCGTGCTCATCGCGCTCGCCGTCACCGGCGCCGCGGGTGGTCTGATCATCGGTGCGGGACGCCCGCACGTGGAGAACCTCGGTGCCGGCAACGCCGGCTTCGGCGTCCTGGTGGCCGCGCTCTTCCTGGGCCTGGGTCTGGGCCTGGTCGCCGCACCGCGGGTCCTCAAGCAGTTCAGCCGCCGACGCTTCCTCGGCCTGTCGGTGATCCTGGCCGCGCTGTCGCTGTTCTTCGCCGGTGCCGTCACCGACATGGTCCTGTCGGCCGTCCTGGTGTTCGTCATGGGTCTGGGCGCGGGTCTGACCTGGGCCATCGGCACCCGGCTCATCAACGTGGAGGTCGAGGAGGACCGGCGTGAGGCCGCGTTCGCCCTCCTGCACGCCACCGGCCGGATCGCGCTGCTCACCGCGGCCGTCCTGGCCCCGATCATCGCCGGGTTCGCCGGCGACCACGAGATCCCGCTCGGTGGGCCGATCACCTACTCCCTCTACGGCACCGGCCTGGTCCTCATGGCGGGCGGCCTCGTGGCGCTGGTCCTGGCGATCGTCGCCCACCGCCAGGCCAACACCGAGGACCCCGAGGCCGGCCCCGGGCTGCTGCCGGAGCTGTTCGCCGCCCTGCGCGGGGTCGACCCCCGCGCCGAGGAGGCCGAGGAGTCGGACGTCCCCGGAACCTTCATCGTGCTGGAGGGCGGTGAGGGCGCCGGCAAGTCCACCCAGGTCCGTGACCTCACGGTGTGGCTGCGCGACCAGGGCTTCGAGGTGTTGGGCACCCGACAGCCCGGCGCCACCAAGCTGGGCATGCGCCTGCGCGGCATCCTGCTGGACCGCGAGAACTCGCACATCACCGACCGCGCCGAGGTGCTGCTGTACGCGGCGGACAAGGCCGACCACGTCGAGCAGGAGATCCTTCCGGCGCTGCGCCGCGGCGCCGTGGTGATCAGCGACCGTTACGTCGACTCCCTGCTGGCCTACCAGGGCGCCGGACGCGACCTCGCGGTGACCGACGTCGAGGAGATCAGCGACTGGGCCACCCAGGGGCTGGTGCCGGACCTCACGGTGTTGCTGGACGTGCGCCCCGAGGACGGACTGGCGCGGCTGGGCGGCCCCGCCGACCGCATCGAGTCGGAGTCGACCGAGTTCCACGAGCGCGTCCGGAAGGGGTTCCGCGCGCTCGCCGAGGCCCACCCCGATCGCTACCTGGTGCTGGACGCGAACGAACCGCGAGAGAAGGTCGCGCGGGAGATCCAGCGGCGGGTGCGCCCGCTGCTGCCGGACCCGGTCGACGCCGGCTCCGAGGCCGTGACCGGGATGATCCCGGTGATCAAGCCGGAGTAGCCCGGCGGACAGGGCCCCTCACCCCACGGTGAGGGGCCCTCGTCGTGTCACGGACACGGTCAGAACGTGTAACGGGTCTGGCTGAACACCGGGGCCTTGCCGAACGCGAAGGCGCGGATCGGGACGACCCGTACGACCAGGAGCTCGGCCCCGCGCACTGCGCCGGCCAGCCCGAACCAGGTCCCCGTGGGTTCGGTGACCGCCGGCCCGTACTTGTCCTCGTAGGCCTGGGCGATCCGGTCGAGCGCGTCGGGGTCCTCCACCGGAACGCCGGTGCCCTCCACGACGATCTCGGGCGCCCCGTCCAGACGGTCGTCCCCGACGCTCATGAGACAGCGGGGGTCCACGGCCAGGTTGCGCGCCTTGCGTTCCCGCGGGCCGGTGCAGAAGCAGACGGCGTTCTCCGCCCACACGCCCAGCAGGGGCGTCATGTGGGGTCGTCCGTCCGGGCGCACCGTGGTGACGCGGTACAGAGGGGCGTCGGCGAGCAGCGCGCGGGCCCGTTCCCAGGGGACGGGGTCGGCGCCGGGCGAGCCGAACTCGGGACAGAGGTCGGTCACGGGGACGGTCACGTTCATGATGTCTCCTCCTCGGGTCTTCTCAGGGCAGACCCGGGGCGGGGGGAGAACTCATCGGCGTCAGCGGGTGAGCATCCATTCGGCGTCGTCCTCGGCGGAGACCTCCAACAGGACCGTGCCCTCGCGCAGGTGCTCGCTCCCCTCGGAGGGACCGATCTCGTAGAACATCGGGTCGATCGTGTCGTCCATGGCCAGGCCCCGCACCGTGAAGATGCTCGAGCCGTGGTGGGCGGCCTCCAGTTCGGCCATCTCCTCGGGGTCCCACAGCAACTGGAGGACCTCGTCCCCGGCGCCGGAGAACTCGGTGTCGGAGGCGTACCACGGGGTCGCCGCGGTCAGTGGCTCCACGGTGAACTCCCAGGCCCCGTCGGCGGTGACGTGCAGGACGGCGGTCTCGTCGTGGAGGAACGGCCGGAACAGGATCCGGCCCTCGTAGGGGCCCTCCCCGCCGTGGACGAGGTGCATGCTCTCGTCCTCGGGCCCCTGCGACCAGACGGCGAACTCGCCCTCCCCCTCGTGGCTGAGGGCGATGATACGGGGGTCGGAGAAGGGCTCCCCGAGGTCCACGGCGGTGTCGCCCGTGCCGGAACTCGACAGGTGCTCGGGTTCGGGGAAGTCCGGAGGAGTGCCGGGGCCCTCCTCGACACTCGCCGCGGACGGCGCCTCCTCGACGTTCTCCGCGGATGGCACCTCTTCGATGTTCGCCTGCTCAGTGTCCTCCTCCGCCGGAGTGGACGGGGCCGCGGAGTCGTCCGGGCCCGACCACAGGAAGGTGGCCACGGTGGCGAGGACCAGGAAGAGCGTGCCCAGACCCGCGGCGACCAGGGCGATCTTCGCTCCCAGGGACAGGCCCTCCTGGGAGGGCGGGGGCTGGACCGCGAACGGGGGACCGGGAGGTGTCATCGGTGACTTCCTTGACTCTCAGGGGGAGGGTGGAGGTCTCCATTGTCGCGGAGCGGTCGGAAGGTCGGGTCGGTCGGTGGGTGGGGCTCGGAGTGGGAGAGGGCGACCGCAGTGGACGTCCGGGCGCCCCGTCCCGACCGGAGGCTCCGCGCCGACGCCTCGTGGGCGTCCCGCACCGCTCGTGGCGCCCACGGGGGTTCAGTGGAACGGGCACCGTCCTCCGCCCCGTCGCGAGGACGGGAGCCCCGACCGTCCTGGTCGTCCGGACGTCGCCCGGAGCGTCCACCGACGCGCGTGGGCGTTGCGCTCCGCTCCGTCCCGGACGGGCGACGGAGCGGGCGGGGACGACGGCCTCCGTGCCCACGGAGGGCGCGTGGAGGGCCCACGGGAACGGTCCTGTGGAAAACGGTTCGGGTGTCGGTGACGGCTCCTATCCTGGAGGCCGAACCAATGGGCCCGTGGATGGGGGAGCGCGTGACGGTCTTCGACGACCTCGTCGGCCAGGAAGTGGCCGCCGCCGGTCTGGAGCGTGCGGTCCGGGGCGCCGCCGACCTCCTCGCCGGGGGCCGCGGCGCCGGCATGACCCACGCCTGGCTGTTCACCGGTCCGCCCGGCTCGGGCCGGGAGGAGGCCGCGCGCGCCTTCGCCGCCGCCCTGCAGTGCGCCGACGGCGGCTGCGGCCACTGCGACTCCTGCCACCAGGTCCTGGCCGGCACCCACCCGGACGTGCTCTACGTGCGCCCCAGCGGACTGAGCTTCGGTGTGGCGGCCACCCGCGACCTCGTGCTGCGCGCGGGCTCCAAGCCCTCGGGCGGCAACTTCCGGATCGTGCTCTTCGAGGACGCCGACCGCGCCACCGAAGCGGCCTCCAACGCGCTCCTCAAGGCGGTGGAGGAACCCTCACCGCGGACGGTGTGGCTGTTGTGCACCCCCACACCGGACGATCTGCTCATCACGATCCGCTCCCGCTGCCGTCTGGTCACCCTGGCCACCCCCGGCACCCGACGCATCGTCGAGTCCCTCGTGAGCCGGGACGGCGTGGACACCGTCACCGCGGAGGCCGCCGCACGGGCCGCCGCCGGTCGTGTGGACCGGGCACGGCAGTTGGCCACGGACCCCGAGGCGCGTCGCCGTCGTGAGGAGGTCCTGTCCATCCCGGCCGGACTGGACGGGCTGGGCTCCTGCGTCACCGCCGCGGCGCGGCTGTACGAGATCGCCGAGGCCGAGTCCAAGGCGCTCACCACCGCCCTGAACGAGAAGGAGAAGGACGAGCTCAAGGCCGCCTTCGGTGAGGGCTCCACGGGCAAGGGCGTGGCCAAGGCGCTCCGCGGCGCCGCGGGGGCCCTCAAGGACCTGGAGGAACGGCAGAAGCGCAGAGCCACCCGGATCAAGCGCGACTCCTACGACCGCGCCCTGCTGGACCTGGCCGCCTTCTACCGCGACGTCCTCGCGCTCCAACTGGGCGCGACCGTGGAACTGTCCACCGCGGAGCGCTCCGGCGACCTGGAACGGATCGCCCGTTCCGGCTCTCCCGAGGCCACGCTGCGCCGGATCGACGCGATCATGACGTGCCGGGAGCGGATCGCCGCGAACGTGCACCCGCAGATCGCCATGGAGGCCATGACCTCCGCCCTGTTGACCGGTTGATCGACCCCACCGGCCGCCCCACCGGACGACGACCCGCCGCGGGACCGCGGCGGGAGGGGGTGGGTACGGGCGCGCGGCACGGTCCGCGACAATCGGGACGCGACGTGTCGAACGAGTGGAGGCGGATTCGGGTGGGGTTGAGGGTGCGGGTAGGGGCGACGCTGCTCGGTGCGGTGGTGCTGGTCGCCGGCTGCACCACCGGCGAGGAGGACGCCGGTGATGACGGGACCACGGGTCCCGTGGACCTCGCCGGGCAGGAACTCGACTGGCGGGAGTGCGACAGCGGCCTGCCCGACAGCGAGTGCGCGGTCTACGAGGTGCCGTTGGACTACGACGAGCCCGACGGTGAGCGGATCGAGATCGCGGTCAAGCGGGTCCCGGCCACCGGCGACGAGGTGCTGGGGTCCCTGCTGGTCAACCCCGGAGGGCCGGGGGGTTCCGGTCACGACTTCGTCGACCACACGCCCTACACCCTGAGCGAGGCGGTCCGTGAACGCTTCGACGTGGTGGGGTTCGACCCTCGGGGTGTGGGTCGCAGTACCCCGCTGACCTGTCTGGACGCCGAGGAGATCGACGAGTTCCTGGGTACCGACTACGGCGCGGACGACGGCGCCGACGACCTGGCCGACCTCAGCCCGCAGGGCCTGGCCCAGATCGAGGAGGGCGGCCGCGGGTTCGTCGAGGCCTGTGAGGAGAACGCCCCCGACCTCATGCGCAACGTCGGGACCGCCGATGTGGCCCGCGACATGGACCTCCTGCGCGCGCTCCTCGGCGATGAACGGCTCACCTACCTGGGCGCCTCCTACGGCACCCACATCGGCGCGCAGTACGCCGAGCAGTTCCCCGACCGCGTGCGGGCGCTCGTCCTGGACGGCGCGGTCGACCCCTCCCAGGACCAGTTGAGCGTGAGCGTGCAGCAGGCCACCGGGTTCGAGACGGCGCTGCGGTCCTTCGTCGAGGACTGCCTGACCCGCCCCGACTGTCCGCTGGGCACCCCGGGCGACACCGTCGACCAGGGCATCGCCGTCCTGGAGACGTTCCTGGGGGAGGCCGCGACGGAGCCGTTGGAGACCACCACCGACGACGGTCGCGAGGTCAACCGGGCCCGGGCCGAGTTGGGGGTGCTGGCCGCGTTGTACACCGAGAACTGGTGGCCGCGTGTGCGCGAGGCGCTCACCGACGCCATGGAGGGCGGCGACGGCACCGGACTGTTGCTGCTGGGCGACGACCTGTACGGGCGCGCGGACCTGGCCGAGTACGAGAACTCCACCGCCGCGCTCACCGCGGTGAACTGCTCCGACTCCCCGGCCCCGCGCGACGTGGAGGCCTACGCGGAGGCGGCCGCCTCCGCGGGGGAAGAGTCCCCGGTCTTCGGCCCGATGCTGGCCTGGGGCGCCCTGCCCTGCGCCTTCTGGCCGGAGGAGGCGGTGGCACCCACCACCAAACTCACCGGCGCCGGTGCCGACCCGATCATGGTGGTGGGCACCACCCGCGACTCCGCCACCCCCTACGCCTGGTCCGAGTCGCTCGCCGAGCAGCTGGAGTCCGCCTTCCTGCTCACCAGGGACGGTGACGGACACACCGGTTACCGGATGGGCGACGAGTGCGTCGACGAGATCGTGGACGACTACCTCCTGGAGCTGACCGTGCCCGAGGACGGGATGGCCTGTGCGCCGCACCTGGCCGGCTGAGAAGGCGGTTCGTCCCACTCGTCGGAGGGGTTAGACTGGTTCCTGCTTCGCCACGCATGACGCGTGGCGGTGTGCCGCCTTAGCTCAGTCGGCAGAGCGATTCACTCGTAATGAATAGGTCATCGGTTCGATTCCGATAGGCGGCTCCACCCAGGAACAGCGAAAACGCCACCCCAACATGGGGTGGCGTTCTTCGTTGGGCGTCGCGGGGTTACCAAAAGGGTGACCAGTGGCCTAGTCGGCGAACAGGTTGCTCATGACGTCGGCCCCCTCCATGATCACCGGCCGCAGCTCCTTCCTGTAGACGAGTTCGGTCGTATTGGTGCTGCTATGGCCGACCAACCGGGCGATGTCCTCCAGGTGCACTCCACTCGCGGACATGAGCGACACGAAGCTATGGCGCAGCTCTCGGGGCGTCCATGAGCCTTCCACGCCGGCGGCCCGCACGATGGACTGGAAGTCACGGCGCACGTTGTTCACATCCAGCTTCTCGCCGCTCCTTGTGCGGAACACCAGACCGGTGTCGGGCCAGCTCTTGCCGGCGGCCTTCCGTTCGGCCTCCTGCCCCTCCCAGTGGTTCCTCAACGCGACCACGACAGGTGCCGGCAGAGCGAGCGTGCGCCGACTCTTCCGCGTCTTGGTATCTCCGCCCTTACGGACAGAACGCCAGACGGCCACGTGCGGCGGTGTGCCCGCAGGCGGTTCGAGGTGGACGTGCGACCACGAGAGTTCCCGGGCCTCTTCGGTCCGCACACCGGTCAGCAGGGAGAGCACGAGGTAGGTGTGCAGACGCCTCCCCTGGGCAGCGGCCAGGACCGCCTTGGCCTGTTCCAGGTTCAACGCTTTGCTGGGGCGACCGGCGCGCCCCTCAGGCAGGTCGACCAGTTCCGCCACGTTGCGCAACACCTTGTTGCGACGCTGGGCGTGGGTGATCGCTCGGCGTAGCAGGTCGAGGCACTGCTTGAGAGACGACGTGGCCAGTCGTTCGGCCAGTGCGTCCAACCAGTCGTCCACATCATCGGCGGTCAGCTTCCGTAGCTTGGCCTTGCCGAGTTGGGGGATGACGTTGTTCGCGGCCAGAGACCGGTACTTGGCCACGGTCCCCTCGCTTCGACCCTTCAGGCCGCGCTTGAGGAAGTCATTCACGGTGTCGGCCACTGTGTATCCAGGGGACGGCCGGATGCCGGTCTCATGCTCCTGTCGTAGCGCTTGGAGGGCATCGCGGACTTCCTCCTTGGTCTGCCCATAGACAACCGGGCGTCGGCGCTTCCCCGAGGGTGTGTATCCCAGCGAGATCGAACCTCGGTAGCAGCCCTTCCCCTCATCCCATCCGATCGTCCCCTGCCCGGCCTGCCCTTTGGGTTTCCTGCTTCCCATGCCCGTGTGCGCTCCTGTTCTGTGCGTCAGGGGCCGGCCCCGAACGGGGCCAGCCCTGGGGGTGTTAGGCGGCGTTGGCCTCGATGGTGAGCAGGTCGATGTAGGCGTCGATGGCGCTGGCGGTCACTCGCCGTTTCTTGCCGGCCCCGACGGTTTCCAGTCGGCCGGTGCGGATCTCTGAGAACAGGCGGGTGCGCCCCATCGACAGCACGTGCGCGGCCTCGGTCAGGGTGAACAGTCGCTTGGGCAGGTCCCGAACGCTCATGGTGGTGGTGCTCCTCTCGGGGAGTGCGGCCCCGGTGCCTTTTCGTGTGCTGTCAGTTGCGGTGCTGGTGTGCGCAGTCGGTGCACACCCGCGGGTGGGTGGTCTGCTCGAATCGGCGGAAGCTCCTGCCGCACGAGACGCAGGGTCCTGTCTCGGTGGGGCGGGCATTTTCAGAGAGTTGGGGGAATTCAGCCTCCGCAGGCTCCGTAGCCTCCGCTACCGGTCCTGAGCTGGGGTGATGTGCGGAGGCTGGTGCGGAGGCTGAGCCTGCGTCAGCCTCCGCACCCCACAGGGTCGGTTCCCGGTGTCCGGTGGTGTTTTCGCTGTTCAGGGCCTCTTTGGGGGTGGTGTGCTCGTGCGGAGGCTGGAATTCGAGGGTGTGCGCGGTGAAGGTGTAGAGCTGGCGCCGCTGCCGGTCGAGTGCCCGGCCGGCCTCCTCGACGGTGATGCCGATCGAGCGCAGCACCGGGGCGTCGCGCTTGAGTTGACCGGCGGCGCGGGTGGTGTCCACCGGCCACGAGCGGGGGCGCGGGTCCGGGACGGGCAGCAGGTCCATGAGCTGGCTGACCGACCCGGTCCAGGAACCGCGTTCGTCGACGAAGTCCGCGACGGCGGAGGTGAAGGGTTTGGCGTCCAGCAGGTCGGCGGTGGTGACCTGGGAGGCCACGAGGTAGGTGTCCAGGGTGTCCCAGCCCATCACCCGGTCCAGGGCCCCCAGGATGCGGGCGAAGTCGGCCATGCGCGGCAGTTCGGCCAGGTGGGTGTCGGGAAGGGCCTTGAGGATCTTGCTGAGCACGTCGAACAGGGCGGAGCGGATGGCCGGGGCGCCTTCGGCGAAGGCGGCGGCCACTGCGCTGTGCGGGCGTCGCTGATCGGCCTTGATGGGCTGGAACTCCACGGTCAGCATGCGCTCGCTCAAGTCGCTGGCCAGGGCTCCGGTGTCGATCGAGGTGAGCGCCAGCAGACGACGGAACGACAGGACACTGACGTCGTCGTCGGAGTACAGGGCACGGTCGACCAGAGCGTCACCGGTGACGGCCTTGCACAGGGTGTCGGAGAGCCACGGCGGGATGACGGAGACGTTGTCCAGGCACACCGCCCAGGAGGCGCTCGCCACGGTCGCCCAGGTCTTGATGTCGCGGGGCAGGGACCGCAAGGGGGCCGGTGAGGGGTCGATGAGGTTGACCAGCATCTCCAGAGCCGTGGACTTGCCGGTGCCCTGTTCGCCCTTGGCGGCCAGGATGGGGTGGGGGATGTCGGGCATGAGCCCGGCGACCAGCCACCCCACGATCAGCCGGAACGCGGGCTCGTCGACGTTGAGCAGCCCTCGCAGCGCGGCCAGACCCCGGTCGGTGTTGCCGGCCGGCTCGGGGTCGCCCATCGGGCTGGTCAGGCGGGTGCGGCGGAACAGCACCGGAGAGACGGGGTCGATGCGCCAGCCGTGCGCGTCCGCGGTGACGCACCGCCCGTCCGGGGTGCCCATGTCGATGACGACCTGGGAGCCCTGTTCGGTGCGCCGCGTGGCCAGGCGCATGTGGATGTCCTGGGGGTCTTGGTCCATGGCACGTCCTTCCAGAACGCTGATGGCGTCGGTGAGCGCGGACTGGGAGGGCACGGAGTGGTGTGCCTGCCAGTACTGGCGGGAGAGCTGGACTCGCAGTCCGTCCTTGCGCAGGAGCGGGAAGGCGACGTTGGGTCCGTTCTTGCGGACGGCGTAGGTCTTGCCGTCGGCTCCGGCCACGACGTCGACCTGCCGGTCGGCCAGTTCGATCAACAGGGTGGCCTGGCTCGGCTTCTTGTCTTTGTCGTCGCTGGAACTCATCTAGGCGGCCGTCCTTCCTGGTCGTGGTGTGGTGGTTCGGGTGCGCCGTGGTTCGCGCAGGCCCTTGTTCAGGCCGGAGCGGATCGTGGCGTCGATCTCGCGGGCTGGATTCGGCTCACCGCTGGTGTTGGCCTCCAAGGCGGCGTTGCACAGCGCGGAGGCGATCCAGCCGGTCTCCAGGAGTCCCTCGCGAGCGAGTTGACCCAACGAGGCTGCGGCGATGTAGAGGTTCTCGTTGCGCGTACCGGGTTGGGCGCCTCGAACCCTGGCTAGCTCCCCGGTCACTGCGGCCCGCACGTAGGCGACGCGGCGTCGGTCGTCGGTGGTGATCGCGGAGAGCACG
>NZ_QOCZ01000078.1 GCF_018207095.1 Nocardiopsis sp. MG754419 | reverse complement strand
CGCCGACCCCACCGCCCCCAACGCCCCGGGAGAACCGGCCGCCCTGGACTGGGAGGCCACCCTGGCCTTCCGCCACCACCTGTGGGACCAGGGCCTGGGGGTCGCGGACGCCATGGACACCGCCCAGCGCGGCATGGGGCTGGACTGGCCGGCCACCGCCGAACTGATCCGTCGCTCGGGGGCGGAGGCCGCCGGCCGCGGCGCCGCCCTGGCCTGCGGGGTGGGCACGGATCAGTTGGAGCCTTCCCAGTACACGCTGGAAAGCGTTGTCCAGGCCTATGTCGAACAGCTCGACACTGTCCAGTCCGCCGGTGCCGCCCCCGTGCTCATGGCCTCCCGGGCGCTGGCCGCCGTGGCCCAGGGACCGGACGACTACACCAAGGTCTACTCCACCCTGCTGGAGCGGGCCGACCGCCCGGTGATCCTGCACTGGCTGGGTGAGGCCTTCGACCCCGCCCTGGCCGGTTACTGGGGCTATGACGACCCCGCCGAGGCCATCGCACCGGTGGCCGCCCTGATCGCCGACCACGCGGGCAGCGTGGAGGGCATCAAGGTGTCCCTGCTCGACGCCGACCTGGAGGTGCGACTGCGTCGTCTGCTCCCCGCGGGCGTGCGTCTGTTCACCGGCGACGACTTCCACTACCCGGAACTGATCCAGGGCGACGAGCACGGTCACTCCGACGCCCTGTTGGGGATCTTCGCCGCCATCGCCCCCGTCGCGGCCCGGGCCCTGGCCGCCCTGGACCAGGGCGAGGTGGCGCGTTATCGCACGCTGATGGACGCCACGGTGCCCCTGGCCAGGCACCTGTTCTCGGCCCCCACCTTCTACTACAAGACCGGTGTCGCCTTCCTGGCCTGGTTGAACGGCCACCAGAAGGGCTTCCACATGGTGGGCGGGCTGCACAGCGCGCGTTCCCTGCCGCACCTGGCGCAGACCCTGCGTCTGGCCGACGAGGCCGGGGCCCTCACCGACCCCGACCTGGCGGTGGAGCGCATGCGTGCGCTCTTGCGTGTGTCGGGGGTGGAACAGTGACCACGATCCCGCAGATGACGGACGTGGACGTGCCCTCCGGTCTCAGGGCCACCGTGCCCACCCCGGCGCCGGGCGACCCGGCGCTGGCGCGGCTCTCCCTCAACCAGGCGACCACCAAGTACTGGAGTCTGCGGCAGGCGGTGGACGGCTGCCTGCGGGCGGGGATCCCCGCGATCGGCCCCTGGCGCGAACAGGTCGCCGAGGCCGGGCTCGCCGCCTCGGCCCGTCTGCTCCGCGACTCGGGGCTGCGGGTGTCCACCTACTGCCGTGGCGGGTTCCTCACCGCGGTCGAGCCCGAGGCGGCCCTGGACGACAACCGTCGGGCCCTGGACGAGGCCGCCGAGTTGGGCGCACCCGTCCTGGTCATGGTGGTGGGCGGTCTCCCCGAGGGCGACCGCGACCTGGTCGGCGCGCGTGCCCGTGTGCAGGAGGCGCTGGCGGTCCTGGCCCCCTACGCGGCCGAGCGGGGCGTCCGACTCGGTCTGGAGCCCCTGCACCCGATGTTCAGCGCCGACCGCGCGGTGCTATCCACCCTGGGGCAGGCCCTGGACTGGGCCGAACCGTTCCCCGCCGAGCAGGTGGGCGTGGTGGTGGACACCTATCACGTGTGGTGGGACCCCCGGGTGCACGAGGACATCGCCTGGGCGGGGCCGCGCGGACGCATCGCCTCCTTCCAGGTGTGCGACTGGGTCCTGCCCCTGCCCGCCGACCCACTGCTGGGTCGGGGGATGGTCGGCGACGGCCACATCGACGTGCGTTCCCTGTACCGGGCGGTGCGTGCCGCCGGATACGAGGGCGACGTCGAATGGGAGGTGTTCAACGCCGACGTGTGGGCCGCGGACGGTGACGACGTCATCGCCACCATGGCGCGCCGCCACGTCCAGCACGTCCTGTGAACCTCTCGCATCACCCCGCCGCCGCGGCGGCCCCCATTGAGACAAGGAGCAGCGCATGAACTTCGACGGGATCCTGTTCTTCCCCCTCACCCCCTTCGACGACGACGGAGCGGTGAACCAGGACGTGCTCGCCGAGCATGTGGCCTCGGGCGTCGCCCACGGCACGGGCGGTGTGTTCACCGCCTGTGGCACGGGTGAGATCCACGCCCTGTCCGCCGTCGAGCACGCCGCGGTGGTGCGACGTTCGGTCGAGGTCGTCGACGGGGCCGTCCCCGTGGTGGCCGGGGCCGGCGGCAGTGTGGGCACCGCCGTCGAGCAGGCACGGGCCGCGCGGGAGGCGGGCGCGGACGCCATCCTGTTGCTGCCGCCCTACCTGGTCACCGGCCCCCAGCGGGGTCTGGTGGAGTACGTCAAGGCGGTGGTCGCCCAGGTGGAGATCCCCGTCATCGTCTACCAGCGTGGCACCATGGTGTTCTCCCCCGACTCGGCGGCCGAGTTGGCGGCCCTGCCGCAGGTGGTGGGGTTCAAGGACGGGATCGGCGATCTCGGCCTGATGCACCAGATCGTGCTGGCGGTGCGTGGGGTGCGGGGAGCGGACTTCACCTTCTTCAACGGGCTGCCCACCGCGGAACTGACCGTGGGGGCCTACTCCGGTGTGGGGGTGCCGCTGTACTCCTCGGCGGCCTTCGCGTTCGTTCCGGAGGTGGCCGACGCCTTCTACAAGGCCTTCCACGCGGGCGACCCGCTCGCCGACCGCATCATGGCCGAGTTCTACGAGCCGCTGGTGCGTCTGCGCGACCGTTCCCCGGGGTACGCGGTGTCCCTGGTCAAGGCCGGCGCCCGGTTGCGCGGGGTGGACGTGGGCGCGGTGCGCGCCCCCTTCGTCGACCTCACGCCGACCGAGGAGACCGAGCTCGCGACGCTGATCGAGACCGGCCTGACCCTGGTCGGGAAGGGCTGAGCCGGTGCGTGTCACCAAGATGGCGGCCCGGGCCTTCCGTCTGCCGTTGCGCCGCGCCTGGGACGGCGGCGTCGACCGCAACGACATCGTGGTGGTGCGGATCTCCACCGACACCGGGCTGGTGGGCACCGGGGTCTCCTGGACCCCGCTCATCGGCGCGGGTGCGGTGGAGTCGCTGATCAACGCCGATCTGGCGCCGGTGGTGGTCGGCGGCGCCGCCCACCCCTCCCGGTGGGAGGAACTGCTGTGGCACCTGCGTGAGGCGGGCACGAGCGGACTGACCCTGATGGCCCTGGCCGGGGTGGACATCGCCCTGTGGGACGTCCAGGCCAAGGCGGCCGGGGTGTCACTGGTGGAACTGGTGGGACGACGTCGGGAGAAGGTCGCCGCCTACGGCAGCGGGGTCAACCTCGACTACGACACGGACGACCTCACGGCGCAGGTGCGTTCGTGGGTCGAGGACGGCCACCGTGCCGCCAAGATCAAGGTGGGCTCGCCCGACGTGGGTCGGGACGCCGACCGGGTCGCGGCGGTGCGCGAGGTGCTGGGCGCCGACCGGGTGTTGATGGTGGACGCCAACCAACGGTGGGACGTGCCCACCGCGGCCCGCGCCCTGGATCGGCTGGCCGAGCACGACCTCCACTTCGTGGAGGAACCGTTGCCGGCCGCGGACCTGGCCGCGCACGAGCGGCTGCGCGGGCGCACCGCGGTCCCCTTCGCCCTGGGTGAGAACCTGCGCACCGTCGAGGACTTCGAGCGCTTCGTCGACGCGGGTGTGTGCGACGTGGCCCAGCCCAACGTGGTGCGGGTCGGCGGGATCACCCCGTTCCTGCGCATCGCGGAGACGGTGGCCCGACGGGGCGTGCCGGTGGCGCCGCACCTGTTGCCGGAACTGTCGGGGCAGTTGGCGTTGTGTCTGCCCCGGGTGGCGATGGTCGAGGACATCGACCACGCCTCCTTCGAGGCCCTGGGGGCTTTGGCCGCCCCCAGCGGGGTGCGGATCGGTGAGGGGTGGTTGCGGGCCGAGACCGGTCCGGGGCACGGTCTGTCCTTCGCCGAGGATCTGGCCCCACTCCCCTAGCACGGGAGCCACGACCCCGGTGGGGACGTGGACGGGGGCGGCGGAAAGCACCTTTCCGCCGCCCCCTCTTGTGCGGTCCCTCAGCCCGTGTGGTCGGCCGGTGGCCGGGTGCTCTCGCGCATGAGGACCTCGCCCTGGACGTTGACGGTGCGTGGTCCGCCCTCGTGGTCGGCCTCCAGGGCCATGAGCGCGGCGCGCTCGCCCATCCGTTCCAGGGGCAGACGCACGGTGGTCAGGGCGGGGGTGAGGTCGCGCAGGGTGGGGATGTCGTCGAAGCCGGCCACGGACAGCTCCTCGGGGACCCGGATACCGGCCTCGCGCAGGGCCGCCATGGCACCGGTGGCCATGACGTCGTTGACCGCGAAGAGGCACGTGGCGTCGGTGCCCAGTCGCATCAGGCGCTGGGTGGACTCGTATCCGCCGTCACGGGTGAAGTCGCCGTGCACGATGTTGTGGTGCTCCAACTCCAGACCCGCCGTCGAGAGCGCCGAGTGGAAGCCGTCCAGGCGTTCGCGGGCGGTGCTGAGGTTGGTGGGGCCGGCGAGGATGGCGAAGCGCCGGTGCCCCTGGGCGATGAGGTGGCGGGCCAGTTCGGAGGCCCCGGTCTGGTTGTCGGGGCTGACGGTGTCGGCGGGCAGACCGGGCTGGGACACGCACGCCACCCTCCCGCCCTGTTCCTGGAAGGCCTCGATCTCGCGGACCAGCCTGGCGTTGTTGTCCTCGTCGGTGGAGCGCGACCCCACCAGGACGACGGCCCGGGCGCGGTGGGCGCGCAGGGCCGCCAGGATGGTGCTCTCCTTCTGGGCGGAGCGATGGGTGGTGCCCAGGACGGTGACCAGGCCCTGCTCCTCGGTCTGGCGGGTCACCCCGCGGGCGATGGAGGAGAAGTAGGGGTCGGCGATGTCGTGCACCAGCAGGCCCACCAGGGAACTGCTGTTGCGCGCCAGGGTCTGGGCGGAGGCGTTGGCCAGGTAGCCCAGTTCCTCCGCGCTGGCGTTGACCTTGTCGCGCAGGCGCTGGCTGACCTGACGTGTGCTGCCGTTGATCACCCGGGAGGCGGTGGCCAAGGACACCCCCGCGTGCTGTGCCACCTGTTCCAGCGTCACGTACGACGAACCCACGCCCCGGCCCCTTCTGCCCTGATCCCCCGGAAAACTCTTTCCCAGGTTAGCGGAAAGCCCGGAGTGGCCGGTGTTTCCACTGGTGGGTCGTTGGGGGCACACCTAGCCGACCCGCCCTTCGCGGGTCTCCGAGCGCCAGGTGCGGGTGGGTTCCCAGCCCAGCTCGGTGCGGGCCCGCTCGTTGGAGAACACCGCGCGCCCGTCGGCCAGGGACGCGCTGTGCGGCGCGGTGGTCGGGTGCAGACGGGCCATGAGCGTGTCGACCGGTCCGGGGGCCAAGGGGTCGCCGGCCACGGCGTTGTACACCGCGCCGCTGCGGACCCGCTCGGGGTGCTCGACGACCAGGGCGAACAGGGTGGCGGCGTCGCGCGCGTCGACGTAGTTGAACAGGGAACCCGCGGCCAGGGCCGGATCGGTCAGGCGCTCGGCGATGGTGTGTCCCTGCTGCGTCGTGGCGCCCGCCCACTCCTCGGGGGCCACCACGTAGCCGGGGCGCACCGACGACAGCACACAGGTGTCGGTGGTGCGGGCCAGCGAGCGCACGGTCTCCTCGATGATCGCCTTGCTCAGCCCGTAGGCGTGCCAGGGTTCGACGGGATGGTCCTCGTCCAGGGGCAGGTAGCGCGGTGTCCAGGACGGGGTGTTGTAGCCGTAGACGGTGGGGCTGGAGGCGGCCACCGCCGAGTGCGCGCCGTGTTCGATGGCCGACGCCAGGACCGCCCAGGCCAGGCCCGTGTTGACCTGCAGGGTCCGCACGTCGGGGTGGGCGAAGGGAACGGCGATCCCGGCCAGGTGGATCACGGCCTCGGGGGCGGCGCGGGCGAAGGCCTGCTCCCGCGCCGGGGCGTCGAGCAGGTCGGCGGTGATCGCGGCGACCCCCTCGGGAGGGGTGGCCGGGGCGGTGTCGACCGAGGTGACCTGGTGTCCGCGGTCGGCCAGGACCGACAGCACACTGCGGCCGAGCCTTCCCGAACCTCCGGTGACGAGCACGCGCATGGCGGGGTTTCCTTTCCAGGCCCCGAGTGGGTCCGGGGCGTTGACCGAGAAGAGTGAGGGGCCACGCCGCCGAGAGGACGACGCGGCCCCAGGGGAGGGACCGCTAAGGGTGCGCGCGGGCCGGCCGGGGTCAGGGCAGGTCGGTGACGGCCTCGGCCAGGCCGGGCAGGTCGCGGCGGTGACCGTCACCGACGGCCACGCGCAACCGGCGTTCCAGGGTGGTGTCGGCGGGCACGGGCAGGCGCCGGTCCCAGGCCAGGGCCGGTCCGGCGCCGGGGTACTGGTTGGAACGGAGGAACCACGGGTCGACGTGCGCGCCGATCTGGTGCAGCAACAGGGTCCACGCGGCGCCCTCCGCCGTGCTCCCGGCCAGGGCGAGCCAGGGCACGCGTGCCCCGTGCAGGCTCTCTTCGCCGGTCAGCCCGTCGGGGCCGGTGACGGCCGGTGGGCGCGGGCCCAGGGGCGCCCGCCAGAACAGTCCGCCGTAGCCGGCGCCCGGGCGCCCGTTGGTGGCGGGGCTGCCGATGCTCAGGTCCCCTCCCGAGGTGTTGCGCAGCACCGTGCGCACGTCCAGGACCCAGGTGTCCTCGTCGAGGGGCAGGGCCCGCAGGGTCCGCTCCTCGGCGATCAGTTCGCGCCCGTCGGGGGCGGTCCACGACAGGACCGCCGTGTGGTGATCGGACGCCCGGTCCAGGGTCCGTACGTGCCGTTGGCGGCCGTGGTTGTCCAGCAGCACCGACCCGCGGTCCGGGGTGAAGGTGCGGCCGCCCCAGAAGCTGGTGCCGGACACGTCGGGCACGGCCACGCCGAAGCCCAGGTGGTGACGGTGGTCGTCGGGTTCCAGCTCGGTGACGGTGGTACCCGCCGGCGTGGTCACCGGGTGCAGGAAGGGGCGTGGTGACAGCAGCGGGTCCAGGTCGGAGCCGTCGCGGTGCACGGCCACGGTGGTGCCGTCCAGGGACAGGTTCACGATCGGACCTCCAGGGGGTGCGCGGTGGGGATGGACGCCGCCCAGGCGGCGCCGAGGTCGGCGAACGTGGTCATGCGCCGGGCACTGAGGCGCACCAGGGCCTCGATGTCGTGGACGGTGCGGTGGGTGGCGCCCGCCTCGCGCCACACGTCCTGGTACTCGGTGGGGATGGGGCGGGGGTCGGGCGCGGTGCGCACCGCCTCCAGGACGTGCGTGAAGCCCAGGGTGGCGGTGGGCGGCACGAGCAGGGGCACGTCCTCGCGCAGGTGGGCGATGAGGTTCTCCATCAGACCGGTGCGCGGGTGGGTGGTGGTGAGCGGGGCGTGGCCTGGCCGGTGCACGGTGATCCGGTCCACGGTGTACTCGAAAGTGATGTGCCCGCGCTCGCCGTGCAGGTGGAGGGCGGGCGGCAGGCTGCGTGGCGCGCACAGCGTCACGGCCAGGCACACGGGGATGTCCTCGTGGGTGCGCAGGCGCAGGCAGGAGGTGTCGTCGGCCTCGATGGGGTGGGCGTGGAACAGGTCCGGCGTGATCTCGCGCGGTGCGTGGGATCCGCCGTCGGCCAGGGCCAGGGAGGTGGCGACCATGTGCGCGAAGGGGTTGGTCAGCGCCCCGTCGACCACGTCGTGGCCGGCCATCCGACGACGTCCGGCCCAGGGGGCGCGGTCGTAGTACGCGGAGGTGCGTTTCCAGGTGCCGGCGCCACCGATCCCGCGCAGCTCCCCCACGGCGCCCTCGGCCAGCAGGTGGCGGACGTGGTCGATGCCGGCCGACCCCAGGCTCTGGAAGCCGACCTGGCACGCCAGGCCGGAGGCGGCGACGGCGTCGGTGAGTTCGTGGAGTTCGGCCAGCGTGGCCGTGGTCGGCTTCTCCAACAGCAGGTGAGAGCCGTGGGCGAGCACGGTACGGGCCAGCGGGAGGTGGGTGTGGATGGGGGTGACCAGGACGGTGACCCGGGCTTCGGTCTCGCGCAGGGCGCGGTCGAGGTCGTCGAAGTGGGGAACGGGGCCGTGCCCCTCGAGGTCGTCGCCGGGGGTCGGGGGGCGCGGGTCGCACACCCCGACCAGGCGCACCAGGCCCTGGTCGGCCAGGGGCCGCAGGGCACGCAGGTGAGACCGCCCGTGCCCGTGGAGGCCCACCAGGAGCACGGGTACGGGCCCCTCGGGCAGCGGGCGGGTGTTCACCGGGGCGCCTCCCCCAGCAGGTCGGCCACGCGCACGGGTCGTCCGGAGGCGATGGAGGCGTTGGCGCACAATCCGGTGATCAGGGCGTTGCCGCCGTCGGCGTGGTCGGGTCGGATGCCGTCGTCGGCGCGACTGAACAGGGCCGTGAGCATGGCGACGTCGCCACCGCCGTGGCCGCCTCCGCCCACGGCCACGGGGATCTCCTCCGCCTCCTGCCAGTGGCGGCGCAGCCACAGCCGGGCGGTGGTGTTCTCCTTGGGCGCGGGCATGCCCCGGACGGGATGCTGTGCGTCCTTGCCGGGTGTGGTGTGCGGGATCTCGGTGAGGTCGAGTTCCAGACGTCCCTTGCTGCCGGTGATGGAGATCCGGTAGCCCTCCCAGGGGGCGTAGGCCACCAGGTGGTAGCTGAGCCGCACCCCGGTGTCGTAGCGCACCAGCACGGACATGTCGTCCTCGATGGTGATGCCCTCGCTGAAGACGTTGAGGTCGCGCCGGTAGCCGTCCTCGTGCTCGGCCTCCAGGTAGAGCGCGCTGAGGTCGGGGCTGTCGGCCAGGTGCAGGGCGAAGGGGTCCTCGGCCGCCTCGGGCGAGTCGTGTCCGCGGTCGTAGTCGCCGGCCACTCCGTGGCGGCGGCCGTTCTCGTCGCCGTAGAAGAACAGCCGGCCCGAGGCGTAGACCTCCTCGGGGCGGGCGCCGATCCACCAGTTGACCAGGTCGAAGTGGTGGCTCGCCTTGTGCACCAGCAGGCCGCCGGAGTTGGCCTTGTCGCGGTGCCAGCGACGGAAGTAGTCGGCTCCGTGGCGCAGGTCGAGCAGCCACTCGAAGTGCACCGAGCCGACCTCACCGATGACGCCCGAGGTGATGAGCTCGCGCAGCTTGCGGTGCACGGGGTTGTACCGGTAGTTGAACCCGACGGTGACGTGGCCGCCGGTGCGCGCCTGGGCCTCGTTGATGCGCTTGAGACCGTCCAGGTCGGCGGTCAGCGGCTTCTCGGTGATGGCGTCGACGCCGGCCTCCAGGGCCGCGACGACGTAGTCGGCGTGGGTGTGGTCGACCGTGCAGACGATCACCTCGTCCACCTTCTGCTCCTGGAGCATACGGCCGAAGGACTCGGCCGTATAGGTGGGGACGGGGTCCAGCCCCGCCTCGGTGATGATCCGGTTGTGCACGGCCATACGGGTGGCGTTGGTGTCGCACAGGGCCACCAGGAGGCCCAGGTCCCGATGGGTGTCGGTGAGGGCGCGCGTGTACATTCGCGCCCTGGACCCGGTGCCGACGATGGCGAACCTGCGTGGGGAGGAGTCGTTCACGCGGCCAGGGTAAACGCTTTCCAGGGTGGAACTCAATGATCAGTCGTCGATTTTCGCTGGGAGCGAGGGTGGGAAAAGCGGCTCGGACCGGCCAGAACGTGGGTCCCGAAGGTGATTTTTCGGTTCCCGGGTCCCGGATCCGGCCGAAGATAACGATCCGGAGAGTCGTTTCCAGCGAGGCAATCGTCTGTTGACACCCATGTAACCCGGTGCTAGAAACTGAACATCTTAAACTATGGATAGCGCTTACCAGGCCATAACCTGCGAGTTCGCAGCGTGTTCTCGGCCACGTCGATGGGGATGGCCCCACGTTCCACGCATCCGCCCTGACCAGATTGGTGGTCCGCTAATCATGAGCCCCTCCAGCCCCCGCCCGACACGGGTCCGGGTGCACTCCGGGAGTGGTGCGCCGTGAGCGCTCTGCTCCAGCGAAGCCCCAAGAAGTCCGACCCCGCGCCCACCAAGGCACGCACCGCCAAGGGCGCCAAGGGCGGCGGCACGGGTCGGCGTCGTCAGGAGAACCTGGCCGCCTACGGCTTCCTGGCTCCCTGGTTCCTGGGTCTGATCATCATCACCGCGGGCCCCCTGATGGCCTCGTTGTACTTCTCCTTCACCGACTACAACCTCATCGGTGACCACCAGTGGGTGGGCCTGGAGAACTACGAGCGCATGCTGACCGACGATCGCCTGCACAGCTCGCTCAGGGTCACCTTCGTGTACGTGTTCGTCTCGGTCCCGCTCCAGCTGGCGCTGGCGTTGGCCCTGGCGATGGTGCTGGACCGGGGGGTGCGGGGCCTGACCCTGTACCGGTCGGTGTACTACCTGCCCTCCCTGCTGGGCGGCAGCGTGGCGATCGCCATCCTGTGGCGGCAGGTGTTCGGCGCGGAGGGGCTGGTCAACCAGCTCTTGGGGTTCTTCGGCGTCCAGGGGCCGGGCTGGGTGTCCCACCCCGACTACGCGCTGGGCACCCTGGTGGTGCTCAACGTCTGGACCTTCGGCGCCCCCATGGTCATCTTCCTGGCCGGGCTGCGGCAGATCCCCCGGATGTACTACGAGGCGGCGTCCGTGGACGGCGCCAGTGCCGTGCACCGGTTCTGGAACATCACGGTCCCCATGCTCACCCCCATCATCTTCTTCAACCTGGTGCTGCAGATCATCAACGCCTTCCAGACCTTCACCCAGGCGTTCATCGTCAGCGGCGGCACCGGCGGCCCCTCGGACTCCACCCTCTTCTACACGCTCTACCTGTACCAACGCGGCTTCGGTTCGTTCGACATGGGCTACGCCTCGGCGATGGCCTGGCTGCTCCTGATGATCATCGCCGGGTTCACCGCAGTGAACTTCCTGGCCTCCAAGTACTGGGTTTTCTATGGCGACTGAGACCAAGGCACCGGCCCCCTCCACCCGACGGACCCGGTCCCCACGCACACGACGACTGCTCATCCACATCGGGCTGATCGGCTTCGGCCTCATCATGCTCTACCCGCTGCTGTGGATGGTCTCCAGCTCCTTCAAGCCCACCGCGGAGATCTTCCGCGAACCCGGCCTGATCCCCTGGAGCTTCACCCCGAGCAACTACACCGAGGGCTGGCAGGCCCTGCAGAACCCGTTCCACCACTACCTGCTGAACTCGGCGATCGTGGTGGCCGGCTCCATCATCGGCAACCTCATCGGGTGTTCCATGGCGGCCTACGCCTTCGCCCGTCTGGAGTTCCGCGGCAAGCGGCTGTTCTTCGCCATCATGCTGGCCACGATCATGCTGCCCATCCACGTCGTGATCGTGCCGCAGTACATCCTGTTCGCGCAGCTGGACTGGATCAACACCTTCTACCCGTTGATCGTCCCCAAGCTGCTGGCCACGGACGCCTTCTTCATCTTCCTCATGGTGCAGTTCATCCGCGGTCTGCCCCGTGACCTGGACGAGGCGGCGCGCATCGACGGATGCGGACACGTGCGCATCTTCTGCCAGATCATCCTTCCGCTGTCGATGCCGGCCCTGGCCACCACCGCCATCTTCACCTTCATCTGGACCTGGAACGACTTCTTCAGTCAACTGATCTTCCTCACCAGCCCCGACATGTACACCGTGCCGGTGGCGCTCCGCACCTTCGTGGACTCCAGCTCCCAGACCTCCTGGGGCCCGCTGTTCGCCATGTCGGTGGTGGCCTTGGGGCCGGTGTTCGGGTTCTTCCTGGCCGGTCAGCGCTATCTCGTCAAGGGCATCGCCACCACCGGCATCAAGTAGAACCGCACGGCAGAGAAGGGACCCCCTCGTGACACCCCATCCGCGCGCTCGCACCACTCGCTCCAAGTTCCGTCCGCGCCCGGCCGTGGTCACCGCGGCCGCCGGGGCGTTGGCCCTGGTCCTGGCCTCCTGCTCCGGCTCCGGTGACTCCGGCGACGTGGTGGAGCTGCGCTTCTCCTGGTGGGGTTCGGACGAGAGGCACGCCAATCTGCGCGAGGCGATCGAGGTCTTCGAGGCCGACAACCCCGACATCCGCGTCAGCCCCGACTACACCGACTGGGACGCCTACTGGGACCGTCTGGCCACCGGTACCGCCGCGGGCGACGCGCCCGACGTGATCATGCAGGACGAGGCCTACCTGCGCGAGTACGCCGACCGGGGCGCACTGGCCGACCTCGGCACGCTGGAGGGGTTGGATCTGTCGGCGTTGGACCCGTTGGTGTCCGAGAGCGGTGTCGTGGACGGCGCGGTCTACGGCGCCCCCAGCGGGGTCAACGCCGCGGCCATGCTGGCCGACCCGCAGGCCTTCGAGGAGGCCGGGGTGGACATGCCCGACGACACCACCTGGACCTGGGACGACTACGTCGACATCTCCATCGAGATCAGCGAGGCCACCGACGGCGAGATCGTCGGCACCCAGGGGCTGACCAACGAGAACGGCTTCCACGTCTTCGCGCGCCAGCACGGGGAGAACCTCTACGACGAGGACGGGGCGCTCGCGTTCTCCACCGACACCCTGGTGGACTGGTTCGAGATCACCGAACGGCTCATGGAGGGCGGCGGCCAGCCCGACTCCTCCCTGACCGTGGAGATCGCGGCGGGCGGGCCCGACCTGTCGGTGCTGTCCACCAACACCGGCGCCACCGCGCACTTCTGGAGCAACCAGTTGGGGGTCATCAGCCAGGCCTCCGGGCGCGACATCGAACTGCTGCGCTTCCCCGGCGAATCGGAGAACGAGCGCACGGGGACCTACTTCAAACCCGCCATGTACTACTCGGTCTTCGCCGGGAGCGACCACCCGGAGGAGGCGGCGCGCTTCGTCGACTTCATGCTCAACAGCGACGAGGCGGGATCGATCGTCCTGGCCGACCTGGGACTGGCGGCCAACACCGACGTGCGCGAGAACGTCATGGACGAGCTGTCCGAGGCCGAGGCCCGTGGCGCCGACTTCCTCGCCGACATCGAGGACGAGATCGTCGACGGCAACCCGCCACCGCCGGTGGGCTCGGGCGAGATCTTCGACATCAACCGCCGTGCCTACCAGGAGTTCACCTTCGGCAACCTCACCTCTCGCGAGGCGGCCGAGCAGTTCGTCGACCAACTGCAGACCGCGGTCGGCTCGGGTTCCTGACCCGGCCGACCCACCCGCGCGGCCACGACCGCGTGCCCCCCACCCCGACACACGAGATTTCGAGGCCCCCCATGAACATCCCCTACGGTGGTGCGCGTTCGCGCCGCCTGGCCGCCCCGATCGCTCTGGGCGCCGCCTTCGCACTCCTGGCCTCCGCCTGTGGCGGCGGCTCCTCGGCCGACTCCGACGGTGTGGTGGAACTGCGCTACTCCTGGTGGGGAGCGGACGACCGCCACTCGACCCTGCAGCAGGTCATCGAGATCTTCGAGGCCGAGAACCCCGACATCCGGATCGCCGGGGACTACACGGATTGGGGCTCGTACTGGGACCGCCTGGCCACCAGCACCGCCGGGGGCGACGCCCCCGACATCATGATGCAGGAGGAGCGCTACCTGCGTGAGTACGGCGACCGCGGGGCGCTGGCGGACCTCGGTGAGTTCGACGGCGTGCTGGACCTGTCCAATGTCGACCCCCTGATCGCCGACAGCGGTGACCTGGAGGACCAGACCTACGGCATCGCCAGTGGCGTGAACGTCTACGCGATCCTCGCCGACCCGGAGGCCTTCGAGGAGGCCGGGGTGGACATGCCCGACGACACCACCTGGACCTGGGACGACTACGTCGAGATCGCCGGCGAGATCAGCGAGGCCACCGACGGCGACGTCGTCGGAACGCAGAGCATGTCCTACAACGAGAGCGGCTTCCAGATCTTCGCGCGCCAGCACGGGGAGAACCTCTACGACGAGGACGGGGCGCTCGCGTTCTCCACCGAGACCCTCACCGAGTGGTTCCGCATCACCGAGGATCTGTTGGACAACGGCGGCCAGCCGGGCGCCTCGCAGAGCGTGGAGATCGAGGCCGGTGGCCCCGACCAGTCGGTGTTGGCCACCAACACCGGCGCGATGGCGCACTTCTGGAGCAACCAGTTGGGCGGGCTGACCGAGTCCTCCGGTCGGGACCTGGAACTGCTGCGCTACCCGGGCGAGACCGACAACGAGCGCACCGGCATGTACTTCAAGCCGGCGATGTTCTACTCGATCTCCGCCGGGAGCGACCACCCGGAGGAGGCGGCGCGCTTCGTCGACTTCATGCTCAACAGCAACGAGGCGGCGGAGCTGGTCCTGGCCGACCTGGGGCTGCCCGCCAACATCGACGTGCGGTCCCACATCCTGAGCTCGCTGCCCGCGGCGGACGAGCGCAGCGCGATCTTCCTGTCGGACGTGGAGGGCGACGTCGTCGACGGAAACCCGCCCCCGCCGATCGGCGCCGGCGAGGTCGTGGAGATCACCAAGCGCGTGACCGACGAGCTGTCCTTCGGCAACCTCACCCCCGAGGAAGCGGCCGAACAGTTCATCTCCGAGGTGGAGTCGGCCACCGGTTCGGCCTGAGGCGCGGACCGTTCCGAGCGTTCGAGGCCGGGCCCCGACGGGAGCACTCCCGTCGGGGCCCGGCTCTTAGGTCCGGGATCTCCCGGGGTATCAGGATCCCAGGAAGCGCAACACCGCCAGGACACGGCGGCTGTACTCGGGGGTGTGCACCAGTCCGAGCTTGTCGAAGATGGCGTTGACGTGTTTCTCCACCGCGCTCACCGACACGAACAGGCGCTCGGCGATGGCCGGGTTGCTCGCTCCCTGGGCCATGTTCTCCAATACGTCCCGCTCCCGCGGGGTGAGCGTGGACAACGGATCGGTGCGCGTGGTGCGGGCCAGCAGCCTGCGCACCACCTCCGGGTCGAAGGCGGCGCCGCCCCGGGCGACCCGTTCGAGGGAGTCCAGGAACTCCCCCACCTGCGCCACCCGGTCCTTGAGCAGGTAGCCGACCCCCGCGGGCGCACCGGTGAGCAGTTCGACGGCGTAGCGCTGTTCCACGTACTGCGACAGCACCAGAACCGCGGTGCCGGGGTGCTCGGCGCGGATGCGCAGGGCGGCCCGCAGCCCCTCGTCGGTGTGCGAGGGCGGCATGCGCACGTCCACCACGACGGCGTCGGGGCGGTGCACGGCGACCTCGGCCAGCAGTGCCTCGGCGTCCCCGACCGCGGCGGACACGGTGTGGCCCTCCTCCTCCAGCAGCCGGATCAGCCCCTCCCTGAGCAGGACCGAGTCGTCGGCGATCACCAGGCGCATGTGGGGCTCCGTGTTCGTCGGTGGGACGTTCATCGTCGCAGGGGCACGACGGCGCGCACGGTGGTGGGACCGCCGTCGGGACTGTCGACGGTCAGGGTGCCGTCCAGGGCGGCGACCCGCCGGGCCAGCCCCGTCAGGCCGCCACCGGCGGGGTCGGCCCCGCCCCGTCCGTCGTCGGAGACCACCAGCTCCCACCGGTCCTCGTGTGTCGCCAGGTCGAGGACCACACCGTCGGCCTCCGCGTGCTTGGCGGCGTTGGTCAGTGCCTCGCGGGCGACGAAGTACACGGCGGTCGCCACTTCCTCCGGCAGGGTCGCGGACACGTCGACGCGCAGGGTCACCGGGAGTGGACCGCGTTCGACCACCTCGGTCAGTGCGGCCTCCAGCCCCAGCGTGTCCAGCGCGTTGGGGTAGATGCGCCAGGCCACCTCGCGCAACTCGTCCAGCAGGGCGCGGGACTCGGTGTGGGCCTGGCGCACCAGATCCAGCGTGCGTCGCGGGTCCTGCCCGCGTTGGGCCCGGCCCAGCAGCATGGCCAGGGCCACCACCTGTTGTTGGACCCCGTCATGTAGGTCGCGTTCGATGCGGCGGCGTTCGGCGTCCACCGCGCGTACCGCGCCCTGTCGGGTGCGGGTGAGCTCGTCGATGCGGCGCCGGAGCAGGTCCTCCCCGGTGGGGCCGAGCAGGGCGCGGGCCAGTCCGCGCTCGGCGGCCGCGGCCACGCCGACGCCGAACCACAGCAGGACCAGGACCACCAGCGCCATGGTCAGACCCAGCAACGCGGTGTCGCTGTGCACGCGCACGCCCGGCCAGTCCAGACGGACCTCGGTGCGGGTGCCCGTGGCCAGTTGCCACAGAGGGCCCGCGACCAGGAGTGCGAGCACGTTCGTCAGCGAGAAGACGGCGTAGAGGACGACCAGGTGGGCGGGGAGCCGCAGCACGAGGTAGAGCACGTGCCGGACGGGGGCGGCCTCCGCCCGCACCGTGGTCCCCGTCCAGCGGGACAGCCGGGCCAGGTCCCGTGCGCTCAACCACAGGGTCCAGCGGACGGCGCTCGCATGTGCGTGTGCGCGTATGGAGGGTCGCGCCCGGCCCACCAGCAGCGCGCCCCCGGCGGCCAGGGCCCACGCGGGGGTGAGCAGGCTGGTCACGATCCCGGCGAAGATCCCCAGGAACCCTCTCCAGCGTGCGCGGGTCAGGGCGGCCGCGTGACCGATCCTGGCGTGATCGCTCAGCTGTCGCAGCACATCTGCCTCTCGGGTCGAGCACGTCGGAGCGTGGTGGGGTCATCGTCCGGGGCACGGGGCGAGAAGGGCGTCTGCCGCGCGTGGGCCAAGGACCCACGCGCAGGTTCTCGTGCGTCGCGGCACCGGTGAGACGGCCGTCCCGGTCATGAGTACCACCGGACCGCCGCCGGGAGACAGCGTCTCCTCCACCGGGCCGTGGTCGTGGTCGCCGTCGAGGGCGGTCACGTCCGCGGTCACGGGGAGGTCGACGACGGGGGCGGCGTCGCCTCCCACGAGCATCGGCATCAACGTCGGCGCCGGGAACACGCCGGTCGGCACTCGCAGGGTGATCATGACGGTCCCCTCGCTCAGGGGTGGGGTTGCGAGCAACACTAGACGCCGGTCGGGTGAGCGGACCATGAGGTGTTCCGCCGAGCCGGGGTGGGGTCGGCCGCAGGATCGTTCGGCCACCCGCCGTTGCTCCCGTGGGGTGTCGCCCCGATTCCGTCGGTGGGGTCGGGCACAATGCCGGACATGAGCGAATCCGAGCACCAGCGGCACCACGCCATCGACTACGTGGAGCTCTCCGTCACCGACCTGGGTGAGGCGAAGCGGTTCTACTCCGAGGCGTTCGGTTGGCGGTTCAACGACTACGGGCCCGCGTACGCGGGGATCCGTTCGCCCGACGGCGAGTCCGAGGTGGGAGGGCTGAACCCCGGCGGTGAGGTGCGATCGGGCGGGCCCTTCGTCCTGCTCTACTCCGAGGACCTCGACCGGTCGGTGGAGGACGTCGAGCGTGCCGGTGGCCGCGTGCTCCAGGGCCCCTACGGTTTCCCCGGCGGGCGCCGCTTCCACTTCGCCGACCCCAGTGGGAACGAGCTGGGCGTCTGGGCCACGTCCTAGACGGGTCGCCCGGAACCGTCGACGACGCGAAGGTGCCCCGCTCCCCCACGGGCGGGGGCGGGGCACCCGTTCACGGGACCGCGGCTACTTGGGGAAGCGCAGGGTGGCCCCGGCCTCGCCACTGGGCTCGCCGTGGTCGGACAGTTCGGTGAACCGGGCGTCCGCCAGCACCGCCGAGCGCAGCATCAGAGCGCTGGCCGGTGCCTGGAAGACGGCCTTCGGGTCGTCCAGTCCCTGAGGTGAGGTGCCCACCAGCACCGGCGAGGAGAAGGACCCCCACAACCGCGGTTCGTCCTCGCGGTCGGCGCCCATCAACAGTGTGTCCACCCGCCCCTCCGACAGCATCGGCAGGGTCGGTGTGGTCCCCCGGACCGCCTGGTCATGGGCGAGCTTGCGGTGGTAGTCGTCGATGACCTGTGCCTGTTCGTCCCGGACCAGCTCCCGCAGGCACTCCTCTGCGGTCTGGTGCAGGCGTTCCTCCGCGTCGGTCCCTCCACGCCCACCGGACACCACCTTGATGGGTACGGTCAGCTGGCGGGGGCCGAGGTTGTCGCGCAGGTAGGCGATGGCCTCGTCGTCACCGCCGACGATGATCGCCTGGGCATCGACCTCGGCCACGGCCTTGCGGACCAGGTCGGCGACCCCTGCGGCGTTCTCCCGCCACATGTCCTGGGCGGTGCCGGTGTCCGCGCGGCGCCCGCCGGCGTCCCCGCGTTGGCCAGGGAAGATGCGGCTGGCGCCGTCGATGTTCTGCATGTTCTCACCGACGTTCTCGGACTCGAGGACCGGGCCGGTGGTGGGGTGTGCGGGGTACGCGTACACCTTGGCCTTGACCCGGTCCAGTGCCACCAGCACGTAGGGCAGCCGGCGTCCGCGGTCGATGGCCAACGGCAGCGTGTCGGGAACGGGAAGGTAGGAGGCGCGGTCCTGTGCGGGGGGCACGGCGAGGGTGTACTCGCCCAGGAGCCTGCCCTGGGAGGCGTACACCGCCTGGCCGTGGTCGCCGTAGGCGCGGGAGTTGCCCTCCCCGATGGCCTCCTCGATGACGTCGAGGGTGGCCTCGTCGGTGCCGAGGGCGGCCAGTTCCTCGCGCAGGTGCCGCCAGCGCAGTTCGATCTTCTTGTCGGCGTCGGTGGTGTCACGACTGGTGTCCAGGTGCACCGACGCCACGGGGCCGTCGCTCTCGTACAGGGGTCGCAGAAAACCAAGGTCCATAGTCTGCGGGGCGTGTGTACCCCCGCCCCGCCCACCTCCTTCTCGGGGTCGGCCTGCCGACGATCCTGAACCGCCATGGTGGTCGTGGGAAGGGCGCCACGTCGAATCAGACACGGATGTTGCTCGAAGATGTCCTCCTATTTCCCCATCGCCCGATTTCGGCGTTCAGCCCGTCGCCGCCTCGGACAGAGCCCGGTCGATCATCGCCCTGCCGAACACCAACACGGCCACGCCGGCCAACGTGAGATCGATCAGCCCCGCCCCCACGAAGGGGGCGGCCAGGGCCCACTCCCGGCCCATCGGGCCCTCCAACACCGTGGCCAGGGCGCCGCCCAGGCCCATCCCCACCGAGAGCATCCCCCAGGACAGGGTCCGGTGTGCGCTGAAGGCCCGCGAGCGCAGGGCGTCGGGGGTCAGGCGTTGGAACAGTGAGAGCACGGTGATGTTCCACCAGCTGGAGACGAAGCCGGTGACGAAGTAACCGGCCACGAACAGCGCGACGTCATGGACCAGCCCGATCGCCAGCGCGGCCGCGCCCATGACGGCCAGGATCACGGCCATGGCGGTGGCGGGATGGACCCGACCGGCGAAGAAGGGCACCACGACCGCGCCCAGGACCGCCCCGGCCGCGGTGACGGTCATCAACAGCCCGTACCCCTGGGGCCCCACACCCAGCACGTCCTGGGCGAACAGCACCAGAACGGCGGCCATGAGCGCCGTGGCCAGGTTGGACGCCCCGGTGATGAGCGCCATGGGGCGCAGGACCGGATGGCGCCACAACCACACCACACCCTCGCGCAGCATGCCCCACAGCGCCGGCCGCGCCTCGTCCGCCACGGTCGGCCGGAATTCACCGCGCAGGGTGAGCAACAACGTCACACCCAGCAGAATCAGGACGGCCTGGGCACCGAAGGCCCAGGCCGTGGAGGCGGCCAGCAGCATGCCGGCCACGGGAGCGCCCACGAACTTGTTCAGCACCCGTTCCACGCCCTGGAAGGCGCCGTTGGCCCTCTCCAACCGGGATCGCGCAACCACCGTGGGCACCATCGCCATGGCCGTGTTGTCGAAGAACACCTCGCACACCCCGACCGCCAGGGCGATGACGACCAACAACGGAATGGATCCCACACCCAGGGCGACCACGGCCGTGAGGAGCACCAGGAGCACGGCCTTGACGCCGCCCGCGGTCATCATGAGGCGACGCCGGTCGACCCGGTCGCCCACCACCCCGGCGAGCAACGCGAACAGCAACCAGGGCAGTCGGGTGGCGGCACCGACCAGGGCCACCTGTAGGGGGTCGTCGGTGAGTGTGGCCGCGTACCAGGGCAGTGCCACGATCGCGATCCCGTCCCCCAGGTTGCCCGCCCCCACGGCGCCCAGAAGTCGTCGAAAGCCCGGCCCCAGCGGCTCACGGTCGGTGCGGGTGGTCGAATGCGGGGGTGTCCTCTGCGCCATGGGACCTTCCGGTGGGGGGTGACGTCGATCCAGCCTGGCACGGCGGCGCCGACCCCGACAGCCGCTTCTCCCCTGGGCAGAAGCAGGATCCGGGGTGCGGGTCGACCCGACCGAACAGGAACGGCGACGATCGGGTCGCGGTGGGGTCCTCCTCCGTACCTTGGTCGGTGGAAGCAAGGGAGGTGGCGATGCTGGACCGGTTGAACGAGGCGCTGGAAAGGGTCGAGACGGAGGTCGGGGCGCCGGTGGACGTGGCCGCGATGGCGCGCACCGTGTGCGTGTCCGAACACCACTTCCGGCGCATGTTCTCGGCGTTGTCCGGGATGCCGCTCTCGGAGTACGTGCGTCGGCGGCGCCTCACCCTGGCCGCGGCCGAGGTGATCGGGGGCGGGGACACCCTGCTCGACGTCGCGGTGCGCTACGGCTACGGATCGGCCGAGGCGTTCGGTCGGGCGTTCCGGTCCGTGCACGGGATCGGTCCGGGCGAAGCCCGTCGTACCGGTGCCGCGCTCGGCTCACAGTCACGGCTCACCTTCCACCTCACCATCGAAGGGAACACCACCATGCGCTACCGGATCGTCGAGAAGGACGCTTTCCGCATCACCGGCCCCAAGGCCCGGGTGCCCCTGGTCTACGAGGGCGTCAACGAGCCCATGACCGCGTTCGTCCAGGGCCTCGACGACGCGACCCATGAGAGGATCCACGCGCTGTCCGACCAGGAGCCGCACGGCACACTGGGGGTCACCCACACCTTGGGGTCGGGCCGCGACGAGGGCGACGACATCGACTACTACCAGGCGGCGGCCACCTTCTCCGAGGAGGTCCCCGACGGGATGGAGTCCCTGTGGGTGCCGGCGGGCGCGTGGGTGGTCTTCCCCTTCGAGCGGTTCGTCTTCCCCGAGGCCATCCAGCGGATCTGGGTGTACGCCTTCTCGGAGTGGTTCCCCTCCAACCCCGCCTACCAGCACCGGAGCGGGCCGGACATGCTGCGGGTGGACGTCGACGAACAGGACGAGAACCTCGCCTCCGGCGAACTGTGGATGCCGGTGGAGAAGTCCTCCGCCTGAGGGGTCGTCGCACCCGAGGAGCGGGGCGCCGGGCCCCTCGCGCCCCGGTGAGGGGCCCGGCGGTGTCTCAGGAGTTGCGGACGCGGGTCCGGACCCGTTCGAGGAAACGTCGCAACACCTCGTTGAAGCGGTCGGGGCGCTCCAGGTTGGGCAGGTGACCGGCGCCCTCGATGATCTCCACGACCGAGTCCGGTATGCGCACGTGCATGAATTCGGCGGCCTCGGGCGGGGTGAACGCGTCGTGTCGGCCCGTCATCAGCAGGGTGGGGGCCGAGATGCGCTTGAGCAGCGGCCTGTGGTCGGGGGATCGGGCCCGCCCCGATCGGGCCGCGGCCGTTCCCTCGGGCGGGGCGGCGTCCATCATGGCGCGCACGTGATCGGCGACCTCGGGCAGGTCCCGGATGTTGTCCCCGGTCATCAAGCCCACGAGCCCGTCGTCGGCGTGGCCGCGCGGGCGCTCCTCCCGTGGCGGGGCCGCCGTAGGCCCGCTCCGGAGGCGCCCCCGGTCGCTCTCGGGGCGGGGGTCGGTGGCCACGAGGGTCAGCGAGTCGACCCGGTCGGGGAACAACCGGTACATCTCCAGGGCGATCTGGCCGCCCATGGACAGACCCACGAGGTTGACCACGTCCAACCCCAGGTGGTCCAGCAGGGCGGTCGTGTCCCGGGCGAAGTCGGCGAGGGAGGCGGCCGCCGCCGCGTCGGTGCTGCTCCCGTAACCGCGCAGGTCCGGGACGATCGTTCGGTAACCGCGTCCGGCCAACGCCCGGACCTGGGGCTCCCACATGGTCCGGTCGAGGGGGTGACCGTGGAGGAACAGGACGGGACACCCTGCTCCGCGATCGGTGTAGTCGACGCTGATCCCGCGCACGGACGCGGTGCCCGGGCTGTCATGTTCCGCGGAGTTCGTCGTCTGGTGATCCACAACAAACGATGCTATTCGGCAGGTCAAGGGGATCAATAGGATGCACAAGTAAAAAAGACGCGGGCCCTCGTTCGACCTCCCAGGGGTCGGGGCCAGGGGCCACGTAGCGTCCCCTATCGGCCCGCGCCGCTCCCTGCGATGTCGCGTGCGGCTCGTCGGCGCCGCGGCGGGCGTTCACTCCTCGGTCGGCTCCCTCGTGGCGGGCCGACTGTCGGTTCCGTGGTCGGGGCACAGCGCGATCGCGTTGCCGGTCGCGGCCAGGAGCCTCTCGGCCGAGGCGAGAAGGTCCAGGAGCTCGGGGCGCGCCAGGGAGTAGAACACCTGCCGGCCCTCCGGGCGACCGTCGACCAGGTGACAGTCGCGCAGGCACGCCACGTGCTTGGAGATCGTGGACTGGGCCAGACCCAACTCGGACACCAGGTCGGCCACACGGGTCTCGCCTTGGGCCAGGCGGCGCACGATGGCCAGGCGGCTGCCGTCGGAGAGGCTGTGGAAGAGGGCCTCGGCGGCGTTCACGTCGTCGCTTGTGGCGAGGCAGCCGTCCGTGCTATTCATCGTCATGCGACGATCATATCCGAATCGAGCGATCATTGAGGCGCGGGTGCGCTCACGTACCCCACCCCTCCCCCACTCGCGGGTCACCATCCCCGCCATCGCGAAGCGGAGACCTCCCATGGCACCGGCCGCACTCGTCCTCACTCTGTTCGGCCTCGTCTCGACACTCGGCCTGCGCACCCTGGCCGCGTGGCGGCGCACCGGTGACACCGGTTTCCGTCGCCCGGACACCACCGCCCTCACCGCCCCCTGGTGGGGAAGTGTGCTCTTCGTCGGCGCGCTCGTCGCCGGGCCGGCCGCACCGGCGGTCGCCCTGTTCACCCGGACCACGGCACCCCCGAGTGTGGGGGCCGGCGGGTTGGCCCTGATGGTGCTCGGCCTGGTGCTGGTCCTGGTCTCCCAGGCCGCGATGGGCGCCTCCTGGCGCATCGGTGTGGACGAGGACGAGCACACCGCGTTGGTCACCCGAGGGGTCTTCGCGTTCGTGCGCAATCCGGTCTTCACCGGCATGGGGGTCGTACTCCTCGGGCAGGCGATCGCCGTACCCTCGGTGCTGTCCGCGGCGGCCCTGGTGGTGTTCGTCGCCGCCGTGCAGGTCCAGGTCCGCGCCATCGAGGAGCCCTACCTGCTGCGTACCCACGGCGGCGCCTACCGTTCCTACGCCGCACGCACCGGACGCTTCGTTCCGCTCGTGGGCCGACGGCGCCGGTGGGACGGATGAGTGCGGACTCTCGGCCCCGGGGACCCGTCACCGGGTGCGGTCCGCCACGGCGACGGAGATCACCGCCGGACCGCACCCGCGCGTCTCCTAGTGCACGGCGGCGTCCTCCCGGTGACGGTCCCGCGGAGCGTCACGGTCCCCACGACGGGCCAGGAGCAGGGCGGCCAGGAGGTGGGGCGCGGCGAACAGGGCGAACGCCGCACTGTGGCCCAACGCGGTGAACACGGCCGCGTAGACCAGGAACGTGGTGATGCCCAGGCTCTCGACCCCCAGGTCCGACAGGGAGGTGACCGTGGCACGGCTGGCACCGGTGATGGTGTCCTGGAGACGGGCGTCGGCCACCACCATCATCATCTGGCACACCCCGAACCCCAGACCCAGGAGTACCCACCCCGGGTAGCCGGCGAGCAGGGCGCCCGCCGCGATGGCCACCGAGGCCAGTGCCATCAGCACGGCCAGGACCCGCCCCGGGAGGCGGGAGGCCGGACCGGCCAGCAGGCCGCCGAGGGTGACGCCGACCCACACGATCAGCACGACCAACGGCACCGTGGTGGCCGGGACACCTGAGTCGAGCGCCAACAGGGGCACGTACTCGTCCAGTGCACCCCAAAAGGCGCTGACCAGCACCACCAGCAGCAGTGCCAGGCGCACGGCGCGGTTGTGGCGGGCCTCGGACAACCCCCGGCTCAGCGTCTCCCGGTAACCGGGTTCGTCGTCCGAGCCCTGGTCACGTGGCGCCCGGTGTTCCGGCAGGGCCAGGGCGCTCAAGGCACAGAGCACGCATGCGGCCACGCTGGCCACTCCGATGAGGGCGTAGCCGCCGTGGGACATCGCCGGGACGGCCGCGAGGGTGGCGAGCCCCACCGCCGCCACACCCAGTGCCCGGGTCACACCCATCACGCGGGCGTAGTCCGAGGCGGCGGACCGATGTTCCAGCTCGGTGTACACCAGCGCCTCGAACGCGCCGGAGACCAGGGCACCCGCCGCGCCCCAGAGCACGAACCCCAGGGCGAACACCCACAGCGAGGGGAACAGCGACCACAGCGCGAACGCGGTCCCGGTCAGGAGCGGGGCGACCGCGAGCAGGTACCGGCGTGGGACCAGGTCGGCCAGGGCCCCGGCGGGCACGGTGAGCAGCACCGAGGTCGACGACCACACCACGAAGAGCACACTGATGTGGGCGACCGACAGCCCGTGCTCGGCGAACAGCAGGGCGTAGATCGGATAGAGGAGGATGAACTCCTCGAAGAAGGCATAGGCGTAGACCGGAAGGGTCAGCCTGGAACGACGCGTGGCGCGCACGCGCGAGTGCGGAGCGGTCATGGAGGTCCTTCGGTCCGAACGAACGATGGGGGCCGGGTGCGGGGGTGCAACCGGCGGTCCTCGAACGTTCGCCGCGGACCGGCCTCCGGCCGGGACTTAATGTCGCTTGCTCATGGCCCCAGGGTAGACGAACCGACCGGGGCGGGGCGAGACCGCGTCGTCGATGGGTGGACGGCGCTCTCCCGGTGGAGGCGGCCCGGGCAAGGGACACGGTACCGGGAAGCCTTCTTCTGCTTTGCGGGTGCCCCGGGCACCGGCCCCGCCGGGGAGGGCGATCCTCGGGGAGGCGACCGCTCCGTGTGCGGATCACACGCGCAGGACCGTGAGCGGCCCCGGGTGCGCCGGGGCACCTCGACGAGTGGCGGGCGGCACGAGGGATCGTGGTCGTGCTGCGCGTCGTTCAACGGAACCGGCGTCGATCACTGACATAGTCCGACTTGACGGGCTTGGGAGAGGTCGCCCACGGCACTGTGTGTCAGGGCGGCCCGTGCGACGACGGCTTTCAGTGTGTGTCCCACAGAAGGGCTCCCGTGGTGGCGATGGGCGTTGGGGATCCTGTACGGCGAGGTCATGACGCTCGGCAACCTCGCCGTCACCGAACGGAGGAGAACGTTCACCCGGTGGGGGTTGGGACGTACCCACCGCCATGGCGGGATGGTGCGTGTTCGGTTCCGCCCACCACCCCCAGGAG
>NZ_QOCZ01000077.1 GCF_018207095.1 Nocardiopsis sp. MG754419 | reverse complement strand
CCCGCGGGCCGCCCCGCCCCCTCCAGCCGCAACCAGCAGGTCCTCGACCTGGGTCGGCCGGAGGCGCTGGAGCACGTGTTCGCGCACCTGGACGCCCTGGTCACCGAGTACCGACCCGACTACCTCAAGTGGGACCACAACCGGGACCTCATGGAGGCCGTGCACGCGCCCACCGGGGCGGCCGGTGTGCACCGTCAGACCCTCGCCGCCTACGCCCTGCTGGACCGGCTGCGCGCCCGCCACCCGGACCTGGAGATCGAGTCGTGCTCCTCCGGTGGCGGCCGGGTCGACCTCGGCATCCTCGCCCGCACGGACCGGGTCTGGGCCTCCGACAACAACGACCCCCTGGAGCGGCTCGCCGTCCAACGGTGGACGGAGGTGCTGCTGCCCCCCGAACTCATCGGCAGCCACGTCGGCGCACCGGTGTCGCACACCACCGGTCGGGTCGCGCCCCTGCCCACACGGTTGCTCGCCAGTCTCCTGGCGCACGCCGGCATCGAGTGGGACGTCACCACCTGCGACCCCTCCGAACTCGACGCCCTCGCCGCGTGGATCGGGCTCTACAAGGAGCTGCGCCCGCTCCTGCACTCGGGCGCGGTGGTGCACGCCGACGCGCCCGACCCCGCCGAACAGCTCGACGGCGTGGTGGCCCACGACGGTGCCGAGGCCCTGTTCCGGTACGCGCGTCCGGGGACGTCGGTGCGGGCCCGAACCGGCCGGGTCCGTCTGCCCGGGCTGCGCGAGGACCGGCGCTACCGGGTGCGTCCGAGGCTCGAAGCGGGCCCGCCCGCGGCCACGCAGCGGTCGGCGCCGGAGTGGCTCGACCTCGACGCCCCCACGTTCTCCGGGGCCGTACTGTCCCGCGCCGGACTCCACCTGCCCAACCTCGATCCCGGTCAGATCATGTTGCTGCACCTGAAGGAGGTCTGATGTCCAAGGACGCCGCCCTGGAGGGCTTCGCGCCCTCGGCCGGGGCCCGCGCACCGCGCGCCCGGCTGCACTCCGACGCCCCCGAACTGGACCTGAACGGCACCTGGCGGTTCCGGCTGCTACCCGAGGCGCCCGAGGGGACCGGGGGTTTCGAGCGGCCGGACTTCGACGACACCGCCTGGGACGACCTCCCGGTGCCCGCCCACTGGCAACTGCACGGCCACGGGGCGCCCGCCTACACCAACGTCCACTATCCATTCCCCCTGGACCCGCCGTTCGTGCCCGACGAGAACCCCACCGGGGAGTACCGCCGGGTCTTCGACCTCCCCGAGGACTGGCCCGGAGACGGCGGCGCGGTGCTGCGCTTCGACGGCGTCGACTCGTTCTTCCGGCTGTGGTGCAACGGCGCGGAGGTGGGGTTCGCCACCGGGAGTCGGCTGGTGAGCGAGTTCGACGTGGGACACCTGCTGAGGCCCGGGCGCAACGTCCTGGCGGTGCGGGTCCACCAGTGGTCGGCGGCGAGCTACCTGGAGGACCAGGACATGTGGTGGCTGTCCGGGATCTTCCGCGACGTCACGCTGCTGTCCCGGCCCGAGGAGGGGGTCGAGGACGTCACGGTCGTGGCCGACTACGACCACGGCACCGGCACCGGCACCCTGCGCGTGGAGGTGGCGGGCTCCGCGAAGACCCGCGTCCACGTGCCCGAACTCGGGCTGACCGACGCCGCACCCGGGGTCCTGCACGAGGTGGGACCGGTCGACCCGTGGTCGGCCGAGTTCCCACGGCTCTACGACGCCGAGGTGGTCGCGCCCGGGGAACGCGTCCGTCTGCGGGTGGGCTTTCGTACCGTCGTCGTCGAGGACGGGCGACTGGAGGTCAACGGCCGGCCCCTGCTCCTGCGCGGGGTCAACCGGCACGAGTGGGACCCCGACCACGGCCGCGCGGTGTCCCGGGCGACCATGCGCGAGGACGTGCTGCTCATGAAGCGGCACAACGTCAACGCCGTGCGGACCAGCCACTACCCGCCGCATCCGGACTTCCTCGACCTGTGCGACGAGCTGGGCCTGTGGGTCGTGGACGAGTGCGACCTGGAGACCCACGGGTTCGAGGTGGCGGACTGGCGGGGCAACCCCTCCGACGACCCGCGCTGGCGGGACGCCTTCCTGGACCGGATCCGGCGCACGGTGGCCCGGGACCGCGACCACCCCTCGATCATCCTGTGGTCGCTCGGCAACGAGTCCGGCCGGGGCGAGAACCTGCGCGCCATGGCCGACTGGGTGCACGCGCACGACCCCACCCGTCCGGTGCACTACGAGGGCGACCCGGACAGTTCCTACGTGGACCTCTACTCGAGGATGTACGCCGACCACGAGGAGGTCGAGACCATCGGCCGGGGCGAGGAGCCCGTGACCGAGGATCCGGCGGCGGACGCCTACCGCCGCTCGCTGCCGTTCGTCCTGTGCGAGTACGCGCACGCCATGGGCGCCGGCCCGGGCGGGCTGGAGGAGTACCAACGGCTGTTCGAGCGCCACCCGCGCCTGGTCGGCGGGTTCGTGTGGGAGTGGATCGACCACGGGATCCGTCGTCGGGAGCCCGACGGCACCACGTGGTTCGCGTACGGGGGCGACTTCGGGGAGGTCGTGCACGACGGCAACTTCGTGGCCGACGGCCTGCTGCTCCCCGACCGCACGCCGAGCCCGGGACTGACCGCGCTGGCCCGCACCTACGCCCCGGTGCGCATCGAGGTCGATCCGGAGGCCGGCACGGTCGCGGTCGAGAACCTCATGACCTTCGCCGACACCGAGCACCTGGTCCTCCGGTGGGACGTGGCGGAGGAGGGCGCGACGTTCGCCGAGGGGACGCTGAAGGTGCCGGTGCTCGGTCCCGGTGAGTGTTCCGAGATCCCCCTGCCCGTGACCGCCCCGGGCGGGGGCGGCGCGGTCTGGCTGACCGTCTCCGCCCGTCTGGCCGACGACCTTCCGTGGGCCGGGGTCGGGCACGAGGTGGCCTGGGGTCAGGGGTGCCTGGACACGGGGGCACCCGCGCCCGACCCGGAGCCGGCGCGTCCCGTGGCGCACGGCGGGGAGCTACGGATCGGCCCGGGGACGTTCGACGCCCGCACCGGGCGCCTGCGTTCGGTGGGCGGACTCGACGTGGGCGAGCCCCGCCTGGGGGTGTGGCGCGCGCCCACCGACAACGACGAGGGGCTGCACGGCTTCTCCGTCGCTCCGTTCTGGCGGGCGCTCGGACTGGACCGGCTCACCGAACGCCGGGTGGCGGTGGTCCGGGCGGACGACGCCCTGGAAGTGCGCACGCGTGTCGCCCCGGCCGCGCGTGACGTCGGCTTCGAGGTGACCTACCGCTGGACCGCGACCGAGGACACGCTCCGGCTCGACCTGTCCTCGGTGGCGGTGGGGGAGTGGACCTGTCCCCTGCCGCGCATCGGTCTCGACCTGACCCTCCCCGGTGGACTCGGCTCGGTCGCCTGGTTCGGATCCGGGCCGGGCGAGGCCTATCGGGACGTGGACCAGGGGGTGCGGATCGGTCGGTTCACCGACACCGTGGACGGTCTCCAGACGCCGTACCTGCGGCCCCAGGAGAACGGGCAGCGGATCGGCACGCGCCTGCTGGAGCTGCGGGACCCGGCCGGCGCCGGACTGCGGATCCGGGGGGACGGGTTCGGGTTCACCGCCCGACGCTGGAGCGACCACGAGCTGGACGCGGCCCGACACCCGCACGAGCTGGCGGCGGGGGACCGGATCCACCTGCGGGTCGACGCCGACCACCACGGCATGGGGTCAGCGTCCTGTGGCCCGGGGGTCCTGCCCGTGCACCGGCTTGCGGCCGGAACCCACCGCCTCACCGTGGTGCTCGCCCGGATCCACGGCTGAGCCGCTCCGACGCGGCGGTCGGTGCGCGGTGAGCTGGACCAGCAGCACCGCCCCGACCGCCGCCGTCGCGCCCAGACCCTGCACCACGGTGAGGGTCTCGTTCAGGACGAGGTACCCGAGGAGCGCCGCGGTGAGCGGGCTCGCGAACGACAGGAAGGACACCGCCAGGGCCGGCAGCCGCTCCAGCCCGCGGAACCACACCACGTAGGCGAGCAACGAGCCGACGAGCCCCAGGTACGCGAACCCGCCCAGGTGGGCGGCGGTGAGCGCGGGCGGGGGACCCTCCACCAGCAGGGTGGGCGCGACCAGCACGAGCCCACCGGCGGTGAGCTGCCAGCCGGTGACCCCGAGCAGGCTCACGCCCTCCGGACGTCCCCACCGTTTGGTGAGCACGATCCCCGTGCCCATGGAGAGCGCGGCGAGCAACCCGGCCGCCACCCCGCGCGGGTCCAGCGCGACCTCGGGCCCGAGCACCAGCAGGGCCACCCCCGCGGCGCCGAGCAGGCAGGCGAACAGGTGGACCGGGCGCGCGGCCTCACGCAGCAACAGCGCCCCGAGGAGCAGCACGATCACCGGCTGGACCGCGATCACCAGGGCGGCGACCCCGCCCGGCAACAGGTACGCGGTGACGTGCAACAGGTAGAGGAAGGCACCGATGTTGAGCGTGCCCAGGAGGAGCGCCCGCCACCACCACGCACCGGTGGGCAGGGCCCGGGTGAGGAGCAGGAGGATGAGGCCGGCGGGCAGGGCGCGGGCCAGCGCGGCCAGGAAGGGCCGGTCGGGCGGAAGGAGCTCGGTGGTGACCAGGTAGGTGCTGCCCCAGACCATCGGCGCCAGAGCGGTGAGCAGGGAATCGGTGGCGATCCTCGCACGGCCGGTCACCACGCCTCCCCGTCACGGCCGGTGAGGGCCTCCCGGGACGCGGGAGAACGGTGCCGGCGGGGGCTCTCCACGGTCGGTCGCACGACGGTGGGGGGTGCCATGAGCAAACCTTTCGATATCGAACATTTCGATGTCGAAACATTAAACCGGGGTGGGCGGGCCGTCAAGGAAGCGCCGTTATGATCGCCGGATGAACGACGCCGTCGACCTCTACCTCGCCCAGTGGAACCGGGAGCGCCCCGACCTCGACGTCTCACCGATCGCGGTCATCGGTCGGGTCAACCGCCTGCACCATCTCCTGGGCCGGAGCATCGGCGAGGGCCTGAGCGCGCACGGACTGGAACGCTGGGAGTTCGACGTGCTCGCCACACTGCGCCGCTCCGGCGCGCCGCACCGGTTGACCGGCAGGGAGCTGGTCCGCATGACCATGGTGGGCTCGTCGGCGATGACCAACCGGGTGGACCGACTCGCCAAGCGCGGCCTCGTGTACCGGGAGGTGGACCCGGACCACCGGCGTCGTGTCCTCGTCGGACTCACGGACGCGGGTCTGGCCCTGGTCGACCGGGTGGTGACGGAGCACGTGGCCAACGAGGCCCGACTCCTGTCCGGACTGACCGGGGACGAGCAGGAACAGTTCGTCGCGCTCCTGCGCAGGTTGCTGCTCTCACTGGGCGACGCCGCCCCCGAGGAGGGCGGGGCCTGAGGGGCGTCCGGAGCGCGCCGTCGCCGAGACCGTCCCCCTTGCGGGGGTAGGCAGACGTCGTGGTGTCCGTTGTCATGGGGGTTCCCGCCACGAGAGGACCTCCCCCATGTCCGAGACCACCGAGCCCGAACCCGGGGCCGCCGCCACACCCGCCCGCAGGGGCGCGCGGGTCGGCCTGGACCGGGCCACGCTCCGCGCCGACCTGCGCCGCCTCGTCCCCGACACCGGCGCGGCCCTGGTGGTCACGGCGGTGATCTTCGGCATCCTCTACGCACGGATGGTGGCCGGGACCTCGCAGACCATCATGGTCATGCCCTACCTCGCGGACATGAGCGAGTACTGGATGTACGTCGTCTGCCAGGCCTTCGGGTGGTCCGCGCTCCTGTGGGCCTGGATCACCATCATGCTGGGCCTGCTGCGCTCCTCCGCCCGCGTGCCGCGCAACCCGCTCACCCACGCACGGATGGAGCGCCTGCACCGGGTCACCAGCCTCACCACCATCGGCCTGATGTTCGCGCACATGCTCGCGTTCTTCCTGGAACGGGTGCGGGCCGACGAGGAGGCGATCGGCTGGGGAGCGCGCCTGTTCTCCGCCTTCGTGGAGGTGTTCGTGCCCGGCGGGTACGCCACCGGAACCGGTCAGGTCGCCATCCTGCTCGGCCTCATCGCGTTCTACCTGGCCATCCCGCTGGGCCTGGCCTACTACGTGCGCTCCTGGACGGGGGCCCGGGTGTGGCGGGCCCTGCACCGGTTCGTCATCGTCGTGTACGTGCTGAGCGTGTGGCACACGCTCCTGTACGGCACCAACGTGTGGTTCGACGGCTGGTTCCGCACGGTGGTGTGGCTGTTGCAGGTACCCGTGGCCGCGTTGTTCCTGGCCCGCCTGCTGACCCCGTTGCGTCCGGAGGAGCGGTTCCGGTGGAGCGACCTCGTCGGCGCCGAACGGCTACGGGCCGTGGTCGCGCTGGTCGCCCGGGCGTCCCTCGCGCTCACCGTCGTGGTCCTGCTGGCGGTCACGGTGACCGGGCGCGACGGCGGCCGTTCACCGGACGTGCCGGCGGGGGAGATGCTCGTGGGGCAGGACCTGGTCTGGGCCGGTCTGGCCGTGCTGCTCGTGCTCATGGGCACGGTGGTGGCCGTGTTGTGGGGACGCCCACCCCGCTCGGCCCGTGCCGCGCGCCGGGAGGACGCCGCCTGACGGTGCCCGAACGACGACGACGCCCCTCGTGGTGAGGGGCGTCGAGGCGCGGTGGGGGCCTGCCGGAGTCCGGGTGGGACGGCTCGTTGCTCGCCGTCCCACCCGCCTCAGAGGCTCCGTTCGCCGCGTCCGGGCGAAGGAACGTCCCGTGTCGTCACGGGACGGTGCTCAGTCGCCCTTGGGCTTGTCGTCCGGGCTCAGGGCGTCCTTGACCTTCTCGCCGGCCTGCTTGAGCTTCGACTTGGTCTGCTCGGCCTTGCCCTCGGCCTGCCACTGCTCGTTGTCGGTGGCCTTGCCGACGCCTTCCTTGGCCTTCCCCTTGAACTCGTCGAACTTGTTCTGGGCCTTGTCACTCTCGGACACGGTGGCCTCCTTCGATCGATCGGTTCCACCCACAGCCCTGTCCGATCTGAAGGGAAGTAATCATGCTTCGGGGCGGATGTGATCTGAGTGACAGAGAAAACCCAGGTCATCAGGGCGCGACGGGCACCACCGAGGCGAACGGCGCGTGGGTGGTCAGGCGCTGCTCGATGCCGCCGCGGACCATCGTCTTGGCGGTGCGGACCGCGTCGCCGACCGAGGCGCCCTTCGCCGTCTCGGCGGTGATCGCCGCCGCGAAGGTGCAGCCCGCGCCGCTCACGCGCTCCTGACCGATCTTCGGGGCGCTGAGCACGGTGACCTCCTCGCCGTCGAAGTACACGTCGACGGCGTCGGGGCCGGGCAGTTCGGTGCCGCCCTTGACGACCACGTGCTTCGGGCCGAGCTCGCGGATGCGCCGGGCCGCCTCGATGAGGTCGTCGACGGTCTCCAGGCTCTCCATCCCGGCGAGGGTGCGCGCCTCGAAGTGGTTGGGCGTGATGACCGTGGCCAGCGGCAGGATCTGCGCGGTCAGGGCCTTGTCCGTGTCGAGCGCGGCGCCGGGCTCCTGGCCCTTGCAGATCAGGACCGGGTCCAGGACCACGTGTCGCCAGGGCCGGCTCCGGAGGGCCTCGGCCACGACGTCGATGGTGTCGGGGGTGCCGAGCATCCCGACCTTGACCACGTCCGGGTCGTGGCAGGTCGTCGCGGCCTCGATCTGGTCGGCGATGACGCCCGGGTCGACCGGGACGAAGCGGTGCGCCCAGTCGTTCTTCGGGTCGAAGGAGACGATGCAGGTGATCGTCCCGAAGCCATAGACGCCCAGTTCCTGGAAGGCCTTGAGGTCGGCCTGGATCCCGGCGCCGCCGGTGGCCTCCGACCCTGCGATCACGTACGCGCGGTTGGTCATCGGACACCAACCTTCCTCTGCTCGTTGTGCTGTTGCGCGGTGTCGGGGCCCTGACGGGTCACGAACCCACTGAATATTGCATCACAACTGGTCATGTGCGGCATATCGGACGGCTGTGCGGCCGTCGCCTCCGAAAGTGTAGGCCGCGCCCCCGGCCCACGTGACGCTCAGCCCTCGGCGAGGAGCCGGTCGGTGGTGTCGTACCCACCGGCGTAGGCGCCGTCCACCGTGTTCTCCCCGGTGGTGGGCTCGCCCGCGAAGTACAGGACCCCCTCCAACGGCGCCCCGAGCGCGGCCGGCGCGTCGTGCGCGCCCGGCGGTACGAACAGGTAGGCGCCCCGGCTGAACACGTCGCCCGCCCAGTCGTGCGTGGTCCGCGCGACGGGCTCGGGCACGTCCTCGCCCAGTGCCTCCGCCAGGGCCGCGAGCCCGTCGGCGAACCGCGCGTCCGGATCGAGGTCCGACAGGCGCCGCGCGTTCTCCCCGGCGGCCCAGGCCACCACGACCTCGGGGTCCTCCCGCGACAGGCACCAGAACACGAAGCCCGAGTCCTCGTCCCAGCCCAGCACGTCCTCGTCGGTCGGAAAGACCGGACGGTCGAACTCGTACACCAGCTTGAGCGCGTCGGTGCGATCCAGGGACTCCACCGCGTCCCGATGCCCGGTGGGCAACGGTGGATCGAAGACCACGTCCCCGGCCTTGAGCACCCCGATCGGCAGCGTGACCACACAGCGGTCGGCGCGGACCTCCACCGTCCCGTCGGGTCCCTGCGCCGTCAACGTCACGCCCCGACCCGACCAGCGCACCCGGCGCACCACGTGCGACAGCCGCACGTCCAGGTCGTGGGCGAGGGGCGGCAGGATCCGGTCGTAGCCGCCCACCACCCGGAAGTTCTCCCGGGGCACCGACCACCAGTCGAACAGGCCGTACTCGCTCATCCACACCGCGCTCCACCGGTGCAGCGGTTCGTTGTCGATGGACACCGGGGGCCACCGCTCCTCGGGGACCCCCATGCGGCGCAGGTAGGCGGCGGCGTCCTCGTCCTCGCGCGGTGGCCCGGGGGTGTCCAGCGGTTCGGGGGCGCCGTTCCCGTGGCGCACCCGGACGGTCTCGGCCGCGGCCTCGCGCACCAGCTCCCAGGTGTAGGCCTCCCGGCCGTGGATCAGCCCCGCGCCCAGTTCCACCGGGATCGAGGAGAAGTCGTGGTCGGTGTACAGCTGACCGCCGATCCGGTCCCGCGCCTCCAGGACGACGGCGGACCGACCATGGTCGACGAGGTTGCGCGCGGCCGACAACCCGGTCACCCCGGCGCCCACCACGGCCACGTCCCACCGTCGCCCGCGCAGGGCGGCGGTGCCGCCGGCCACCGCCGCGCCGCCCAGCAGGACACCCCCGCCCACCAGCAGGGACCTGCGGCTCAGTGGCCCCGGGGCGCGCCCGTCGGAGTGCCGAACGTCAGCCGTCACGCCGTCTCCCTCCCGAGGGCGCCCCCACCGGTGGGGACGCCGTCCCCGCATTATGGGGGCGGCGCGGGCACGGCGCCCACCGGGGCCGAAGGCGCGCCGGTACGGAGGCGAGCCGCCCCCGCGGGACCCGGCGGGCGGTGGTGCCGTTTCCGTGCGCCGGCACCGAGAACCCGAGCCGCGGCCGGAGCATCACACGGCGCATGTCCCACACCGAACCCCAGGCCTCCTTCCTGGATCTGCTGGCCTCCACGTACACCGGGCACGGCGTCGCGACCACGGTGCTCCCGCCCACCGGAATGCGACTCCACCTCCCGGAGAACGACCACGGACGCGACCACGTCGACGTCGACTACGCCGACGTCGTCCGCGACATGACGGCCGTCCCCGGGGAGGAGCACCCCGACTACGCCCGCGGGATCGTGTTCGGCATGCTGCGGCAGCTCCGGTCGCGGGGCATCGCGGTCGGCACGCACTACCCGCCGCTGTCCTCGGACCGGCCGCGCCAGGCCCTGTTGGCGGCCCTGTCCTCGTGCGGCGTCGAGGCCCGTTTCGCGTTCCCCCACATCCTCGGCGTCGCCCTGCCGGACGGTCGCGAGGGCCGGCAGGACGTGAGCGATTTCCTGTCCGCGGTCGAGGAGGCGGACGAGGACGCCACCCTGAAGGAGGCCGTCGCGTTCGCCGAGGCGGTCCGCGCGCAGGTGGACCGTGTGGCCGCGCCGAGCGGCGCGGAGGGGCGCCTGCGTGTGCGCCTGTACCCCGAGTCGGCCTTCCCCGAGGGGGTCCTGGGATCGCTCGTTGCCCGCCGGATGGCCGCGGGGGTCGCCGAGGTCGTGGTCATGGACCACCCCGACAGCATCCGGCCGCTGAACCAGGGGGACCTCGCCGGGCTCGGAACGACCCCGGAAGAGGTCTTCGAGCGCGCCGTCGAGGGGGCCCTGAGCGAACCCGTCGACGTCGGCCGCATGGACGCGCTGGGCACCCCCGTCGTGCACATCGGGGCGGCGGACGGCTACTACGTGGGCGCGCAGCTGCACGTCCTCGCCCGCCACCTGGGGGAGGCCCGCCACGGGGCCCTCGTCGTGTTCCCGTCCCCGTCGGTCGTCATGGCGCACGTCCTGGGCGAGAGCGAGCCGATCGCCGCCATGACGACCCTCCAGGAACTGGCCCGACGCTACGCCGCCGACGCCGACAGGCCCATCACCGACAAGCTGTTCTGGTGGCGTCCGGAGTCCGCCGCCGGCGGCCGTCCGCGTCTGGCGGAGGTCCGCGTCGAACAGAACGAACAGACCGGCGGGGTGGGCCTGTACACCGAGGACGAGGACTTCGGTCCGCTCCTGCGGTCCCTCGTCTGAGGGTCGCCCGCCGCCGGGCGGCGGGCGGTGTCCGGCGGCGGGAACATGACGGAGTCGTCAACTCTGTTCGGTGGCCTCGGTGCCTCCGCCAACGCCCTCGGTCCGTGCGAACTGTCCCGGCCGGCGGCCCTCGCCGGGCCCACCCGCGTAGGTCTGCCCGATCCGCAGCCACTCCCGCGCCGCCGTGCCCCGGGACCCCAGGTCGGTGTCGTCCACGTGGCGACGGCGGGTCAGCACCAGACAGAACTCCAGCGCGTCCCCCGTGACCACGTCCTCGGCCGCGTCGTCGCCCATCCGCCAGAGCCCGCCGCCCGGAGCGGTCAGCTCCACCCGCACCGGGGTCTCCGGGGCCCCGAGCCCGCGGGCGAGGTAGCTGTAGGGGCGCACCCGCAACGCCAGGTGGACGATGTGCCGGAGCCGGTCGGTCGGTTCGCGCGCCGCGCCGAGGGCGTCGACGACGTCCTGCCCGTGCGCCCAGGTCTCCATCAGCCGCGCGGTGGCCTTGGAGGCCACGCTCATGGGCGGCCCGAACCACGGCACGCGGGTTCCCGCGGGAGCCCGGCCCAGCGCCTCGCGCAGCGCGGAGGAGGACCGACGCCACTCCGCCAGCAGGTCGGCGGGGGCGAGGACGGTCAGCGGTGCCGACGCCGCCTCCACGAACCCCCCCGGGTCGGCCAGGGCCTCGGACGTCAACCGCTCGAAACCCGCCGTGTCGGTCAGCGCGGTCAGCGCGGCCCGGTCGAAGAAGGCCAGGTGCGCCACCTGGTCGGTGATGGTCCACCCGGGCGCCGGGGTCGGCCGGGCCCAGTCGGCCGCGTCGACGCCCGCCAACAGTGCGACGAGATCCTCCTGCTCGGCGCGCAGGTCTTCGACGAGGGCGTGCGTGTCGACCACGGGGACTCCTCCAGAAGTGACTCCGCCAACGGAGTTGACTCGATTGTCAGGTTCTGGGCACCATAACAAAAGGTGATGTGGATCTCCCAGGGGTGCGGGCGCCAAGCCCCGGGACACACGGCCCCGCACGGACGGGGCCGCCCCGACACGGATGCGAGAGTGCGCCGATGACCCCGCCCGACACCCCCGGCACCGACCGCTGGAACACACCCGAACGCGCCGCGCTGCGCGCCACCGTCCGCGGCTTCGCGGCCAGGGAGATCCTGCCCCACGTGGAACGGTGGGAGGACGAGGGCGAGATCCCACGCGACCTGCACGGGGCCGCGGCCCGCCTCGGTCTGCTCGGGCTCGGATCACCCCCGTCCGTGGGCGGTGAGGGGACCATGCTGGACCAACTCATCGTGTCGGAGGAGGCCGTCCTGGCCGGGGTGCCCACGGGCGTCCTCGCGTCGCTGTTCACCCACACCATCGCGCTGCCCGCCCTGATCGCCGACGGGCGCGAGCACCTGGTGCGCGACTACGTCCGCCCGGCGCTGGCCGGTGCGCTCGTCTGCGCCCTCGCCATCACCGAGCCCGACGCGGGGTCCGACGTCGCCCACCTGCGCACCCGGGCGTTCCGCGACGGCGACGCGTGGGTCCTCAACGGCACCAAGACCTTCATCACCTCCGGTCACCGCGCGGACGTCGTCACCGTGGCCGCCCGCACCTCCGACACCGGCCACGAGGGCATCTCCCTGTTCGTGGTGGAGCGCGGCACCCCCGGTTTCACCGCCACCCGCAGACTCGACAAGATGGGGTGGCGCTCCTCCGACACCGCCGAACTCTCCCTGGTCGACGTCCGCGTGCCCGCCGATCGTCTGGTGGGCGAACCGGATCGGGGCTTCCACCAGATCATGGACCAGTTCGCCGGTGAGCGGATCGGCCTGTCCGTGCAGGCCTGCGCGATGGCGCGGCGCTGTGTCGACCTGTCCGTGGAGTGGGTGCGCACGCGCGAGGCCTTCGGTGGCCCCCTCGCCCGCCGGCAGGTCCTGCGCCACCGTCTGGCGGAGATGCACCGCCGGACCGAGGTCGCCACCACCTACGTGCGCCACGTCGCCGAACGTCTCCAGGACGGCGAACCGCTCATCGCCGAGGTGGCGATGGCCAAGAACACCGCCACCGAGACCCTGGACCACGTGGTCGACAACGCCGTCCAGCTGCACGGCGGCTCGGGGTTCATGCGCGGCACCGAGGTGGAGCGCCACTACCGCGACGCGCGGGTGTTCAGCATCGGCGGCGGCACCTACGAGATCATGAACGAGGTCATCGCGAAGTTCCTCCCCCTGCGATGACCGGGGGATCCGCGGGGAGCGAGGGGACGGGGACGACCAGTGCGCACACACACGCCGCCCGGGCGGCCGCCCACGGAACGGGGTCGACGCAAACGCGGTGCCCTCGTCCAGGCGGCCCGGGAGGTCTTCGAGGAGAAGGGGTTCGAGGACACCCGGATCGCGCTGATCACCGGTCGTGCCGAGGTGGCCTACGGCAGTTTCTACACCTACTTCGACTCCAAGGAGGCGATCTTCCACGAGGTCGCCAAGGGCGTGGCGGGGCAGATGTTCGACGCCGCCCGCTCCGCGGCCCCGCCGGGGACCGCGCCGGTCGACCGCATCCGTCACGCCACCGAACGGTTCCTGGCGGCCTACCGGGACAACGCGCGGATCATGCAGGTCATCGAGCAGATCGCCCCGCGGCACCCCGTGTTCCGCACCCTCTTCCTGGAGATCCGCGGCCTGTTCGTGGAGCGGATCGTCACGGGCACCCGCCGACTCCAGGAGGAGGGGCTGGCCTCCACGGACATCGACGTGTCCGCCACCGCGAGCATGCTCGGGGGCATGGTGGAGCACACCGCCCGCATGCTCTTCCTCTACGGGGAGGAGCACGACCCCGACGTCGTGGTGGAGACCGCCACCCGACTCTGGGCACGGGGGATCGGCCTCGACCACCCCGCCGCCCCCACCGAGCGCCCCGGGCCGACCGGTCGTGCGTCGACGGATCCCGCCCCGGGACCGTGACGGGCCAAGAACGTACAAGACGGCCGGAGCCGTGCCGGGCGAGGATGCCGTCATGGAGACCACAGACAAGCCGGTGCGCTTCGACACCAAGATCGCCGTCCTGCTCCGTGACGACCTGGCCGTGTGGCAACGGCTCAACGTCACCGCGTTCCTGGTCAGCGGGCTCGGCCCCGCGGTGCCCGCGTTGATCGGCGACCCCTACGAGGACGCCGACGGCACCGGATACCTGCCGATGTTCCGCCAGCCGGTCCTGGTGTTCGAGGCGGACGAGGAGACCGTCACCAGGGCCCGCACGCGCGCCCTGACCCGCGACGTGGAGCTCGCGGTGTTCACCTCGGACCTGTTCGCGACCGGACACGACCGGGACAACCGAGCCGCGGTGCGTGCGGTGCGCGGGGACGAGCTCGACCTGGTGGGACTGGCCGTGCACGGTCCGAAGAACGGGGTCGACAAGATCGTCAAGGGTGCCCGGATGCACCCCTGAACGGACCGATCTCCCGCCGAGCCCGCGCGTAGCGCCCCGGCGGCAGGCCGAGCACCCGCGTGAAGTGCCGGTTCAGGTGGGCCTGGTCATGGAACCCGGCGGTCGCCGCGACGTCCTTCGGGGCCATCCCGTCGAGCAGCAACCGGCGGGACAGGTCCACCCGGCGCCCCACCAGGTACCGGTGCGGGGGCATCCCGAACCGGCGGGCGAACACCCGCGCCAGGTGGGTGGGGTGCGCGTGCAACAGGCCCGAGGCCTCGTCCAGGGTCAGGCCCTCCACCGTGCGGGCGTCGAGGAGGTCGCGCAACCGGCCCGCCAACCCGGGGTCGTCGGGTCGGGGCGCCGGACCCACCGCACCCGACAGGTGCGACCGCAGCCGTTCCGCGACCAGCGCCAGCCGGCTCTCGGCCTCCAGGTCCTCACCGGGACGCAGCAGGGCGCCGTGCAGCAGGTGGATCCGGTGCCGCAACAGGGGATCGTCGAACATGGGGCGGTCCACCGCGTGTCCGACGAGGGCCGTGTCGATCTGCCCGGGCTCCAGGTACAGGACCCGTTTGCGCAATCCCTGCGCGGTCACCGGGGTGCCGTTGTGCGGTACCTCCGGCGGCAGCAGGGTGACCGTGCGGTCGAGCGCGCCGTGCTCGTGCTGCCCCAGCTCGTAGCGCACGGTGCCGGAGTCGATGATGAGCAGCGTCCAGGCCCGGTGCGTGTGCATCGGGTAGGCGTGTCGGCGCATGTGGGTGTGGAACACCTCGGCGACGCCCCGGATCCGTGGCCGGAGGACCACCGTGTCCGCGTGGCCGTCCATGTGCGGATCCTACCCGCGAGGTCCTCCCTGGTCCGCTCGCCGTACGTCCCTCACCCACCCGCCGACCAGCGTGTTCGTGCGGACGTGGACCGTCGGGCCCGGGGGAGCGGGCACCCCGCCCCGGCCCGTGCGAGGGCCCACCGGATCCGGCGGCGCTCCAGGGTCGGCGTCGGGCGGACGATCTCCCGGCCGTGCGCCGTGCGCCGTGCGCGTGTGCGTCCGGGCCCGTGCGAGGACCCCGGATCCCCTGTGCGCTGGGCGTTCGCGCCGGTCCAGGCCGGGCTTCGCCCCGGCCCCCGGAGGTGTCGGAACCGGGCAATAGCATCGCGACATGAGCACCAAGCACACTCTTCCGGACATTCTCGACGACGCGGCCCTGTTCTCCCTGGAGCACCAGCTGCACCTGGAGGAGTTCCTCGGGAACCACAACTGGCACGTGGACCTGCGCGAACCGCGGTTCGAGTTCACCGGAGACCGCCCCCTGGTCTGCGAGCGGTTCCACCTCCTGGGCAGCGCCGCCCCGGGGCCCGAGTCCTGGATGTGGGCCTGGGCCAACCCCTCCGGGTTCCCTCCCGACCTGACCGGCCTCGGCGCCGCCGTGCGCGACTTCGGTCGCGACCACGAGATCTCCGCCCTGGCCGACCCCGAGGTGCCCTTCGCGACCCTGCCGGGATCGCCGAGGGAGACCCATCTGGCGCTGTATCCGCTGACCGAGGCCGCCAAGCTCCTCACCGGCCGCTGGTTCTCCTACAACGGCGACGCGGGCGGCGGCACCCGCATCTCCTTCATCATCGAACACCCCGAGCTGCGGCTCCCGCCGGTCTCGCCCACGCGGGTCATGCGCATCCTGCAGGAGGGGGTGGCCGGGCTGCGTCTGTTCGACCACAAGCGCGCCGTGTACACCTACGGTCGCCTGCGTGGTCTCTCCCCCCGCTTCCTCGACGCGGAGCGCCGCACCCTCACCCTCACCGGTCCCGGCCTCGGGGTCGAGGTGGGCTTCGACGAGTTCGGTCGGCTCGCCCGCATCGAGGGTTCCCTCTCCGGCGACGGGTCGTAGGGCCGGGCCACGTCCGCCGATCCGGACGTGGCCCGACCCCACGTTCCCCCGCGAGGGTGCTCACTCGTGCGAGGCGCTCTCCCGCTCGCGTTCGAGCGTGCCGCGTTCGATCCGCTCCAGCATCGTTCCCTCCGGGGCCGGCGCGGACCGGACCGCCACCTCCCCGCCGTAGCGGATGCGGGCGAAGACCTCGGGAAGCCGGCGTTCCAGGTGGCGAATGGTGAGCGAGCCCAGCAGCCACGCCACCAGCCCCCCGTTGAGCAGCGCGACCGGCACGGTCACCCAGGACGCTCCGGCGGTCATGGTGACCGCCGCGGTGAGCAGCGTCGGAGACGACAGCAACGGGATGGCCACCAGCGAGACCCACGACTGGAAGGAGTGGTCACCGGTGTCGTTGGCGTCCACCCGCTTGTGCGGATCGGTCCCCGGCGCCACCGCGACCACCGACAGCAGCACCGAGAGTCCGTTGCTCACGCCGGCGAAGGCGATCAGCGCCGCCACGACGTAGGGCACCGCCCAGAACTCCCCGGTGGCGAACACCATGACGGTGCTCAGCAGTGCCGAAGCGGGGACGAGGAGCACCGCGACGGCGACCTGTCGGCCGCGCACGTCGGCGCGGACGGTGTCCTCTCCCTGACCGAGCACGGTCATCCACAGCGCGGTGCCGTCGTGGCCGTACATGTTGGAGGCGCCCATGCCCATGATGAGGAGCGCGATCACCCCGGCGAAGGGCGCGATCTGGGGCAGGTAGCTGATGAGTCCCAGCACACCGACGAACAGGCCGGCCCAGAGCGCGGAGCGCAGCTCGAACCCGCGCCAGGGGTCCCGCCACCATGAGCGCAGCTCCTTGCCGATCACCGCGCCCAGCGGGGTGTCGGGCAACCACGAGCCCCGGTGCTCCAGCACCCGCGAACCCCACGGTCGGGAGCGTTGGCGCATGCCCCGGACGGCCACGCTCGGCGCGAGCAGACGCCCGGTGATCACCACGGTGACCACGGTGAGCAGGACGAAGGCGCCCAACCATCCGAAGGCCGCGCCCCAGGAGCCCGCCGCCGCCGCGTCCACGGCCAGCACCGGCCAGGAGGTGGGCAGCACGGCCAGCACCGACGCGGCCGTTCCCTCGACACCCCGTGCGGCCAGTTCGTCCGTGGCGGCGATGGCCGGTTGGATCGCCACCCAGCCGAAGAACAGGCCGGCCACGATCAGGCCCCACTGCAGGGAGGCGATCTCCATGCCCACCCGGGTGCGCATGGCCGCGCCGAGCGCCCGGAACACCAGGCGGGACAGCGACACGATGAACACCACCAGCGCCAGGGTCCCCAACAACCCCAGGAAGAGGGTCGCCGGGTCGGCGGACCAGGAGTGCCAGACCAGCGCCCCCATGGCCACCAGCGTCATCACCGGACCGACGCCCACGAACATGGTGGCGAGCAGGCCGACGCCCACCCGGTTCCGGTCCAGCGGCAGGAGGGTGAAGTACTGAGGACGCAGGACCCCCGCGCCGTTGGTGAGGGTGGGGGCGAACATCCAGACACCGGCCCACAGGGTGAACAGCAGCGTCAGCAGGCTCGACCTGACGGCGTCGGAGGCGGCGTTCAACGCCAGGTACCAGGTGAGGGCGGCCCCGCCCACGACCAGCGCGAGAGTGAGCCAGCGGGTACCGCTCGGGGTGTGCCGGTCCAGCGCGAACTTGAGTTTGATCAGGAGCTCAACCACGCCAGGTCCCCCTCTCCGATCTCCCGCGCGCCGACCAGCCGCACGAAGGTGTCCTCCAGGGTGCTGTCCGCTCCCCGCACCTGCTCCAGGGTGCCGTCGGCCAGCACCCGGCCCTGGGCGATGATCGCGACCCGGTCGGTGAGCTGTTCGACCAGTGCCATGACGTGGCTGGAGATGATCACCGTGCCGCCGCCGTCGGTGAAGCGTCGCAGGATCGCGGTGAGCACGCGCGCCGAGACGGGGTCCACCGCCTCGTAGGGTTCGTCCAGCACCAGCACCTCGGGTGCGTGCAGCAGCGCCGTGGCCAGACCGATCTTCTTGCGCATACCGGTGGAGTACTCCGCGACCAGGACCCCGTCCCGTTCGGCGCGGTCCAGTTCCAGGACCCGGAGGAGTTCCTCGGCGCGGGTCCGGGTCAGGTCGCGCTCCAGACCGCGCAACCGCCCCCAGTAGTCGAGGAGTTCACCCGCCGTGAGCCGCTCGGGCAGGGAGAGGCCGTCGGGGAGCACCCCCAGATGGCGCTTCGCCCGGACCGGGTCGGTCCACACGTCCACACCGAGTACACGCGCGGTCCCGGAGTCGGGGCGAAGGAGGCCCACGGCCATCGACAGTGAGGTCGTCTTGCCCGCTCCGTTGGGGCCGACCAGACCGAGCATGGCTCCGCGGGGGACGGTCAGGGACACCCCGTCCGCCGCCCGGTTCTCGTTGAAGGTCTTGGTCAACGCGTCCAGTTCCAGCGCGGGTCCGTGTGAGGTCGTCATGGTCCCCATCCTCCGTGGAACCGCGCGCCCCGGTCATCGATCACTCGACCAGAATCGCTGTCCGGGTGGCCAGGAATGGTGGTCGTCACGCCGAGGCGACGATCCGACGGGAAAATCTACGGTGGTGACGACCGGTGGGAAACGGGACGTGGGACACCGCCCCCTGGTCGGCCACCCCGCCCCCAGAACCCGAGGAAGACACCATGACCACAACGGAGACGCCCGGCGGGCGTCGTGGGCCCGCGCCGCTGAAGGAGCGCCGGCTCACCCCCGACCTGGCCCGCGGATTCATGCTCCTGCTGATCGCGATCGCCTACGCGCCCTCCTACATCGACCTCAGCGCGGCCTCGGTCGGGTGGCACCCCGCGGGCGGAACGGTGGTGGACGGCGCGGCGCGCGTGTTCACCCTCCTCTTCGTCGACAACCGGGCCTTCCCGATGTTCGCGGCGCTCTTCGGCTACGGGCTGATCATGCTGGTCGACGGTCAGCAGGCCAAGGGCACCTCGGAGAACGAGGCCCGCCGGCTGCTGCGCCGACGGTCGTTCTTCCTGCTCGCCTTCGGCTTCGTGCACGCCGCCCTGGTCTTCCCCGGCGAGATCCTGGGCACCTACGGCCTGGCCGGGCTGCTCATCGGCTGGCTGCTCTTCCGCCCCGACCGCGTGATCCTTCGGGCCGCCGCCGTGCTCACGCCCTTCTACGTGCTCACCGTCATGGGGCTGGCCTTCACCTCCCAGCAGACCGAGCTCACCCCGATCGCGGGATACACCACCGCCGCGGACTGGGCCGAGCGCGTGGTGTTCTGGCCCTTCACCCCGGTGTACGTCGCCATCGCCTATCCGCTCTTCGTCGCCCTGCTCCTGGGGGCCTGGGCGGGTCGTCGCCGGTTGCTGCACGATCCGGCCGAGCACCGCACCCTGCTCCGCCGGGTCGCGGTCATCGGTATCGGCGTCTCGCTGCTCGGCGCGCTGCCCGCGGTCCTGGTCGAGGTCGGTCTCCTGGGGAACCCGGACACGTCCGGCCCGCTCATGGGTCTGCAGACGCTGACGGGCGTGTTCGGCGGGCTCGGCTACGCGGCCGTCTTCGGTCTGATCGCCGCCTCCCGCGGAGAGCGGCGCGGCCCGGTGACCCGGGCGCTCGCCGCCACCGGGCAGCGTTCCCTGACCTCCTACCTGCTGCTGTCCGTCCTGCTCGCCGTGTTCATGCACCGGGACCTCATCGGGCTCGGGGAACACGTGCACAGCGCCGGCGCGCTCGGCATCGCCTTCGGCTGCTGGCTCGTCGCGGTCCTGTTCGCGGTGGCCCTGGACAAGGCCGGGCGCAAGGGGCCGGCCGACGCGTTCATCCGGTCGCTCGTCTACCGGAACCGTCGCTGAGCACGATCGAGGGGCGTCGCGCCCGGTCGGCGCACAATGCGCATTGAGCGGCCCCCGCTCCGTCGTTAGCGTCGAGGCGTGGATGGAAACAGACGTCATGAGAGTCCCCCGAGGCCGCGCCGCATCGCCATCGTCGGCGTCGGCCCCCGGGGGACCTCCCTGTTCGAGAGGCTCCTCGCGAACGCGGACCCCTGCGCCCCCGGTCTGCCCCTGGAGATCCACCTGATCGACCCCTTCCCACCCGGGGGCGGGCGGATCTGGCGGTCGGACCAGTCACCCCTGCTGTGGATGAACACCAGGCCGGACGAGTGCACGGTCTTCCTGGACGCGTCGGTGCGTTGCGCCGGGCCGGTCCGGCCCGGACCGAGCCTGGCCGAGTGGGCGCGGGACCTGGCGGAGGACCGTCTGGATCCGACCCCCGGGTACACGCCCGGGGCGGCGGCCCGCGCCGAGGCGGCCCGGGTGGACCCCGCCTGGTTCGCCACGCGTGCGCTGCAGGGCGAGTACCTCTCCTGGGCCCTGTGGACGTTGGTCGCGCGGGCCGATCCACGGATCACCGTGCACGTGCATCCGTGGCGGGCGGCGTCGCTGTCCGACCTGGAGGACGGAGGGCAACGGCTCGTCCTGGAGAACGACGACCGCGTCGACGCCGACGTCGTCCTGTTGGCCCAGGGGATCTGCGACAACCGGCCCACGGGTCGGTACGCGGACCTGGCCGACCACGCCGAGCGGCGCGGGTTCGTCTACGCCCCACCCTCGCCGGTCACCGAGGGCCGGGTCGAGCGGCTCGACGGCGTCGACGGGCTCCGGCCGGGCGAGCCGGTGCTGCTGCGCGGACTGGGGTTGGCCTTCGTGGACTACCTGGTGCTCCTGACCCAGGGTCGGGGCGGTGCCTTCCACCGTGAGGCGTCCGGGGAGCTGCGGTACACGCCCTCCGGCAGGGAACCGCTGATCCACGCCGGTTCGCGCCGTGGCGTGCCCTACCTGTCCAAGCTCGGATACCGCGTCCCCGAGGACCCGGAGGAACACCCCGCGAGGTTCACCCGGGCCGCCGTCGACGCGTTGGGGGAGGGAACGCTCGACTTCACCGAGCACCTGCGGCCCCTCATCCGTCGTGAACTGGAGGACGCGGCCTACCGTCATTTGGCCCTCAACCACCCCGGGCGTCTCTCCGTGGACGCGCGCACCTTCCTGGACCACCTCGCGGCGTTCCCCGTGGACGACGACGGGGGCGGGGAGCGCAAGGAACTCATCGAGGAGGCGCTGCTCGACCCCAGGGACCGGGTGGACCTCGACCGGATCGAGCACCCCCTCGCGGGCCTGTGGTTCCCCACCCTGGACGGGGTGCAGGGCTGGATGTCGGACCACCTCGACGCCCTCGTCCGGCGCCGCGGGGACGGCGCCTTCAGCGCCGACCTCGCCCTCTACCGCGCCGTGGTGCGGTCCTCCCGCCTCATCGCCGACCTGGCGCAGCAGGAGCGTCTGGAACCGGGGGGAGGCGAGGCCGGCCGACCCGTGACGGAGTTCCTCGCCCTGTGCCGGTTCATCACGAGTGGACCACCCCTGCGTCGGGCAGAGGAGATGCTCGCGCTGGCCCGGGCCGGTGTGCTGCGTTTCCTGGGCGCCGGGGTCCGGGTCGAGGCGACCGACGAGGGTTTCCTGGCGAGGTCGGCGACCACCGGCGCGACGGTCCTGGCGGGTGCACTGGTGGAGGCCCACATCGAGGGTCCCGACGTCCGACGGACCACCGACCCCCTGCTGGAGCACCTCGTGGGCCGCGAGGAGGTGCGGCGGGACGGAGGCCGGGTCGCCGCCCGCGCCGATTCGGCGGCACTCCTCCGGCCGGACGGCGCCGCGCACCCCGCCCGCTTCGGTGCCGGGGCCGTGGTGGGGCATTCCCTGGGAAACGGTGCTTTCGCCGCCCCTGGCCGGGACGCGCCCGCCCTCCGTCAGAACGACGCCATCGCGCGAAACGTGCTGCGCGCATTGATCGACGACTCCGCGTGAATTCTCTCGTCCCGCCGGCGGGACGAGAGAGCCCGGATGACGGTGAATTCCCGTTCTCGCGCCAAGGGCTTTCTTTGCGTCTTGACGCGAACCGTTCGGTTTCCCAAGATATGTGAAGACTTCAATGTGGTGCTTTGTGGCGGCAGTCCGTCGATGATGTCCGGTGTTTTCGCGTGATCGAACAATAGGTTGGGTGCTTGGTGAGTTCCATGTCCGCGGACGAGGCGAGGGAGAACCTGATCGAGGGCCGCATGGTCGCCCTCGCCCCCTCGACGGATGCCGACTTCGAGCTGGCCGAGGGATGGATGGGGCCGGGAAGTCGATCGGCCGTCCTGAGCGGTGACGTCCACCAGGCGGTGACGGCGGGGCTCCTGCGCCGGTTCCGTGACGAGGGGACCCTCCGGTTCTTCACCATCCTGGCCGGGTCGCTCGGCCCCGTCGGCCTGGTGAACTACCGCGCCTCCTCGGTGCCGGGGACCTTCGCCATGGGCGGAGCGGTGGGGCCCGAACAGCTGTGGTCCCGGGGCTTCGGGGCCGAGGCGTTCGGCCTGCTCATCCACCGTCTCTTCACGCAGGAGGGCGCCGTCCGGGTCGAGGTCAGCGCGGGGACGCACAACCCCGGGATGATCCGGACCCTGACGGCCTCACGGCTCTTCGTCCTGGAGGGGATCACCCGCAGGTCGCTGCTGATCGAGGGTCGGCGGTACGACACGACCGTCTGGTCCATGCTGCGCGAGGAATTCGAGGAGGTGTACGCCGAGGACGCCGTGGTGCCGGAGGTGCCCGGCGAGGACGAGGGGATCATTTCCGACACGGATGTCCGGTTCTCGGAGAAAGCCCTGAGAGATTACCTCTCCGCTTCCCCCGACGTGTCGATCGATGCCTACACCAAGGGTGCCGTCGGTCGCTTCTGAATTCTGGAATCGACACACCTCGAGCAGAGATCGGATCTTTCGCATGGGCGCCGAATCACTACCCCTCTATTGTCTGGCCGACCCGGAATTCCACGAGAGCATCGAGAACTGGGACGCCGTACCGTCGCGTTTTCCGTTGGCCGACGCGCCTCTGCCGGACGGCTGGACCCGCGCTGAGCGGGGGCCCTGGCAGAGCCTCGTCCCCGGCGACGTCCGACTGCCCGACCAGGGGTGGAAGGTGCACATCTCGGCCACGGTGGAGACCGGTGCCGAGGTCCTCGACGCGGTGTCCGCGTACTGCTTCGCCGAACGGCTGCCCTTCAAGTTCCTCCGGACCTCCCGCGCCCTGGAGGCCATGAACCACAAGTACGCTCCGCGCCCCTCCAGCGGCAAGTTCGTCACCCTGTACCCGCTCGACGAGGACGCCCTGCACGCCTGCCTGACCCGGCTGGGGGACCGGCTCCGGTCCTACCCGGGGCCGTACGTGCTCACGGACTGTCGGTGGGGGGAGGGTCCCCTGCACTTCAGGTACGGCGCCTTCCGCACCCTGTGGCACTGGACCCCGAAGGGGGCCCGGGTCCCCGGGATCCGCACCCCGGACGGAGCAACGGTGCCCGACCCCCGCGAACCCGTCTTCCGGCTCCCGGAATGGGTGCGGCCGCCGGACTTCCTCGAACCGCACATCACGCGCCGCACCCAGAGCGCCGCCGACCTGGACTTCGATCTCACCGAGGCGTTGGGGTTCTCGAACGCGGGAGGTGTCTACGGCGGCACCCTGCGCGAGGACGGTCGGCCCGTCGTGGTCAAGGAGGCCCGCCCGCACACCGGCGGCCGGGTGGACGGCAGCGACGCCGTGTCCCGCCTGCACAACGAACATCGTGTTCTGCGGGAGCTGGCCGGGGCGGCCGGGGTGCCGCGCGAGCACGGGATGCGCCGGGCGTGGGAGCACGAGTTCCTCGTGATGGAACGGATGCCGGGCGAACGCCTCCAGCACTGGGCCGCCCGCAACCATCCGCTCGCGCACTGGAACGCCTTCACCCCCGAGGGCCTCGCCGACTACGTCCGTCGTGCCGAGCGGATCTGGCACGGCGTGGTCGCCGCGGTGGAGGGCGTCCACGAGCGCGGCGTGGTCTACGGCGACATCCACCCGAGCAACATCCTGGTCGACGCCGAACAGGAGGACCGGGTCGCCCTCGTCGACTTCGAACAGGCCCGCCCGATGAGCGAGGGGCCCGGGCGCGGAATGGGCGCGGCGGGCTTCCTCGACGTCGACAAGAGGGGCGTCGACATCGACCTCCACGCCCTCGGCGTCCTGCGTCTTTGGCTCTACCTCCCGGTCACCGGGCAGCTCTGGCTGTGCCCTGAACGGCGGGACGCGCTCGTGGCGGAGGCCGAGGCCCTCTTCCCCCTGCCCGCGGACTTCGGTGCGCGGGTGCGGGAGGCCACCCGCCCCGTTCGCTCCCTCGACGCGGAGGGGACCCGCCGGCGCGGTTCGGGGCGGATCGGGGTCCCGCCCGACCTGTGGCCCTCGTCCACCTCGGTACCCGACCGGGAAGCGCTGCGGGGGTCACTGGTGGCGGCGATCAACGCCGCCGCCTCACCCGAGCGCGAGGACCGACTCTTCCCCGGCGGGCACCGCCAGTTCGACGAGGCCCCCGCCGGGTTCGCGCACGGCGCCGCCGGTGTGCTGTGGGCCCTGTCGGAGGCCGGCGGCTTCCGCGACGAGAAGTGGGAGCAGTGGACCGTCGACCGCGCCCACGACCACCGGGCCCGCCCCGGGTTCTACGACGGCGCGCACGGGACCGCCTACGTCCTGAGCCGACTCGGACACCACGCGACGGCCGGCGAGGTGCTGGAGGGCGTCGCGACCGAGGTCCGGCGGATGACCGACGCGACGCTCTACGGCGGACTCGCCGGTGTGGGGCTGGGGCTGCTCCACCACGGCCGGTCGGACGAGGCGCAGGAGGTCGCCGGGAGGCTGCACGACGTCGTGCGCGCCACCGAGGCCCGTCTGCCGCCGGGCGGTGCGGGCCGCGGAGGCGGCCTGATGCACGGCTGGTCCGGCATCGCCCTGTTCCTGTTGCGCCTGCACCAGGCCACCGGCGACCGGGACCACCACGCCGCGGCGGTGACGGCGCTCCATCGCGACCTGGACCTCTGCTCGCGCACGGCGGAGGGGGCGCTGCTGGTCAACGACGGTCGACGCCTGCTGCCCTACCTGCAGGAGGGGGCGGCCGGGATCGGCGTCGTCGCCGACCTCGCGCTCCGCGGTGGTGAGGACGCACGTCTGGCCCGGGAGCTGCCGGCCCTGGTCCGCGGCTGCCGTAGCCCCATGGTCCTGACCGGGCCCCTGTTCTTCGGACGTGCCGGGCTCATGGCGGCCGCGCACGGACTCTCCGGTGTCGACCACGGCATGGACGTCGACCCCGCGGCCGAGCACCTCGACCACCTGCGCTGGCACGCCCTCTCCTTCGACGGGCACCTCGCCTTCCCCACCGGAGACGGCGCCCGGATGTCCATGGACGTCGCGACGGGCACCGCCGGGGTGCTGCTCGCGCTCTCCACGGTGCTGGGCTCCTCGCACCCCGTGCTGCCCTTCCTGCCCACGCCCGCCGCTTCCACCGGCATCCCGGACGCGGGACCGGTCCAGTACCCGACCCCGGTGCGCAGGTCGGGGTCGGAGCCGTCCGTACGTGAAGGAGGTGAATGCACATGACCGTTCTGGACTTGCAGAACCTGGAGGCCCCCGAGGGTGAGGCCGAGGCGATGCTGAGCGGCATCAGCTCGGACTGCTGAGCCGGTCGTGTTCTGTTGGTGAGGGAGGTGAATGCACATGACCGTTCTGGACTTGCAGAACCTGGAGGCCCCCGAGGGTGAGGCCGAGGCGATGCTGAGCAGCGTCAGCGTCGATTGCTGAGCCGGTCGTGTTCTCGTTCGTTTCGTTGGTGAGGGAGGTGAGTACACATGACCGTTCTGGACTTGCAGAACCTGGAGGCCCCCGAGGGTGAGGCCGAGGCGATGCTGAGCAGCGTCAGCGTCGACTGCTGACCCTGTCGGTGTCGGTCTCGTCCCTGTTCGGGGACGAGGTGACCCACGCGCCCCGTGCGGGGCCGTGGCGGATCGTGCCGTCGCCTTGAGGGCGGTGCGCGATCCGGGGGCCGTCGCCCCCGACCATGTCCGGCGGCCCGGTCGAAGGCGTGCCGCCCGGTGGGTCACCCCATCGGGCGGCACGCCCGTTCCCGGGCGAGCAGGGCGCCGGAATCATCCCCGGAGGCGCGCGACCCGTTCCTCGATCTCGGGGACGACCTCGTTGGGGGAGGGCATGGACCGCACCTCGTCGCGCAACCGCGCCGCCCGGCCGGAGAACCCCTCCTCCGAGAGCATCCGCTCCACCGTGTCACGCACCCGCGCACCGTCGGTGCTCGCGGTGTCGAGCAGCACCGCGGCGCCCTGCTCCGCGAGGCGGGCGCAGGTGAGAGCGGTGTCGAACTGCTGGGGCAGGACCAGTTGGGGGACGCCGGCCGCGGTGGCGGTGGCGGTGGTGCCGAAGCCTCCGTGGTGGACCACGGCGGAGCAGGTGGGCAGCAGGGCGTGCAGGGGGGCGAA
>NZ_QOCZ01000076.1 GCF_018207095.1 Nocardiopsis sp. MG754419 | reverse complement strand
GACCCCGTCCTGGTGCTCGGCGCGGGGCCCGGGGGGCTGCGACATGGTCGGTTCCGATCGTGGGGCGCCCCGAACGGGCGCGGTGGGCGGTGGTGGTGCGGGGACGGCTCCTGTCGCGTGGGCTCTGGGCCCGGGGCGGTCGGCCTCGCGGTGCGGGCGCCGGCGGCGCCGGGCCCGCGGACGCGTCCGCTCAGCTCTGCAGCCGGTCCCAGACCTCGCGGTCGCGCTCGGCGGTCCAGATGACGGGGCGTTCGATGCCGGAGAACTCGTCCCACAGGCGGGAGACGTCGAAGGGCAGGCAGTGCTCGAAGATGGGCCAGTGGCCGTAGTCGTCGACCAGGGCCGTGTGGGTGGCGTCGAAGGCCTCCTTCAGCGTGCCCCCGCGTTCGTGGACGGCGCCGACCTCGCGGATCATCACGTCGAGGAAGTTGCGGGTCTGCTCGATGGCGGCGTCGACCTCCTCACGGCCGCGGCTGACCGCGCCGCGTCCACCGACGAGCATCTCGGCCCCCAGGGCCTTGACCCTGTCGAGGGTGTCCCCGGCCCAGTCCTTGTGGAAGGCGTCGCCGGTGTAGAGGGCGGCCTGGGCCTCGACGAGGTCGCCGGCGAAGAGGATCTTCTGTTTCGGCAGCCAGGCGACGATGTCGCCCTCGGTGTGGCCACGACCGAAGTACTCCAGGACGAGTTCGCCGCGGTCACCGCCCAGGTCGATGGTGGTGCGGTCGGCGAAGGTCTGGGTGGGCCAGGTCAGGCCGGGTACGGAGTCGGCGTCCTTGGCCAGGCGCGGCATGCGGCCGAACTCGCTGGCCCAGTCCTGCTCGCCGCGCTCGCGGATGAGCTCGTGGGTCTTCTCGTGGGTGAGGATGACGGTGGCGTCGAAGGCGCTGGCGCCCAGGACGCGGACCGCGTGGTAATGCGAGAGCACCAGGTAGCGCACGGGCTTGTCGGTGTGCTCCCGAAGGAGGGCGAGCCATTCCTTGGCGGCGGTCGGGGTGGCCAGGGCCTCGAAGGCCACGACGAAGTCCTCGCCCTCGATGGCGCCCACATTGGGGTCGCCTTCGGCGGTGAGCGCGTAGACGCCGTCGGCCAGGACCTCGAGGGTCTGCTGTTTGACGTCGGTGTCGGCGGAGGAGGCGAACGGCTTGGCTGCCATGGTCGAAGGGCCCTTCGGTCGTCGCGAGCGGCTCACACCACCCGAATGATCAAACGTTTGATGAATCCGACCCTAACGTGCCCCACGACACAGGACCAGGGGGCCTGGACCTCTCGGGCCAGTGATGCAGATCACAAAACGAGCCTACCCCGGCCACCCGCGGAGCGCTGACCTGCGGCGCGCTCCGCGCGGTGGACACTCCCCGTCACGCAAGGGCACCCTCCCCCTCTCCGGAAGGCACGACGAAGGTCCGTCCACGGCCACCTCCGCCTTTTCACGGACAACGGCACGAAGACCGCCGTGAAAGAACCAGACGAACCGGGATCCCACGGTCGAATCCCGCGCCAGGAGAGGGCGATGAGAGACCGAACGGCGCGAGCCCCCGCGTATTAGGCTGGTCCGCGTGACTCACAACACCGCACCCCCTGACGATCTCACCTTCTGGTCATTCGTGGATTACGCGGTGCAGAAGGCCGAGCGTGAACTCCCCTCCGTGAACGCCGAGGCCATGCGCATGGTCCTCACGCTCAACCGGGTCACGAGCATGATCATCTACGACCTGGAGTCCTCCGTGCATCGGCCCCGGGGGTGGACCTGGCCGGGCTTTCGCGTCCTGTTCGCGCTCTGGCTGGCCGGCCCCATGGAGGCCAAGACCACCGCCGAGATCTCCGGCATGAGCCGCGCCGCCCTGTCCGCGCTGCTCAACACCCTCGAACGCGACGGTCTGCTCAGCCGTGAGCGGGCCACCCACGACCGGCGCGCCCTCCAGCTCAGCCTCACCGAGTCCGGTTACGGGGCGATCCTGGGCGTGTTCCGCGCGCACAACCGCCGGGAGAGCGCCTGGGCGGAGGCGCTGGAGCCCGAGGAGCGCCACGAACTGGTCCGTCTCCTCAACAAGCTCATGGCCGGATCCGCCGACGCGCAGGCCAAGTTCCGCACCTGACACCGTTGCCCCTCCGGCGCATCGGCGCCCAGAGCCCCGCGTCCCGGCGGAAAAGAGGTCCACTCAGGGGCGGACCGGCCCTTGAACCGCTCCCCCGCCGCTGTGAACATGCGGTACATGGACCAGAGCGCACGGACGCGCCTTCAGCAGGCACAGCGGGAGTTCACCCCGCACGGCACCTACCTCAACAGCGCCACCCACGGCCTGACACCGCACGCGGCGAGGCGGGCCCTCGAAGAGCACACCCACGAGGTGGCCACGGGGCGCTTCTCCCCCGGGGCCCATGACCCGGGCATCGAACGCACCCGCGCCGCCTACGCCCGACTGGCCGGTGTCACCGCCGACCGGGTGGCCATCGGCACCCACGTCGCCCAGTTCACCGGCACCATCGCCGCGAGTCTGCCCATCGACGCCGAGGTCCTGGTGCCCGAGCACGAGTTCAGCTCCACTGTGCACCCCTTCGCCGCCCGCGGTGACCTGCGGGTGCGGGAGGTGCCGCTGGCCCGGTTGGCCGACGAGGTCCGGCCCACCACCGCACTGGTGGCGGTCTCGGCGGCGCAGTCCGCCGACGGGTCCCTGGCCCCGTTGGAGGACCTGCTCTCCGCCCGCGCCGACCACGGCACCCGGCTGCTGGTGGACACGACCCAGTCCGCGGGGTGGCTCCCCCTGGACGGCGCGCGCTTGGACTACGTGGTGTGCAGTCCCTACAAGTGGCTGCTGGGCACCCGGGGCTCGGCCTTCCTCGCGGGGACCGACGAGGCACTGGCCGAGCTGCGGCCCCTGGCGGCCAACTGGTACTCGGCCGCCGAGCCGTGGAACTCCCTGTACGGGGCGTCCCTGACCCCCGCGGCCGGTGCGCGACGCCTCGACCTGGCGCCGGTGTGGTCGGCGTTCGTGTCCCTGGAGCACTCCCTGGCACTGATCGAGCGGGTGGGCGTCGAGACCATCCACGAGCACGACGTCGCCCTGGCCGACCGCTTCCGGGACGAGGCGGGTCTGGCGGGCGGGGGTTCGGCCATCGTGTCGCTGCCGGCGCCGGAGGGCACGGCCGAGCGTCTGGCCGAGGCGGGGGTGACGGCGGCCGTACGCGGCGGCCGGCTGCGGGTCTCGTTCCACCTGTACAACACCGAGGCGGACGTCGACCGCCTGGTGGAGGCCTTGGCCGCCCTGCGCTGAACCCCACCCGTGTCGAGTCCCGGCGGAGCCGCCGCTCAGAGCTGCCAGGCGGCCCCGTCGGGCAGGGGGTGGTCGGTGGCGCGCATCCCCCACAACACGCGCAGGAACCGTTCCACCGCGGGGCCCGGCGTCCGGTGCTCGGGAACGACCACACTGATCAGGCGTTCGGTCGCCGGGCCCCGGAGCGGGACACGGACGTGGTCGGCGAAGCCCATCAGTGGCAGGGCGAGCGCGGGCAGCGCCGAGACACCGATCCCGGCGCCGACCAGCCCGCCGACGGTGGAGATGTTGCCGGCCTGGATCAGGCGAGGTTCGAGGACGCCCGCCTCGTCCAGGGCGTCCTCCACCACCCGCCGGACGCTGGAGTCGCCGCCGGTCACGACGAAGGGTGCCTCGGCCAGGTCCGACCAGGTCGTCTCCTCACGCTCACCGAGCGGATGGTCCGGCGGCAGGACCGCGAGGAACCGGTCGCGGACCAGCGCACGCGCGCGCGTTCCGGGGCGGGGCCGACCCACGGCCACCAACGCCAGATCGCTCTCCCCCGCCTCCAGCCGGTCCAGTGCGGACTCGGCCATGCCGTCCAGGACGTGCACGTCGATCTCGGGGGCCTCCTCGCGCAGTCGCACGATCGCCGGGGGCAGGAGCGTGGCCGCGAGGGAGGGCAGGGTCGACACGGTGACGGTGCCCCGGTCCCCGCGCAGATAGCGCTCCAGGCCGTTCATCTCCGCGCGGTGGCGGGAGAGCAGTCGTTCGGCCACCGCGAGCACCTCGGCGCCCTCGGGGGTGCACCGGACCTTCCGCGTGGTGCGCTCCAGCAAAGGCACGCCCAGGCCGCGTTCCATCGCCATCACGGTGCGGCTCAGTGAGGACTGGGCGACGTGCAGACGCTCCGCGGCGTCGGTGAAACTCCCGCACCGGGCGACCGTCGCGAAGACCTCCAACTGCCGCAGATTCAGGTCCATGCATCCAGAGCATAGGTCATTGCCCAATCAATGCTGGACAGGCAACGAAACTGGGGGGAAACATGGGGCGTGTGGCCCGCGCCACACCCCCTGGAACCGAGGAGCCCCTCCATGCTGACCGTCATGGGATTCGCGACGATCGCCGTCGTACTCGCACTGTTGCTGTCCAACCGTGTGGGCGCCGTGGTCGCGCTCATCGGTGTGCCCGTCACCGCGGCGTTCCTCATGGGCTTCGGGCCCGGTGAGGTCGCCGCGTTCGTCGGAGCGGGCATCGGCGGGGTCGCGGCGACCACGGCGATGTTCGTCTTCGCGATCCTCTTCTTCGGGGTGATGCGCGACGCCGGACTGTTCGATCCCATCGTCCGCCGGGTGCTGCGGTTCGCCGGCAACAACCCGGTGACCATCGCGGTGGCCACGGTCGTACTGGCGATGGCGGCGCACCTGGACGGCGCCGGGGCCACCACGTTCCTCATCACCGTCCCGGCGATGCTGCCGCTCTACGACGCTCTGGGCATGCGGCGGCTGATCCTGGCCGCGCTCACCGGCCTGGGCGCGGGCGTCATGAACATCGTCCCCTGGGGCGGACCCACCGCACGCGCGGCGACCGCCACCGGCATCCCCGCCAACGACCTGTGGGCCCCGCTGATCCCCGCGCAGATCATCGGCATGGTCACCTGTGTGGCCATCGCCTACTACCTGGGTGTGCGCGAGCGGAACCGGATCGGCGCGACGCCGGACCGGGAACCGACGCCGAGCCGGGTCGGTGGCGGTGACCACGCGCCGGGCGGATCGGACGTGGAGGGATCGGACGCGCCGCGGGAGCACGACTCGGACCAGGGGTCGGTCCGCCCGCCCGCGTACGAGTCCGAGAACCCCCACCTGTTGCGTCCGCGCCTGTACTGGTTCAACGCGCTGCTGACGCTGGCGACCGTGGGCATGCTGATCTCGGGCGTGCTGCCCCCGGAACTGGTCTTCATGTTGGCCCTAGTCATCGCCCTGGTCCTGAACTACCCCGGGATGAAGGAGCAGACCGACCGCATCGACGCCCACGCCAAGGGGGCGATCCTCATGGCCAGCACGCTCCTGTCTGCGGGTGTCTTCCTGGGGGTCATGGAGGAGAGCGGGATGATCCAGGCCATGGCCGAGTCCATGACCGGGGTGATGCCCTCGTTCCTGGGCCCGGGTCTGCCTCTGCTCATCGGGGTGCTCGCCGTGCCGATGAGCCTGATCTTCGGCCCCGACGCCTACTACTTCGCGGTGATGCCGGTGCTGGCGGCCGTGGGCGAGGGCTTCGGGGTGGAACCGCTGCACGTGGCCCAGGCCTCCATCACCGGACAGGAGACCGTGGGCTTCCCGATCAGCCCGATGACCGGGTCCTTCTACCTGCTGGTGGGGCTGTGCGGGGTCTCCATCGGTTCGCACATCCGCTTCCTGCTGCCGTGGGCCTGGCTGGTTGGCCTCGTGGTCTTCGGCGCGGGAGCGGCCATGGGCGTCATCCCGCTGTGGGTCTCCTGAGCCGTCAGGAAACCGACCACACGTCACCGGAATCGAAGGAGTACACGTGCCCGACGTCGTTCGTCTCGGCTGCGGAGCGGGGTTCGCGGGCGACCGCCTCGAACCCGCCGTCGACCTCGTGGAACGGGGTGGACTCGACACACTGGTCCTGGAGTGCCTGGGCGAGAGGACGGTGTCGCTGGCCTCCCTGCGCTCGACCGACGGCTCCGGCCCCGGCCACGATCCGCTGCTGCGCCGGCGCCTGGAACTGTTGTTGGAGCCCCTGGCCCGTCACGGCACTCGGTTGGTGACCAACGCCGGGGCGGCCGACCCGGTGGGGGCGGCGCGCATGGCGTGGGGGCTGGCCCGCGAACACGGGGTCGCGCCCAGGGTCGCGGCCGTCACCGGTGACGACGTCCTCGACCGGATCGACCGCACGGCCCCGGCCTGGGAGGACGGTCGGCCCCTGGAGGCGCACGGCGAGCTGGTCTCGGCCAACGCCTACCTGGGGGTCGACGCCCTCCTGCCGGCCCTGCGCGAGGGCGCCGACGTCGTCATCGCGGGCCGGGCGGCCGACCCCTCGCTGTTCCTGGCCCCGTTGCTGGACTCCCTGGGCTGGGACCCGGAGGACACCGGGCTGCTCGCCGCGGGCACCCTGATCGGTCACCTCTTGGAGTGCGCCGGGCAGGTCACCGGGGGCTACTTCGCCGATCCGGGGATGCAGGAGGTCCCGGACCCGGCGCACCTGGGCTTCCCGCTGGCGGAGGTCGCCGTGGACGGCACCGCGGTCGTCACCAAACTCCCCGGGACCGGTGGTCGAGTGGACCGCAGGACCGTGACCGAACAGCTGACGTACGAGGTGACCGACCCCACCGCCTACCTGACCCCGGACGTGACCCTGGACCTGACCGGGGTGCGCGCGCAGGAGGTGGGTCCGGACCGGGTGAGGGTCGCGGGGGCGCGCGGCCGGGTCCGGCCCGACCGGCTCAAGGTGAGTGTCGGTCACCGGGCGGGGTTCCGGGGCGAGGGCGAGATCTCCTACGCCGGACCGGGCGCGCGGGCGCGCGCCCTGCTGGCCGGAGAGGTGGTGCGCGAACGTCTGACGGGTGTGCTCCCGGTACGGGTGGACGTCATCGGCGGCGCCGACGACCCCACCGAGGTGGGCGAGAGCCGGCTCCGGGTGGCGGGGCTGGGCCCGGACCGCGCCGTGGCACAGGCCGTCGAGGAGGAGGTCACCGCGCTGTACACGTGCGGACCCGCCGGGGGCGGCGGGGTGCGCACCCGCAGCGCCGAGGTGATCGGGATCCTCTCGACCACGGTGGGGCGCGACCAGGTCACCCCCCACACCACCTTCGTCGGAACGGAGACACGATGAGCGTGCCACTGCGCGAGATCGCGCACGCCAGGGCCGGTGACAAGGGCAACCTCAACACGATCGCCGTCATCGCCCGTGAGGAGCACTGGTATCCGGTGCTCTGTGAGGTGGTGACGCCGGACCTGGTGCGTGAGGTCCTGGCGGATCGGGTGCGGGGCCCGGTGGAGGTGCACCGCGTGGACGGGCTGCGGGCGTTGATCGTCGTGTGCGCCCGGGCCTGGGACGACACCGTGACCACGTCGGTCCACCTGGACACCCACGGCAAGACCCTGGCCGGCCGGCTCCTGGGCGCGCGGGTGGCGCTGCCCGGGGGCCGGGCCGGGTCGGAGGGTCGTCCGGTCAGCCCGAGCGGGAGATGACGAACACCGGGATGTGCCGTTCGGTCTTCTTCTGGTAGTCGGCGTAGGGCGGGTAGGCGGCCACGGCCCGGTCCCACCAGAGGGCGCGTTCGTCGCCCTCGACCTCGCGGGCGTGCGCCGCGAAGGGTTCGGGGCCGTCCTGGAGGGCGACCTCGTCGGGGGCGGCGCGCAGGTTGTGCACCCAGTCGGGGTGTTCGGGCGCCCCGCCCTGGGAGCCGATCACGGCGTGCTCACCGTCGTGCTCGACCTTCATGAGGGCGACCTTGCGGACCTTGCCGCTCTTGCGCCCGCGGCTGGTGAGGATGATGACGGGCATGCCGGTGTCCATGAGGGTGTCGCCCTCGCGGCCACCGGTGCGCTCGTACAACTCCACCTGGTCACGGACCCACTTGGCGGAACTGGGCTGGTACTCGCCCTCGAGGATCTGGTGCGCGGTCATTTCGCTCCCTGGCTCGGAGGGGATTCGGGTCCTGACGATGGTGACACGCCTCTTCCGCGGGGCGGGGCACGACATGCCGGGTCCCCGGCACCGTCGGGAACGCCGCCCGTTCGCCGGGCCGGCGGCGGGCTCCGGCCGCACACCGCCGTACGGGGCCCCGTCGCCCCGTGGGGGATCCCCGACACGTGCCGGGTCCCCGACCGTCCTCGGGGTCCAGGGGCGGTGTCAGAAGTCCAGGTCGCAGAAGGGGGCCTCGGGAAGGGTCAGGGCCAGGTCCAGGAGCGCCGCGGCGTCGGGGGTGTGCTCGGCGATCAGACCCGCCCGGAGGTGACCGGTGAGCGTGTGGCCGCCCAGGTACGCGGCGGCCAGAGGGGAGGTGTCCAGGGTCAGGTCCGGGCTCGCGTCGGTCCGTTCGCAGATCGCGCCGGAACGGTCGGCCCGCAGTCGCCACCGCCCGGCGTTCCACGGGGCGTGGGTGTCGCCCACCTCCAACACCGTGTCCACCGGTGCGGCGTAGGAACGCTCGCGCAGCGCACCGGGCAGATCCACCAGGCGCAGCCACAGGGCGTCGTCGAACCGGGTGACCACGCGGTGCGGGTCGGTCACGAGGTGACGCAGGGGGTCGTCCCCCGGAACGGCGTCGAAGACGACCCGCTCCACGAGGTCCCGGGACAGCAGGTGTGCGCACAGGGCGGTCCGGGCCGCGGGGGTGAGGGCGACGATGTCACGAACGTGCACCTCGCACGCCGCGCCGCCGTCCCGCCACTTGTTCAGGGTCCGGTACAGGGCGTACCCCTGGGGCCCCTCGGGCGCGGAGACCACGACGGCCTTGAGCGCGCTCCGGCCGTCGCGTTCGTCCGGGGTGTCGCGCAGGAGGTCGTCCCAGAACGCCGACGAACGTCCGATGCGACCGGTCCGGCGGGCCGCCTCGCGGGCGTGCACCCGTTCGAGGTCGGCCCGGGCCCGAGGGACCCGCCCGAGCTCGGTGACCAGGGCGTGGTCACGGGGCGCGTCGGGACGCAGCCGGGTGCGCGGGACCGACAGGCTCGCCTCGAACCCCTCGGTGGCGGGGGCGTAGCCGAAGCGCCCGTAGATGGCGCCCTCGGACGCCCACAGGACGGCCACCTTCTCGTCCCGGTCCCGGAGGTCGGAGAGTTGCCGGCGCATCAGGGCGGTCAGTACGCCCCGCCGACGACGTGTGGGCCAGACCCCCACACCGGCCACCCCGGCCACCGGACGCACACCCCCGGGCAGGCGCATACGGAAGGGGTGGGCGTCGGCGGAGCCGATGACACGTTCCCGACCCACGACCCGTTCCCCGTCCTCGTCCGGCCCGGCCGTCTCCACCGCGACTAGGAGACGATCGAAGCCGGACTCGGCCCGGAGGGCGGCCTGTCGCTCCAGGGAGGCCTCGAAGCCGTTCGAGGACAGGAGGGCCTCGCCCACCACCTCGACGACGGCGCGGAAATCCCCCGCTCCGGCCGGCCGGATCCACCATCCGCGCTGGTCCACGTCCCGTGCGGCCCCGGCCGTCATCGGTGTTCCTCCCTCACTCAGAAGACGACCCCGCTGAGCGGCGCGTCGACGCGATGCAGTGCGGTGTCCAGCGACGCGACGGTACCCGGGGTGTGCTCGGTGATGAGGCCGGCGTTCAGGTACCCGGTCAGCGGGACCTGACCCAGGTGGGCCGCGCCCAGGTGGGAGACGTCCAGGGACAGGTCGGGGGCGGCCTCGGTGGCCTCCACCCGGGCGCCGTCGGTGTCGGCCTTCACGTGCCAGCGGCCGGCGTTCCAGGGGGCGTGGCGGTCGGTGACCTCGACGACCGTGGAGAAGGGCACGGCGTAGGTGCGTTCGCGCAGCGCCCCGGGCACGTCCACCAGGCGGATCCACAACGAGGTGTGCGGCGTGGTCACGAGGCGTTGGGGGTCGACTACCAGGTGCGGGATCGGTGTGTCCGTCGGCAGGAACACGAACTCCACCGTGGCGGTGAGGTCGCGGCCGAACAGGTGTTCCAGCAGCGCGACCCGTGCGGTGGGCGTGGTGGCGGTGAACTCCCGAACGTGGACCTCGCCCTGGGCACCGTGTTCGCCCCAGACGCCCTTGGTGCGGTACAGGGCGTACCCGCGCGGTCCGTCGGCGTCGCGGACGACGACGGCCATCAGGGGTCCCTTGTCACCGCGCTGACGGGGTCCGTCGGCGAGTTGCCGGTCCCACCAGGCCTGGGAACGCTGGAACTGGCCGAGACGGCCGGCGGCCTCCTCGCGGTGCACCCGGGCCAGGTCGGCGCGGACGGTCTCGGGCTCGGACAGCACGATCCGCAGGTGCGGGTCCCGGGGCGCGTCGGCGCGCAGCACCGTGTGCGGTCGTCGCACGGTCATGGACGTCTCGGTGGCCGCGGGTCCGTAACCGAACCGCCCGTAGATGGCGCCTTCCGAGGCCCACAACGCGGCGTAGCGGACACCGGCGTCGTGGATCTCGGTGAGTTGGCGACGCATCAGCGAGGCCAACACGCCCTGACGGCGGTGGGTGGGCCACACCCCCACACCGGTGACCCCGGCCACCGGCACGGGTCCGCCGGGCAGCGTCATCTCGAAGGGGAAATGGTTGGTGGAGCCGACCACCTGGTCGCCGCCCTCACGGTCGTCCACCGCGAGGAGGAACCGCTCGTAGCCTTCGGCGTCATGGAGGGGGCGCATCCGCTCCAGCATGATGTCGGGGGAATCGTCCGCCAAGAGGGCCGATCCGACGACACGGACCGCCTCGGCGAAGTCGTCGCGGTCTCCGTGGCGCACCGTCCACTCGCGAGGGGTCCCGGTCACGGGCACGGCCCGCTGGTTGTTGGTCATGCTCGATGGCTATCAGGAAGCGGGCCGGCGCGGCCACTGTTTTTCGGTTCCCGGACCGGTCAGAAGACCGTCCCGCAGAAGGCGGCGCGAGGCCGGTGGAGGGCCGTGTCCAGGCGGGCCGCGGCGCCGGGGGTGTGTTCGGTGACGGCGCCGGCGTCGACCAGCGCGGTCAGGGAGGTCTCTCCCAGGTACACCGTTCCCAGGTGGGCGACGTCCAGGGTGAGGTCGGCGGCGTGCACGACGCGGCTGCACTCCGCCGCGCGGGTGTCGCCCCTCAGGTACCAGGTCCCGGTGTTCCAGGGGGCGTAGCGATCGGACACGGCCACCGTCACGTCCACGGGAGCGGTGTAGGTCCGCTCGGACAGCGCGCGGGGGAGGTCGACCAGCCGCACCCACAGTGAGGTCTCGGAGCTCTCCACCAGGCGGTTGCGGTCGGCGAGCAGGTGTAGCAGGGGGTCGTCGACCGGGAGGGCGCGGAAGGAGACGCGCGTGACGAGGTCGCGGGAGAAGACGTGGTCGAGCAGGGCGACGCGGGCGGCGGGGGTGGCCGCCACGACCTCCTTGACCTTGATCGTGGCGTCGGTGCCGTCCTCGGCCCACCCGTCCACCGTGTCGTAGAGGGCGTATCCGCGCGGGCCGTCGGCGTCGGCGACCACGGCGGCCCAGGTCGCGCCGGTGCGCAGGACCCGCCCCCACCAGGCGTCGCTGCGTCGAAAGAGGCCGATGCGCTCCGGGACGGCGGCGCGGTGCAGGTGGGCGAGGGTCTCGCGGACCCGGTCCGCGGGCGACAGTTCCAGGGTGAGTCCGGGGTCTCCGTGGGCGTCGGCGCCCAGGACCGCGTAGGGGCGTCGGATCCGGGCGGAGAGCTCACGGACCGCCGGCCCGAAGCCGAAGCGGCCGTAGATCGCGCCTTCGGAGGCGTGGAGGGTCGCGACCGGTTCACCGCGCTTGCGGATGTCGGCGAGTTGCCGGCGCATCAGGGCCGACAGGACACCGCGCCGTCGGTGGGTGGGCCAGACCCCCACACCGGTGATCCCCGCGACGGAGCGGGGTCCACCCGGCAGGGTCATCTCCAGGGTGTAGGCGGCCGTGGTGCCGACCATGCGGTCGCCGTCCAGCGCCACGAGGATCCGGTCGTGCTCGGCGACCGGATGCGAGCGTTCGATCTCCAGTTCGTCGGCGGCGGAGACGATCATGGGTTCGGCGTAGACGTCGACGACCCGGGAGAACTCCTGCGGGGTGGTGCCCCGGACGGCCCAGTCGGCGCGGGGGGCGGATGTGATGCTCATGGCGTTCACTCTGGATCAGGGCCCAGGGTGCGGCCACCCCTTTTCCCGCGCCCGAACGCAGGGCGTGCGCGCTCCCGGGGCCGCGCGGCGCTCAGGGAACGACGCCGCCGAAGGATGTCTCGGCACGGTGTGAGGCGGCCTTCGGCCGTGCGCGCGCGTGCCCGGTATACGCGGTGGCGGTGATCGCACCCCCGCGCGTGCCCTCGGCCGCGGGCGTCACCGTCACCGCGCACCGACCGCCGTGGCCGGCGGCTCTGCGCGGGCCGCCTCGGGCCCGGGGGCGTCCCCGGGCGGGCCCGGGTGAGTAAGGCGGCCCCGGGTGGGGCACGTTCAGTGCGTGACGACACGACGAAACCCTTCCTCCCTCGGACTGGTCGTGGGCGTGGACGCCGGAGGCACCACGACCCGCGCCCTGGTGACCACCGTGACCGGCGCACGCCTGGGTGAGGCGTGGTCCGGGGGCGCCAACCCCAACACGCACGGCCCCGACCAGGCCGGCGAACAGCTGACCGAGGCGATCGGGGCCGCACTGGACCGGGCCGGGGCCGGAGCCCGGGAGGCCGTGGCCGCGACCTTCATCGGGCTGGCCGGGGTCTCCGGACTGCGCGACGAGACGGTGCGGACCCGGCTGGAACGGGCCCTGACCAAGGCGGGTCTGCTCCCCGGCACGGCGGAGTTCACCGGTGACGACGTCGTGGCCTTCGCCTCGGGCACCCACGAACGCGACGGGACCATCCTCATCGCCGGGACCGGGGCCATCGCCACCCGGATCGAGAACCGGCACCGGGCACGGTCCGCGGACGGCATGGGGTGGCTGATCGGCGACGAGGGGTCGGCGTTCTGGATCGGTCACCAGGCCGCCCGGGAGACGGCCCGACAGCTGGGGCGCGGGGTGGAGCTCAGCCCCCTGGCCCGGTCCATCGCCAAACAGGTCATCCCCGGGCAACGGCCGAGCGGTACCGACCACCTGCCCGAGGAACACGCGCGCAACTTCGCCCGGACGCTCACGGCCGCGCCCCCGATCGGTCTCGCCGCGTTCGCGCCCTTGGTGACCGAGGCCCACCTGCGGGGCGACGCCGCGGCCGAGGTCATCGTGGACGCCGCGGCCGGTCACCTGGCGCAGTCGGTGCACCAGGTGCGGATCCCCGGGGAACGCAGGCCGGTGGTGTTGGCCGGCGGCGTGCTGGCCCACTCGGCTCCGGTGCGGGAGGCGTTGACGCACAAGCTCACCCTGGGCACGGGTTCTCCCGTGCTCCCCGCCGGGTGCACTGCGGGCGGCGCGGCGTGGCTGGCGGCGTTGCGGGCGGGCGCCGACGAGCGGGACACCGCGTTGCACGCGGCGTTCACCCTCCCCACCTGAGGAGACCCGGTTTGCCCACCTCCGTCATCGTGTCCTACTGTGTCTCGAATTAGGGTTGCCTAACTTACTCGAGAGGGGACGCCGTGACGGAGCGCCAGGCACGTCCGAAGAGGATCGTGCACACCGGTCGGGTCGAGCGCGTGGAGCGCCTGACCCCCCACATGATCCGGGTCGTGTTGGGCGGTGAGGGTCTGTCCGCGTTCGCCACCGGCGACCACACCGACAGCTACGTGAAGCTGCTGTTCCCGCCGCCCTCGCCCGGGGACCCCGAGCCCTACGACCTCGACGCGGTCCGCGCGGAGCGGCCCCGCGACGAGTGGCCGGTCACCCGCACCTACACCGTGCGCTCCTGGGACCCGCTCTCCCGCGAGCTGACCATCGACTTCGTCCACCACGGAACCGCCGGCCTGGCCGGCCCCTGGGCCGCGAGCGCCCGCCCCGGCGACGAGCTGCGCTTCCTCGGTCCCGGCGGGGCCTACGCCCCCGACCCGGAGGCCTCCTGGCACCTGCTCGCCGGCGACGAGAGCGCGCTGCCCGCCATCACCGCGGCCCTGGACCACCTGCCGCAGGACGCGACCGCGCACGTGTTCATCGAGGTCGCCGACGCCGCCGAGGAACAGAAGCTGTCCGCGGGCGAGAACGTGCACGTACGGTGGCTGCACCGTGGGGACGCGACCGTCGGCTCGGTGCTCGGCCCGGCCGTGCGGGCCCTGGAGTTCCCCTCCGATGACGTCCAGGCCTTCGTGCACGGCGAGGCGAACGTCGTACGCGACCTGCGCCGCCTGCTGCGGGTGGAGCTGGGCCTGCCCAAGGAACGGCTGTCGATCTCCGGCTACTGGCGACTGGGCCGCAACGAGGACGGCTGGCAGGCGTCGAAGGCCGAATGGAACCAGAGTGTGGAGGCCGAGGAGGCCGCCGCCCTCAAGGACTGAGCCCCGGGCGGCGGCCCGGCGTCACAGGTCGAGTGCGTCCAGCGCCATCAGGTAACCCTCGTTGAACGTGGGGAACTGCGGGATCGAGTCGCGTAGGGCCTGGACCGGCAACCCCATGCGGACCGCGAGCGCCGCGGTGTGGATCCACTCCGCGGCCATCGGCCCGTACCCCCAGGCCCCGACCAGCACACCGTGCGCGCGGTCGGCCACCAACCCCAGGTGGCCGACCGGGTCGGTGGCGTAGGTCCAGGGCCGGGCCAGGGCCTCGGTGAGGTCGATCTCGGAGGTGGTGACGTCGATCCCCGCCTCACGCGCCTGTTCCTCGGTGAGCCCGACCGCCGCGATCTCCGGATCGGCGAACACCACGCGGGGCACGGCCGTGTAGTCGGCCACGCGCGGGGAGCCCAGGAGGCCGTCGGCCACCACCCGTGCCTGGTACTTGGCCACGTGGGTGAACATCGACCGGGCGGTGACGTCGCCCACGGCCCACAGCCCGGGCGCCACGCGGCCGTACTCGTCCACGGGCACGGCGCCGCGGTCGAGTTCCACGCCCAGCTCGGCCAGACCGAGTTCGTCGCCGCGAGGGCGGCGTCCGGAGGCCAGGACCACCACGTCGGTGTGGACCTCGGCGCCGTCGGACAGCGTGGCGGTCACCCCGTCACCGTCGCGTCGCACGGAGCGGACCTCGGTACCGGCGCGCACGTCCACGCCGTTGGCCTCGAACCGGGACGTGATGATCTCGCACAGCCGCGGGTCCTCCCGGTCCAGCAGGCGCGAGCCGCGCTGCACGATCGTCACCCGGGTGCCCATACCGGCCAGGAACCCGCCCAGCTCGATGCCCACGGCGCTGCCGCCGATGACCAGGGCGCGCGGCGGGATCTCGGTGAGGGAGGTGGCCTCCCGGTTGGTCCACACCAGCTCGGGGTCCAGGGTGTCCAGGCCCTCCACGGGCGGACGTACGGGGGCCGACCCGGTGGCCACGATCACGTGGTCGGCGGTCACCTCGGTGTCGCCGACCGCCACCCGCCAGGGGTCGCGCCCGACCACCCGCGCGGTTCCGCGCAGCACGCGGGCGCCGCGTTCACGGTAGGTCTCGACCTGTTTGGTGTCGTCCAGGTGCCGGATCATCTGGTCCCGGTAGTCGCGCAGGGCGGGCCAGTCCATGTCGGGCCGGGTGACCCCTGCCGCGTCGGTGGCCTCCCGGCGCGCCTCCGTGGGACGCAACAGCACCTTGGTGGGGATACAGGCCCAGTAGCTGCATTCGCCACCGATGAGTTCGCGCTCGACCACCGCCGGACGCCACCCCTCGGTGAGCAGCCGGTCGGCGACGACCTCGCCCCCGGGTCCCATCCCGATGACGATCGCGTCCAGGTGTTCCATGGTCTCTATCCCGCCCTCGGATCGGTGGTCTCCTTCCGATGGTGTCCGCCGGATCGGTCCGGGGGAAGGCCGACACGCGCACGGAAGCGGCCTGGACCGGACGGAACCTCAGGGGCGGGTCCGGGGCCGGCGGGCGCTGTGGACGGCCCAGCGACCGTCGACGCGGGTGAGTCGGAGCGGATGGTCGAAACAGGCGCCGACCCGCTCCGCGGTCAGGACCTCCTCGACCGGCCCCGAGGCCTGGTGGGCGCCCTCGCGCAGCAGGAGCGCGTGCGTGGTCCCGGGGGGCAGTTCCTCCAGGTGGTGCGTGACCAGGACGGTGGCCAGGTCGGGGCGGGTGTCCTGGAGGGTGTCGATCCGTTCGATGAGCTGTTCGCGTCCGGCGACGTCCAGACCGGTGGCGGGTTCGTCGAGCAACAACAGTCGCGGTTCGGGCATGAGGGCGCGGGCGATCAGGGCGCGGCCCCTCTCCCCCTGCGACAGGGTCGGCCACCGTGCGTTCACGCGCGGGGACAGACCGAGCAGGTCGATCAGGTGCTCGGCCCGGTCGGCCTCGGCGTCCGTGGGCGTCCAGCGCGGCGGCCGGGCGGTGGTGCCGGAGAGCCCGGTGAGCACGACCTCGCGCAGGGACAACGGGCCGTCGGGGGTGTGCCGGGGGTCGACGTGACCGATGAAGGAGCGCAGGTCCCGCAGGTCGACCCGGCCCAGGCGGTGGCCCAGCACCTCCACGGTGCCCCGGGTGGGGTGGGCGACCGCGCCCAGGAGGCGCAGCAGGGTGGTCTTGCCGGCACCGTTGGCGCCCAGCAGCGCCCAGTGCTCTCCGGCGTGGATCGTCAGGGAGATCTCGCGCAGAAGTGAGGCCCCACCACGCACGACGTCCACGTCACGGACGCGCAGGACCGGGACCGTGTGCGGTCCGGTCCGTCGATCGTGGACCCCGTGTTCCCCTACCCGTGCCGCGAGGTCGGGGTCCACGGTGGTGACGGTCGTGTGCTCGCCGGTCGTGGTCGTGGTCCGTGTCATGGCGCGGGGCGTCCTCGGGTCGGTGCGGAAAGGACCGGCGCGGATCGGACCACCACCGTGGGGCGCGGTGCGGAGCGGACCCCGGGGCGGTGGTCGGTGGGGGGTCACCGCGACGGTATGAGCCGCACCTTAGGGCAGAGATCCGTGGAGGACCAACCCGGGACCGGCGCCCTCCCCGCGGGCCGCGGAAGGCGAACCCGGAGGCCGGCCCCGCGGGCACCCGCCCACCGGCGAGGGTCCTGCGCGGTGGGCGGGCCGGGCGCACCGGCGCGGCACCGACGGGGGTCGGCCGGTCGCGGGGGACGAAGGTCACGCGGCCCGAGGCCCGCCGTTCGGTCGGGTGCCGTGGTCTAATGCTCGGTGGTCACAGGGTCCGCACCGGAAGGAACCGCCGTTCACGGCGCACGCACATGTCCACGTTCGACGTTCTGCTCATCCTCGACCTCATGGGGGTCTTCGCGTTCGCCTTGGACGGCGCGCTGACGGCGATCCGGACCGCGCGGGTGGACATCGTGGGGGTGATGGCGCTGGGGGTGGTGACCGCGATCGGCGGCGGCATCATCCGGGACGTCCTGCTCGGGGCGACCCCGGCGACCTTCCAGGACTGGCGCTACCTGGTGACCGCTCTGACCGGGGCGATGCTGGCGTTCTTCCTCAGCCGGCAGCTCACGCACCTGCATAAACCCATTCTGCTGTTCGACGCGGCGGGGTTGAGTCTGTTCGCGGTGATCGGCGCGACCAAGGCCCTGGAGTTCGGTTTCGGTCCGCTCCAGGCGGTGCTTCTGGGCGTGATCACGGGGGTGGGCGGCGGCACCATCCGTGACGTGCTGCTCAACCGGGTGCCGACGGTCCTCAGCGCCAATTCTCACCTGTACGCGATCCCGGCGATGCTCGCCGCGGGCATCGTGGTCGTCGCGCACCTGATCGGGTTCGCGACCTGGTGGGTGGCGGTGGTCGGCGCCCTGGTGTGCTTCGCCATGCGGGTGCTGTCCCTGCGCTACCGCTGGAACGCGCCGAACCCACCGGGGGCGCCGCCACTGTAGGAACCCGGTCAGGGTTGGACCAGGACCTGCCAGACGTGCCCGTCCGGGTCCGCGCAGAGCGCGGTGAAGCCCCAGGGACGATACTCGGGCGGGGAGGGCACCTCTCCCCCGGCGGCGCGCACCCGCTCCACGAGGGCGGTGAGTTCCTCGGCGGTCCGCACCCCCACGCCCATGAGGCATCCGCTGGTCCCGCTCGGCGCGGGGTCGCGGGCCTCCCCCAGGACCCAGCCGAAGCCACCGGCGGGGACGAGCGTCAGCAGGGTGCGCTCGTCGAGACGGAACATGAGGGGCTCGGGCACACCGTCCTCGGCGGGTGTGCCGACGAGCTCGAACCCGAAGGCGTCGCGGTAGAACTCCATCGCGCGCCTGCGGTCGGCGATGGGGAGGGTGACGTGGACACCATTCACGTAAGAGGGCATATCGCTCCGTTTCTCGGGGCCATGGGTGGCCGTCTTCGTTGTAGGGACCCTCCGTCGGCTCGGAACTCATCGCGCGTCGGGGCGGTGTGGCCACGCGCACGGGTCCGGACCGCTCCGCCGGGGGCGCGACCACCGCCCGGGATCGCGCCCGCGGTCCCGTGTCCGCCTCAGGGGGTGTCCACGTTCGGGGCCCCCTCACCCCGCAGGGTGCGGGCCGCGGTACGACGCAGCGTGGCGAGCATCGCCGGGACGGGCGCGGGCGGCCGACGACGGTGCACGGTGTAGATCTCCCGGGCCAGGCGTGTGCCGTGCAGGGGTCGGCTCACCCATCCCCCTCCGTGGGCCGCGCCGAGGATGCTCTGTGGGATGAGCGCGATGCCCACCCCCGCCTCGATCAGGGCCAAGGCCACCTCGTAGTCGCGGGTCTCGTAGGCGACCGTGAGGACCACGCCGGCGGCGGCGGCGGCCATGTCGAGGCTGACCCGGTTGTGGATGCCCGGGGCCCCACAGATCCACTCCTCCTCGGCCAGGTCCGCCAGGCCCGTCTCGGTGTCGGCGATGGCGTGCCCGGTGGGTGCCACCACCACGAGCGGGTCCACCAGGAGGAGTTCGCGCTGGAGCCCCCCGGCCCGGGGCAGAGGAACCCCGGGGTAGCGGTGGGTGATGAGCAGGTCGAGGTCGCCGGAGGCGACCGGCCCGTGCCCGCCGGGCGGTTCGATGTCGGACAGCGACAGCTTCACGTGGGGGTGCTCATGGCCGAACACCGCCAGGGCCTCGGGCAGGAGGACCTTGCCCGCGCTGGCGAAGGCGCCCAGGGACAGACGATCGGGGCGCTGCCCCGCGACCTCCCGCACGGCCGCCTCGGCGTCGCGCAGCTCGCCGAGGACACGCTCACCGTGTTCGAGCAGGACCCGACCGGCCTCGGTGAGCGTGGCCCCGGTGCGGCCGCGTTCGACCAACCGGCAGCCGAGCTCGCGTTCGAGTTTGGTGAGTTGCTGGGACAGGGCGGGCGGAGTGAAGGACAGGCGGGCGGCGGCGGCCGCGATCGACCCGGCGTGCGCGATCTCCACCAGGATCCTCACCCGGTTGGCGTCCAGCATCCGTTCCTCCCCCGAGGGCGACGACCACCACGTCCACGACAAACACTGACACAAAGTTCTGCTTAACGATATTTAGCAGGCCCAACTTTAAGTTAATCGCCGGTAGGGGCAGAGTGGAAGCATGAGCACCACGACCGCGCCCGCAGTGCCCACGGCCACCGACGTCCGTGCGGCCGCCGAACGCATCGCCCCGCACGCCCGCCGTACCCCGGTGCTGCGCACCGAGCTGGACGGGCGGCCCCTCACCCTCAAGCTGGAGCACCTTCAGCGCACCGGGGCGTTCAAGCTGCGCGGGGCGCTCAACGCCCTCATGGGCGGCGAGCCCACCAATCGGGTCATCACCGCCTCTGGCGGCAACCACGGCCTGGGCGTGGCCACCGCCGCGAGCATCCTGGGGATCAAGGCCACGGTGTACGTGCCCGAGACCGTGCCCGAGGCCAAGGCGGCCCCGTTGGCGACCACCGGAGCCGAGATCATCCGTGTGGGCGAGCACTACGCGGTGGCGGCGGAGGCGGCCCGCGAGCGCGCCGACTCCGAGGGTGTGCGCTACCTCCACGCCTTCGACGACGCACTGGTCGTGGCGGGTCAGGGCACCGTCGGTCTGGAGGTGGCCACGGACGCACCCGAGTGCGACACGATCGTCGTGGCGGTGGGCGGTGGCGGCCTGGCCGCCGGCGTGCGCCTGGGCGCCGACGGCCGGCGTGTGGTCGCGGTCGAGCCCGAGGGCTGCCAGAGCATGCACGCGGCCATGGCGGCGGGCCACCCGGTCACCACGCCGGTGGATTCGGTGGCCTCCTCCGCCCTGGGCGCGGCCACCCTGGGTCGGGTCCCGTTCGAGGTCCTGCGCGACCACCCGGTCACCCCGGCGCTGGTCGACGACGCCGAGATCATCAGCGCCCAGACGCGGCTGTGGCAGGAGTTCCGGATCGCCGCCGAACCGGCCGCCGCGGTGCCCTTCGCCGCCTGGCTCGCCGGTCGGGTCCCGGGGGAGAACCCCTGCCTGGTGGTGTGCGGGGCCAACGCCGACTGGCGGCTCGCGAACTGACCCGACCGGTGGACACCCCCGGGGATCGACCGGAGCGGTCCGCGACGGCCCGAGGCTATGGGGCGGCGGGACGCACGGTGTCGCACCCGCCCGCGCCCCGACAACCGTGGGCTCGGTGGCGGGGCGCGCCCACGCCCGCCGAGCACCGGCGTGGGCCCCGTCCCGAGCGGTTCCGATGACCCGGTGCCCCGCCGCGCCGGGGCACCGGCCGACTCTCGGGTGAGCGGGTGGGAGGCTCCTCGGTACGGCTCGCGCCGACATCGCGCGTGCTCCACGACGAGGGTCGACGCCCGCGCCCGAACCCTGTGTCGACATGGGGTCGGCGACGTCTGCGCAGCGCACACCCTCGGCGGACCGCGACCCCGGGCCGCCGGGTGACGTAGCGCACTCTCTGTGCGTCCGCTCATCATTACCGGCCGGTCACCCTTACATTGGGGGCGGCCGTCCCCCCGGGCTCACGGCATCCGACCCACTTCGAGGGAGAACACACGTGCTCTATGGTGCGTTGCGGCAGACCACGGCGGTCCTCGCCCGGTCCCTGTGCCGTCCGACCATCGAGGGCCGTGAGAACGTCCCCGCGTCCGGGCCGGTGATCCTGGCCGGCAACCATATGTCGTTCATCGACAGCGTCGTCATCCCTTTGGCGGTGACCCAGCGCAGGGTCCGCTTCCTGGCCAAGTCCGACTACTTCGAGACCCCCGGCGTCAAGGGCAGGATCACCAAGACGATGTTCGGCGCCCTCGGCGCGATGCCGGTGCGGCGCGGCAACGCGCGCGACGCCATGCTGTCGTTGGAGCTGATGTTGGACCGGCTCAACGACGGGGAGGCCTGCGTGGTCTACCCCGAGGGCACCCGATCCCGGGACGGGCGTCTGTACCGAGGACGTACCGGTGTGGCCCACCTGGCCCTGGAGTCCAAGGCGTTGGTCGTGCCGGTCGGCCTCCGCGACACCGAGAAGGTGCAGCCGATCGGGGCGAGCATGCCGCGCCCGCGGCCCTTCACCGTCCGTTTCGGCGCACCCCTGGACTTCTCGACCGGGTTCGACCACCTGTCCCCCGCCAAGGCCCGCCGTGTCATCACCGACCGGATCATGGAGGCCATCGGCGAGCTCACCGGTCAGGAACAGGCCGGGACCTACAACGACCACCGCGCCGGCGACTGATACCGCGCCCGCCCCTCACGGTCGGGCGGGGTCGCTCCGTTCGAAGACGAACAGGTGTGGTGGACGCCGCGCGGGCACGGTCTCGGCCAGGGTGAGCGCCCCCTCCACCGATCCACCCTCCGGTGCGCTGAAGCGAGCCTCGGGCAGGGTGCGCAGGACCTCCGTGCGGAGCGGTCCCAGGACCAACTCCCCCACCGCGAAGAGCCCGCCGCCCCAGGAGAAGCGGCGCTCCAGCCCCGGCGCGGCGGCGGCCACAGCGGCCCGGCCCAGGTGGGTACCGGCCTCCCACCAGATCCGCGCCGCCACCGGGTCCCCCGCACGGGCGGCCGCGGCCACATCGGGGGCGAAGGTCGCCAGGACGGAGGCGGCGGCTCCGGCGGAGGCACCGTAGACCCGGTGCTCCAGGGCGCCCGCGTCACCGAACCGCGCGGTGAGGCCGGTCAACAACGGGGCCGAGCCCCCACTCCGGCCGTCCTTCGCGCGCAACGCCGCCTGGAGGCCCTCACGCCCCACCCACGCGCCGCCTCCGTGATCGCCCAGCAGGATGCCCCAGCCGTCCGAGCGGCTCCAGGTCCGGTCCAGGTCGGTGCCGAGGGCGACGACCCCGGTCCCGGCGGCCACCACGACGCCCGTGCGACCGCCGAGCGCTCCGACGTGGGTGGTCACCGCGTCCGCGGCGATGACCACCGTCTCCACCGGGGTACGGTCCCGCAACCGTCGGGCCAGTTCGCCCGGGTCCGGGATCAGGTCGGGGAGGCCGGTCAGGCCGATGGCCACCCGATCGAACCCCGGCCTCACGGCCCCCGTGGTCTCGACGGTGCGTGCCAGGAGCGCGGACAGGCGCACGGCCAGCGCCGACAGATCCATCCCCGTGTCGCCGCGCGGAGCCAGCACGTCCTCGGCCACCTCGGTCAGACGCGCGCCCTCGCGCACGAGCACGCGGATCCCGCCACCCCCCACATCGATCCCGGCGCATCGCACACGAGTCCCCTTCCGTACGGGACGCCCGACTTCACCGTCGGTGCCGTCCTCGAGGACAGGAGCGTCACCACCGAGCGTACGCGCAGGTGATCCGGTGTTCGCGGTCGTCCCCGCGACGTCACCGGGTCAGTGGTGGACGGCGTCCGCTCCAGGACGGTCGACGGAGCCGTAGCGATCCAACAGTCGACGGGAGAGGGTGAGGGTGCCGCCGGTGGACGCGGGGGTCGGCGCCGGCCCGTGGCGCAGGAACCGCTCGCTGTGGTCCCCGAGCCGGTCCTCCAACCGGGAGGCGGCGCGCTCGGGATCGGTCAGGGCCTCGGGCAGCAGCCGGCCCCACAGCTCCCACCGTGTGCGGTGGTAGTCACCGACCATCCCCGACCACAGGCGCGCGGCGTAGTCGTCCAGGCGCAGGTTGTCCAGGGTGATCCAGACGGTGAGCACGCGGCGGGCGTTGTCGGCCAGGACCCGGTGGTCCTCGGTGCTGGTGGCCCAGGAGGTGGCCTGGGCCTCCCACGTGCGGTAGCGGTACTCGGGCCGGGTGTCCAGGAGGGCGTCCAGGTCGTCGAAGACCTCCAGGAAGCGGGAGAGCAGCCGCTCGGGCACCTCGCGATGCCGGGCCGCGTGCTCGACCAGCTCCAGGTGGCGGTGGTCGGCGATCCGGGACAGGACGGCCATGGCCACGTCGGCCAGATCGTGTCCGAGGGGTCCCTCCGCCAGCGCCGGATCGGTCTCGGCGGCACCGACCAGGTCGCTCCAGGCCCGGAGCAGGCGGGACCAGGGGTACCAGACCAGTCCGGTGACCTCGGCCCGGTGGCGCTCGGGGTCCTCCAGGTACCGGTAGTGCGGGTGCGCGGTGAGGACCCCGTTGAACTGCTCGGGGAAGATGCGCACGTTCGACGCGCCCAGGACCGTGTCGAGCAGTCCCCGCCAACCGGAGAGCAGCGCGGGGTCGTCGCCGCCGTACCGCTGTCGGACGAAGTCCGGCAGCCACTGCCCGGCCACGTCCTCCGTCCGGGTCCAGGCCTGGTCGGCGACCAGTTCGAAGAAGGCCGGGTTGTTGCGGGTGCCCTCCATGGACAGGCCCACGCCGGTGGGCGGGTGGGCCGACTTCTTGGCCTCCCCGAGCCGGTCCACGGCGCCCTGGAGGTCGGCGATCGGGTCGCTGCGTCCACCGAAGTTCAACAGGGCGCACCAGGTCCAGGGGGTGCCGTCGAAGGCGTCGAAGCGACTCCACTGGGGGTCGTGTTCGGCCCACAGATCGAGCAGGTGGAGGCGCTCGTCGGGGATGGCGTCGAGGAAGGCGGTGACGCGATCGGTGCTCCAGAAACCGCTCTGGTAGGAGAACGGCCAGGTCTGGAGCACCCAGACGGCGCGTGGGTCGGCCCGGGTGAGCCCGTCCAGGGTGGCCCGGGCGACGGCGGCGGGGAAGGCCGGATCGGCGTCGACCGGGACCATCTCGATGAAGGGGTCGATGGCGTAGAGGTGGTCGGTGCCGTACAGCCGCTGTTGGGCGCGCACGATCTCTGCGCCGATCTCCGGGTAGCGGGGGTCGGCGGGGTCCAGGACGTGGGTGGTCAGCCCGTGCCAGGCGCGGGACCGGGTCCGGCCGGGCACGAGTTCGCGCGGGACGTGACCGGTGAACCCGGGCAGGACCGGGGTCATGCCCAGGTCCCGTTGCCGCTCCAGGATGCGGGCGCCCAGGTCGCGGTGTCCGTCGATCCAGGAGGCCGGCAGGGGGCCGGCGAACCCGTCCAGGTTGCCCATGTACTGCCAGGGCAGATAGCCGGGTCCGCCGAGGAACTCGCGGATCCGGCCCGGGTCCAGCCCCAGGTGGGTGTAGGCCTCGAACAGGGCGGCCTCATGGCCGACCGCGGTCAGGGGCATGGTGACGCCGTGCAGCGCCATCCAGTCGATCTCACGCTCCCAGTCGCCCCAGTCCCAGTAGGCGCTCGTGTATCCGGTGGTGCAGAAGTTCAGGTAGTACGCCTGGTCGGTCTCGGCGGTGCCGTGGGTCAGGGGCACGTGCGGAGGGTGGGCGAGCCGCAACGGCAGCCGGGTGTCCCAGGTGACCGAGCGGCCGCACTCGCGGCGCAGGTAGGTGTGCAGGCCCACGGCCGCGGCCACCGCGTCGGTCGCCTCGATCATGAGCACTCCCCCGTCGGCGTGGTACGCGTAGGAACGCGGTACGCCGTGGCGCTCACGAAGGACGATCGGGCGGTGGGCCGGGCCGAGGACCCGCCGGGCCAGCGCGTCCACGGCACCGCTCCACCGGGGCGGTGTACGAGTGGTGTCGGCCATCGGATCTCTCCTCTTGCCGGGATGCGCGGGAATTCCGTACCGTACATAACTAATTCGCCGTCGGGCAAGAGCGGGAGGGGCGGGACACGTGGATGTGCCGGTCGCAGCGGGCACGCGGTACATGCGCGAGGTCAACACGACGGCCGTGCTCACGGGGTTGCGCGGGGTCGAGCACAGCAGCGCACCCGAGCTGGCCCGGGAGACGGGTCTGTCGAGGCAGGCGGTGTCGCGTTCGCTCTCCGTCCTGGCCGAGGCCGGCCTGGTGGAGTTCCTCGCACCGCTGCGCCGTGGGGTCCGCTCGGGCCGACCCGCGCAGCGCGTCCGGTTCCGCGCCGAGGCCGGGCACGTGCTGGGGGTGTCGGTGACCCCCAAGGAGATCCGGGTGGGTCTGGCCGACCTCTCGGGCACCCTCCTGGCCGTCCACGTCGCCGCTCTGTCGGAGTACGAGGAGGTGGGCCGGGTGGGCGCGGCACGAAGACCCGCGCCGGCCGACGTCGTGTCCCGGGTGCTGGCCGGCACCGTGCGCCTCGCCCTGGACGACGCGGGCACCGGCGCCGGCGGTGTGTGGCACGCCTCGGTCGGCGCGCCCGGGATCGTCGATCCCGTGTCCGGTCGGGTGCGCTTCACCCCCAGCATGCCCGGCATCACCGGTGACGTGCTGGTGCGGACCCTGCGCGAGGTGGCCGGTTGCGAGATCTACCTGGACAACGACGTCAAACTCGCCACCGAGGGGGAACTCTGGCACGGTCGGGAGCACCGGTCGATGGTGTTGATCCACTGGGGCGAGAGGGTGGGCGCGGGGATCGTGGTGGACGGCAGACTCCATCGGGGCGCCGCCAACGACGCCGGGGACCTGGGCTACCTGGACCTGTTCACGGACGCGCCGGAGGTACCGGAGGCGCCCCGGCGCGATGACACATCGACCCTCGGCGCGTTCGAGTCCTGGACCGGCACCGCAGCGTTCGCCGACCTGGTCCGCCGGGCGGCCCGCGATCGCGGGGACCAGGCCCTGCTCACCCGGTTGGACGAGCCCGGCCGGGAGACCGGCGCCGTGATCGAGGCGGTCGTCGAGCGCCGGCCCTGGTGGCGCTCGACGAGATCACCCGCCGGTTCGCGCAGGGGATCGGGGCCGTCCGGGCCCTCCTCAACCCGGGGGTGGTGGTCCTCTCCGGACCCATGGCGGGGTGCGGGGCGGCGGTGGTGGAGGCCCTGGAGAGGCATCTGCGGCGTCAACGTCTGGACCCGCCGGCGCTCGAACTGTCCCGGGCCGGCGAGGACGCGGTGGTCCAGGGCGCCCTCCACCACTCCCTCGACCAGGTCGACCGCACCCGACTGAGACCTCCCCCCACGACCGGATGACCCGGCCCGGCCCGCAGACCCCACCATCCACGGAGGACACCATGCCCGGCAGGTACACAAGGTTCACCGCCCCGGAGCCCGCCCGCAGGCACGCCCTTCGGGCCTTCACCCGGGTCGGTGCGGGCGCCACCGCCGTCCTGGTCCTCACCTCGTGCGCGACCCTGTCCACCGGGGACGGCCCCGACAACGTCCCCGAGGACGTCTCCACGAGCATCACGGACGAGCCGGTCGAGCTGACCCTGGCCTACACCGACGACCCGCCCTCCACGGAACTGGTCGAGGGGTTCACCGAGCAGTACCCCAACGTCACCGTCGAGCTGCAACAGACCCCGTTCACCGACTACGTCAAGACGGTGACCCTGGCGATGTCCTCGGACGAGCCGCCCGACATCGCCCAGTACAACCCGGGGGCGATGCGCTCGCTCATCCCGGGCCGGCACGTCCTGGACCTCGAACCGTACGTCGAGGCCTACGGGTGGGAGGAGACCTTCCCGGAGGCGAGCCTGGAGCCGCTGCGCGCCGACGAGGACGCCACGCGGTTCGGCACGGGCAGCCTCTACGCCGTGCCGGGCGCCCTGTCCATGCTGGGGGTCTTCTACAACCGGGAACTGCTGGAGGAGGCCGGGGTGACGCGACCACCCGGCACCTTCGCGGAGTTCGAGGAGGCCTTGGATGCGGTGGACGCGGAGGGCACCACCGCGTTCAGCGTCGGGGGGTTGGAGGTGGGCGGTTTCCAGGTCTGGAACACCCTGCTCAACACCTTCGGTGACGACCGGGAGTACCGTGACTGGGTGCACGGCGCGCCCGAGGCCAGCATCGAGACGGACGCGGCCCTGGAGGCGACCGAGACGCTGACCCGGTGGGTGGAGGCCGGCTACGTGCCCGAGGGCGCCAACGCCACCTCCGACGACGACGCCAAGGCCGCCTTCACGGGCGGGGAGAGCGCGTTCCTCGTGATCGGCAACTGGGCCGCCTTCGAACTGGAGGAGGCCATGGGCGAGGACGTGGGCTTCTTCCTCATGCCGGGCGAGGACCCCGACGCCGCACCGGTGACCTCCGGGTCGAGCGTGTCCTACACGGTCTCTTCGGCCACCGAGCACCCCGACGTGGCCGCCGCCTTCCTGGACTACCTCGCCTCGCCCGAGGCCGCGCTGATCCAGTCGGAGACCGGGTTCATGCCGGTGGACACCGACGTCTCCCTGGAGCAGGACGGTGTGTGGGCCGAGATCAACGACGTCTACGGCACCGCCGCCGAGCAGGACGGCATCGTGCCCTTCCCGGACTTCGCCACCCCCGGCATGATCGACCAGTTGACCCCGGGCGTGCAGGGCCTGATCGCGGGCTCCACCGAGGAGACGACCTTCCTGTCGGACCTGCAGTCCGAGTGGGAACGCCACCATGGCTAGTGGCGCCCTGTCGGCCCGGGGCACCGGCACGGGGGCCGGGCGCGGCGGTGGACGGCCGTCGGGCCCGCCCGGCCGTTCCCGGGCCCGCGCCTGGCTGTACCTGCTGCCCGCGCTGGTCGTGTACGTGGGCTTCGCGATCTACTCGGCGGCCGGCACGGTGTGGTTCTCCCTCCTGGACTGGGACGGGGTCCGGCCCCCGACCTGGGCGGGTGCGGCCAACTACGTACGGGTGCTCACCGATCCCCTGCTGGCCGAGGCGATCCTCAACGGCCTGACGCTCATCGTGTTCTTCTCCTTCGTCCCCATCGCGGTGGGGTTGTTGCTCACCGGGCTCCTCCTGGGCCGGGTGCGCACCGGGATGACCTTTTTCCGCACGGTGTTCTTCCTCCCCCAGGTCCTGCCGTTGGTGGCGGTCGGGATCACCTGGCGTTGGTTGTACAGCGACGGCGGCATGGTCAACCGGATGCTGGAGTCGGTGGGCCTGGGCGCCCTGACCCGGGCCTGGCTCGGCGACTACCACTTCGCGCTCATCGCGCTGGGACTGATCGGCACGTGGTGCATGAGCGGGCTCTGCATGGTGCTGTTCATGAGCGGGGCCCAACGCATCGATCCGGCCCTGAACGAGGCCGCGGCCATCGACGGCGCGGGGCCGTTGCGCCGGTTCTGGTACGTCACCCTCCCGGGGCTGCGGCGCGAGATCGGCATCGCCGCGGTCATCACCACCATCGCGGCGCTGGCCAGCTTCGACCTGGTGTTCGTCACCACCAACGGCGGCCCCGCGGGACAGACCAACGTGCCCGCGTTGCTGGTGTACCGGCTGGCCTTCAACGAGGGGAGCATCGGCGGCGCGAGCGCGCTCGCGGTGGTGCTCACCCTGATCGTCATCGTGTTGGTGAGCGCGATCCGCTTCCTGACCCGGGAGGACCGGTGAACCGACGAGCCATGTCCACGGCCCTGCGGTACGGGCTGTTGAGCACCCTGGCGGCGATGGTGCTGCTGCCGTTCCTGGGGATCGCCCTGGCGGCGTTGCACCCCGCCGGTGGCCAGGTGGGCGCCTTCGCCCTGCCCGAGGAGTGGTCGTGGGGCAACTTCGCGCTCGCCTGGGAGGCCGGGAACTTCGGCCGACTGATGTGGTCCAGCGTGGTCATCGCGGTGTTCGTGGTGCCGTTGACGGTGTGCTTCGCGACGATGGCCGGGTACGCCCTGTCGATCCTGGGCGTGTGGGGCGGACGCGCGCTGTCGCTGGGGTTCGTGCTGGGTCTGACCCTGCCGGTGGAACTGCTGGTCATCGCGCTGTACTTCAACCTGCGCGAGGTGGGTCTGACCAACTCCTTCACGGGGGTGATCCTCGCGGAGATCGCGCTGTTCCTGCCCTTCGGCGTGTACTGGATGCAGTCGCACTTCGCGTCGGTGCCGCGGGAGTTGGTGGAGGCGGCCCGGGTGGACGGCGCGCGTGACGGGACCGTGCTCGCCCGGGTTCTGTTGCCCGTCTCGTGGCCGGCCATCACGACCCTGGCGGTCCTGGTGTTCATGTGGAGCTGGAACCAGTTCCTGCTGGTCCTGGTGATGATGCAGGATCCCGCGATGCGGACCGCGCCCACCGGGCTGGGGTTGTTCGTGGGGCGGTACGGCACCGACATCCCCCTGTTGTCGGCGGCGAGCCTCATCGTCATCGCGCCCATCGTGGTGGTCTACCTGGTCTTTCAGCGCAGTTTCGTCAACGGCCTGACGCAGGGGGCGGTGAAGGCCTGACACCCGGGTAGGGGTCCGTCCATGCCCGCGTATCCGAGCGAGAGGACTCCCATGGGTTCACCGGAGGCCGCCTACCGTGCCGGCGAGGGCGGGGCCCTCGACGTCGACACCGCCTTCTACGACCGTCTGGCCGCCCGTACCGAGGATCGTGTTCCGGTGGAGCGGTTCGTGCTGCCGATCCGTTCGGGACGGGCCTGGGAGGTACCCGCCGGCCACCTGTTCCGGATCATCACACCCGAGGGTCCACAGGTGGGCGACCTCAACCTCTGGAACCGGCACAATCCGCGTGAGCGGTTGTGGGCGTCCCGCACCCGCCAGTTGCAGAGCGCGCACGTGTCCCGGCACGATCGCCTGTGGTCGACGTTGCCCTACCTGAGGCCCCTGGTCACCATCACCGCCGACTCCCTGGAGGGATACGGCACGGACGCCGAGGGCGGCCGCGTGCACGACCTGTTGGGGTCGCGCTGCGATCCGTACGTCAATCGGATGCTCACGGGCGAGGACTTCGACCGACACTGTCACTCCAACCTGACCCGGGCCGTCCTGCCATACGGACTGACCGAGTTCGACGTGCACGACGTCCTCAACGTGTTCCAGTGCACCGGCCTCAACGACGAGGACCGCTACTTCATGAAGGCCTCCCCCGCCCGGCCCGGCGACCACATCGAGTTCTTCGCCGAGCAGGACCTGCTGTGCGCCCTGTCCACCTGCCCCGGTGGTGATCTGTCGGTGCCGTTGTGGGGCCCCGACGCCCGCGATCCGATCGACGTGTGCCGGCCGTTGGCCGTGGAGGTGTACCGGCCCGCCGACGCACTGCTCCGAGGCTGGAGTCCCCCGGCCACCGCCGCCTACGCGGGGCTGCACGGACTCCGGCCCTGAACCCGCGGCCCGTGCGGGGGTCAGAACAGGTTCACCAGCACGAGGAACGTCGTGGTCCCCGCCCCGACGCTGAGCAGGGTCCGCCGTCCGAGACACAGATGGACCAGGACGGTCACGGCGACGGCGCACAGGGCCGGGAGCAGGTGCTCGCCGCCGGTTCCGGCGGCGCCGAGCAGGGTGCCGGCCGCCAGCACGCCGAGCAGGCCCGCGGGCATCCACCGCGCCATGGCCGTGACGAAGGCGGACCCCCGCAACGGGCCCAGGACGACGAAGGGCACCGACCGCAACCCGACGGTGATGGTGAAGACGATCACCAAGACCGCGACGAGGTACCAGGTCTCAGGCATCGGAGGTGGTCCTCCGTCCCGTCAGCAGGTAGCGCCCCACCAGGGCCAGGACGAACAACAGGAGTCCGACGAACAGGGCGGAGTCCGGTGCGATCACCAGCGCCGCGGTGAAGCACGTCCCGGCCAGCAGGAGCGAGGGGACCTGGGCCCGGCCCCGGCAGGCGTCCAGCGTCAGCGTGACGAACAGGGCGCACAGAGCGAATTCGAGCCCCTCGATCCGTCCGGGCGCCAGTGAGGCCAGCAGCACGCCGACCAGCCCGCCCCCGACCCAGTAGACCTGGAAGGCGATCTGCAGGGACAGCAGACGCCACGAGGTCCAGCGCTCGGAGGAGGCGGCGGTGACCGCGTACGCCTCGTCGATGAGCGCGTAGACCGAGTACGCCCGGGCGAGCGGGTGGCGCACCACGTGGAGGGGGAAGGAGACGGCGTAGAAGACGTGCCGGAAGTTCACCAGGAACGTGGTCAGGGCCACGGCGGCCAACGGGGTCGCGGTGGCCACCATGCCCACCAGCAGGAGTTCCAGTGATCCGGCGAACGCGGCGACCGACAACGCCGGCGCCACCCACCAGGGCAGTCCCGCCTGTACCACCATGAGGCCGAACGCGACCCCGAGCGGGACCATGCCCAAGCCGGCCGCCAGTGAGGCGCGCACCCCCGCGCCGATCTCCGCGATGGGAGTCCCGGAGGGGACCGCCGTCGACGTGCGTTGATTCATGGCACAACGATGACACGGTCGGACCGAGCCGCGATTGCCGAATATCTCCGGAAACAGGACTCCTGTGCAATCATTCGACATGGACGACATCGATCACGCAATCATCGACGAACTCAAGGCCGACGCCCGCGTCTCCAACGTCGCGCTCGCCGACCGGGTGGGGTTGACCCCGGGCCCGTGCCTGCGACGCGTACAACGCCTGGAGGCCGACGGGGTCATCGTCGGGTACCGGGCAGAGATCGATCCGCACGCGCTCGGGCAGGGGTTCGAGGTCATCCTCGACATCGAGCTGGCCGACTTCCATCGCGCCGCCGTCGACCACTTCGAGGCGACCATGGTCGGCTACGACGAGGTCTTGGAGCTGTACCGCCTGTTCGGTTCCCCGGACTACTTCGCGCGGATCGCCGTGAGCGACGTGGCGGCCTACGAGGCGTTCCTGACCGACCGGGTGATGACGATCCCGCGGATTCAGAAGGTCTTCTCCCGCTTTCCCATGAAGACGCTGAAGTCCCTGCGCTCGACCGAGGGCGGGCCACGGTGACCGGACTCCGACCCTGGCCGCGACCGCGTGGACCGACTAGTGTGAATGACCGGATTCTTCATTCTGGTCATTAAGGGGTGCCCGTGGTCCGTCCCGGCGTCGACACGAGCGTGATCCTCGACGCCACCGCCCGGGTGATCGCCGAGCGGGGCATCGAGGGGGTGCGCATGGGCGCGGTCGCCGAACGCGCCGGGGTCGCCAAGGGGGTGCTCTACCTCCGGTTCACGGACAAGCACGACCTCCTGCGCGCCGTGGTCGACCGCGAGTTCGTCCTGGCCACACGGCACGCGGCCGACCTGGTGGCGGCCGACCCCGGGGGCGGCGCCTTCTCCCGTCTGTACGTCCACTCGCTGAGCGCGCTGCACGCACGCCCGGCCCTGTTGCGGCTGTACCGCGATCCCGCCACCGCCCTGCGGGCCCTGGCCACCGACGCCGACACCGACCGCGTCCGGCGCCGCACGCTCATCGGGGCGGACTTCCTGCGCACCCTCCAGGACACGGGGATCGTCACCGGGGACCTGGACGCCGACGTCCTCGCCGAGAACCTCACCCTGTGGAGCCTGGCGCTGGCCGCGCGGGCCCCGCACGGCGACGTCGACGCGTTGATCCTCGGCATGGGCGACCTCGTGGCCCGCGCCGTGGACACCGACATCGCCGACACCACCCCGGGCAAACGTGCCTTCTCCGCCATGGCGGAGGCCCTGATCGAGGAGAGAGAGCGCTCGTGCACCCCCTGATCCCGCCCGGCGCCGACGTGCGCCACGTCGACACCCCGACCGGACGTCTGCGCGTCCTGCACGCGGGCTCCGCCCGACCGGACACCACCCCGCTCGTTCTCATCCACGGTGGGGGGACGGACAACGCGGCGATCTCCTGGTACCGGCTGTTCGCTCCCCTGTCGGTGGACCGCGAGGTGTGGGCCCCCGACCTGCCGGGGTTCGGCGGCAGCCTGGACGTGCCGCCCGTGGGCGGTCCCCGCGCACTGGCCGACGTGGTCGTGCGGACCATGGAGGCCCTCGATGTCCCGCGCGCGGTGGTGGTCGGTGTGTCCATGGGCGGAGACGTCGCGCTGAACCTGGCCCTGGACCACCCCGACCGGGTCGCGGGTCTGGTCGGCATCGCCCCCGGCGGGTTGGTGTCGACCCTCCACCACCGCTATGCCCAGTACTGGGCCTGGCGGAGCGCACATCTGCCGGACACGGTACTGTTCCCGGCGGCCCGCCTGGCCAACCGCTTCACCCGGACCGCGGTCCACGCCATCGTGAAGGACCCGCGTTCCCTGCCGGTCGAGGTGGTCGACGAGTTCGTCCGCGAGGCCAGTCACCCTCGGGCCGCACGGGGGTACATGCGCTACAACCAGGCCACACTGGGCCGGCACGGGATGCGCAACGACCTCACGGGGCGTGTGCACGAGATCACCGTGCCCGCGCTGTTCTTCCACGGACGGGACGACCGTCTCGTCGACCCGGCCGGTTCCCGGCGTGCGGCGGACCTGATGTCGGACGCGCTCCGGGTCGAGGTGCCGGACTGCGGCCACTGGGCACAGCTGGAGCGCCACGATCGGTTCCTGGAGGAGACCCGCGGGTTCCTGGCACGGATCGACCGGGTGCCCCCGGCCTCGCGCCGGGACCGGTGACCGACGCCGATCGAGGGAACCGGACCCGGTGTGGGAGCCGCACGGCGGCGACCGCGGCGTCGCGTCGGAGACGGCGGACCGGTGGGGCGCGGCGTCCTCGCGCCCCACCGGTCGCGCTCAGGTCATCGCGCCGACGCGCTGCCTGGCGATGTCCAGGAGCCGAAGGTAGCCCTCCACGTCCCACGCGGCGCGCCCCACGAACAGTCCGCCCACACCGGGGATGTGGAGGAGGTCGGCGGCGTTGTCGGTGGTCACCGAACCCCCGTACAGGATCGCCGCGACGCGGTCGCCCCACACGGCGGCCAGGGCCGCGTGGACGTCGGCCACCTCCTCCGGGCGGGGTGGACGCCCACGCTCCCCGATCGCCCAGATCGGCTCGTAGGCGACCAGGACCCGGCCGAGCCCGTCGGGGCCCTCGGGCAGGCCGTCGAGCGCGGCGTGCACCTGACGGAGCACGTGGTCCACCGAACCGCCCGCCGCGAACACCGCGGCGTCCTCGCCACAGCACACCAACGGGACCAACCCGTGGCGCAGGGTGGCGCGCGCCTTCAGACGCACGGTCTCGTCCGTCTCGCCGAAGTGCTCCCGCCGTTCGGAGTGACCGATCTCGACGACGCGCGCACCGGCGTCGGCCACCTGGGGCACCGACAGCTCACCGGTCCAGGCGCCCTCGTCCTCCCAGTGCGCGTTCTGCGCGCCGGTCAGGACCGGTCCACCGTCGAGGACCTCGGACACCTCGGCCAGTGCCGTGGCCGGGGGCAGCACGAAGGGACGCACGCCCGCGACGCCCGGGTCGAGGTCGGCGCGCAACCGCCGCGCGTAGGCGACGGCCTGGGCCCGGGTCTTGGTCATCTTGAACCCGGTGCCGATCCACAGTGGCCTCACCCCTCCTCCGTCCCCGGGGACGTCGGCTCGTAGGAGCAGAGCGCCCGCACCTTCTCCGCAGAGGGCGAGGAGGTGTCGAAGGTGTAGGTGAGCCACTCCCGGACCAGACGCCGGCCCAGTTCCAGGCCCACGACCCGCTGCCCCAGGCAGAGCACCTGGGCGTCGTTGGACAGGACGGACCGTTCGACCGAGAAGGAGTCGTGGGCGGTGACCGCCCGTACGCCCGGCACCTTGTTGGCGGCGATGGCCACGCCGAGCCCGGTGCCGCAGACGAGGACCGCGCGGTCGGCCCGACCGTCCGCGACCAGGCGCGCCGCCTCGACCGCCACGTGCGGATAGTCGGTGTCCTGGTGGGAGGCCACACCGACGTCGATCACCTCCGCCACCTCCGCGTTGGCGGTGAGGTCGTTCTTGAACGCCTCCTTGTAGTCGAAGCCCGCGATGTCGGAACCGACGACGACGCGCATCAGTGGTCCTCCTGTGAGATGTGGGAAGTGAGTGCGGTGACGATGAGGGAGAAGGAGACGGCGCCCGCGTCGGGGGTGCCGAGACTGTTGTCGCCGTGGGCGCGGGCGCGGCCCAGCCGGGCGGGGATGTCGGCGGTGGCGTCGGCGGCCCGTCGTGCCGTCTCGGCGGCCTCGGCCCAGACCGTGGCCGAAGCGCCCGGCACCGCCGACAGTCGGTCCACGAAAGGGGCCGCCGCGTCGACGAGGGTCTTGTCGCCGGGGGCCGCTCCGCCCAGGCGCACCACGGCGTCGAGCGCCGCCCGTGCGGCGGTCGCCGGGTGCTCGGGGCCGACCGCTCCGGTGTCGCCCAGGGCCGATCCGCACGCGGTCAGGGCCGCCCCCCACAGGGCACCGGAGGTGCCCCCGGCGCTCTCGGACCAGGCGGCCCCGGCCCGGGCGAGGACGGTACGGGCGCCGGCGCGCTGACCGACGGCGGCCTCGGCGGCCGTGACCGCCGCCTCGGCGCCCCGGCGCATGCCGATGCCGTGGTCGCCGTCCCCGGCGACGGCGTCGATCTCGCCGAGTCTGCGTTCGTGGTGGGCCACGGTGTCGCGGATGGTGCCGAGGGCCCGGGCGATCCGGACCCCGAGGGCCTGTGAGGACGCGTCGCCCGGAGCGACCTCCGGTGTGCGCCGGGCGGCGTCGAGGTCGTCGGTGCGGTCCGGACGGGGTGGGAGGTGGCCGCGGCGGAAGGCCGGGGTCACGGCCGGGGCCGTCCAGAGTCGTTCGAGTTCGACGTCGAGGAAGGTCAGGGTGAGGGAGAGCCCGGCCATCCCCAGACTGGTGACCTGCTCGTCGACCACGGGGGCGACGACGGTGAGGCCCTCGTCGGCCAACCGTGCGGCCACCCGACGGTGGACGACGTACAACTCCTCGTACTTGGTGGCGCCGAGGCCGTTGAGGAGCAGCGCGACCCGGTCGGACCCGCCGACCGCCGCGGAGGCCGCCTCGCGCTCGGCGAGGACCCCGTCCACGAGCAGGTCGGCGACCTCGTCGGCGGTGGGCAGGGGACGGTGTTCGAGGCCGGGCTCACCGTGGATGCCCAACCCCACGCCCATGTGTCCGGTCTCGACGTGGAAGAGCGGGCCGTCCGCCCCCGGGAGCCTGCAGCCCTCGAAGGCCAGTCCCAGGGAGCGGGTGGCGGCGTTGGCCCTGGCCCCGGCACCGTGCACGGCGTCGATGTCGGCGCCCGTCTCGGCCGCGGCGCCCAGGATCTTCAGGACCGGCAGGTCGCCGGCGATACCGCGGCGCAGGCCGGGGTCGTCGGCGGGTGCCGAGGCGACGTCGTCGGTGATCGCGAGGATCCGCACCTGCCGTCCCTCGGCGCGCAACTGTTCGGCGGCCTGGCCGAAGTGGAGCACGTCGCCCGCGTAGTTGCCGAACCCCAGGACCACGCCGCCACCGTTGTCGGCGGCGCGCGCCACGGAGCAGATCTGGGACGCCGACGGTGAGGAGAAGATGTTGCCGCAGGCCGCACCGTGGGCGAACCCGGGACCGACCCAGCCGGCGAACGCCGGGTAGTGGCCGGTGCCGCCGCCCAGGACCGTCGCGACCTGTCCAGGCGGGGTGAGGGAGGAGCGCACCACGCCGCCGTGGACGACACGGACGGTGTCCGCGTGCGCGGCGCCGAACCCGGCCAGGGCCTGGTCGGCGAAGTCGGCGGGATCGTTGACCAGGAGTGTCATGCCCGGCCCTCCGTTCGGTCGGCCTCGACGGCGGGGAGCTTGACGGCCAGGATCCGGCGCAGGTAGTCGCGGTTGCGCGCGGACACCCCCAGGCCGTCGCCCCCGTAGTGCTCGGTGCAGATCGGTCCGTCGAAACCCGCCCGCAGAGCGAGTTCGAACGCCCGCCGGTAGTCGATGACACCGCCCTCCAGCGGTGCGGGCACCGTGAAGTAGGCGCCGGTCGCGGGGTCGAAGTCGCGGTGGTAGTTCTTCACGTGCCAGTAGTCGATGTAGGGCAGGACCGGGCGCAGCAGGTCCTCCCAATGCGGCGTCGGCCGGTGCAGGCGCACCAGGTTGCCGATGTCCGGGTTGAGGCCGACGTTGTCGAGTCCGATGTCGCGGACCAGGCGGACGGCGCTCTCGGGCGTACCGAGGTAGGTGTCCTCGTACATCTCCAGGGACAGCCGCAGGCCGTTGCGCGCGGCGCGTTCGCCCACGGCGCGCAGGCGTTCGACCGCCAGGGCCCAGGTGCGTTCGTCGCCCACCGGGTCGGTGGCGCCCGGCTCGTGCCAGAACCACACCGCCCGACGCTGGGCCTCGGTGAGCGGTCGGTGCAGGCCCGCACAGACCACAGTGGTGCCGAGCTCGGCGGCGACGTCGACCGTACGCAGCAGGTAGTCCAGGTGACTCCGGGCCGTGTCCGGGTCGGGGTCGATGACGCTGCGGCGGACCACGGAGATCGCGGAGACGCCGAGTTCGTGGGTCTTCAGGGTGCGGACCAGCGTGTGCAGGCGTTCGCTCGACAGGTCGCCGGGGCGCAACCAGCCGTCGGTGAGGTCCACGTGGTCGAACCCCTCGGCGGCCACTTCGTGCAGGACCCGGGACCACTCGGTGGCGGGCGCGTCCTGGATCGGAACACCGTCCGGCGTGGTGTCGGGGAACTGCAGGAGCGCGGCACCGATCGGCCAGTCCTGCGCGGTGTGGGGCATCGTCGTCTCCGGGGGTCGGTCCTCAGGGGCCCTGTGGACCCGCCGCGGACCCCGCTCCGCAGGGCGGAACGCGGCCTTCGCCGGGCCAGGAATCACAGATCCTATAGGATCTTTCCGATGGCGAACAGAGCGTGCCACGGAGTCACGCCGCCACCGGGCTAGGATCGAGTGGAGATGAACACGACAGAGACCACCTCCACCGGGGGATCTCCCAGGAAGGGCACCGCGGTCGCCCGCAGGGCCCTGCGCGACGGCGTCTACGAGGCGATCCTGGAGAAGCTCCTCGACGGTTCGGCACCCCCGGGGAGCTCCCTGGGCATCGACTCGCTCGCCCGTGAACTGGCCGTCTCCCCCACCCCGGTGCGCGAGGCCCTGGTGCAGCTGGAGCACACCGGACTGGTGTCACGGGTGGCGCTCAAGGGGTACCGGGTGGCGCCGCCCATGACCCCCGACCAGCTCGAGGAACTCTTCGACATGCGCACGATCCTGGAGGTCGCCGCGGTCGAGCGTGCCGCCGCGCACGCCTCCGACCTGCTGCCGGAACTCCGCGTGGCCCACGCGCAGCACGTCCTGGCGGCGCACAAGGTCCAGAAGGTGCGCGGATCGGGCGGAACACCCCCCGACTACACCGACCTGCGCGCGTACTTCGCCGCCGACTGGGAGTTCCACCTGACGATCATCCGGGCGGCGGGCAACCGGTTCCTGACCCAGTCGGCCGAGTCACTGAGCGCCCACGTCCACCGCCTGCGTCAGACCGCCCAGCACGGGACGATGGACATGGACCAGGCCATCGCGGAACACACCGCGATCCTGGCCGCGTTCGAGTCGGGCGACCCCGCCACCCTGCGCACCGCCATGCGCGATCACCTGGAGGCGGTGGCCCGCCGCGCCACGGCGGACGGCACACCCGAGGACGACTGAGCACGCACCGCGCACACGCCCGACGGCGGCGGGCCCG
>NZ_QOCZ01000075.1 GCF_018207095.1 Nocardiopsis sp. MG754419 | reverse complement strand
ACCCCTCCCCGTGTCCCCTTCGTTCACATCACCGTCCGGGGATGATCGCGACCGTCCCCGGTCCAAGGTGAAGGATCGTTGCCCGCTCCGTCATGTCTGGACACTTCTTCGTGACCACAACACCCACCACTCCGGTAGGAACGACCGACACGGTCGACCGCCCCGTCGAGACCTCGCCCGCCCTGGCGCTGAAGTGGCGCCCCACACTGTCCGTTCCGCCACCGCAGGCCCCGGACGCCGCACCGGTCCGCTGGTGGCCCCTGGCCGTGGCGCTGATCGGCGGGCTCGGACTCACCGCGTTCGTGTGGTCCGAGCACGGCGCGCTGCCCGCCACCCTGCTGGCGCTGGGCCTGGGTCTGGGCTTCACGCTCTTCCATTCCCGGTTCGGTTTCACCTCGGCCTGGCGCCAGTTCCTCGCCGTGGGCAACGGCACCGGGCTACGCGCCCACGCGGTGCTGCTCGGTACCACCGCCACCCTGTTCGCCCTGATCATCGGGACCGGGACCGGCCTGTTCGGGAACGAGCCCGGGCCGTCGGCCGGACCGATCGGTATCGCGCTGTTCGCCGGAGCGTTCCTCTTCGGCATCGGCATGCAGTTGGGCGGTGCGTGCGCCTCGGGCACCCTGTTCGCGGTCGGCTCCGGCCAGTCCGCGATCGTCATCACCCTGTTCGGGTTCATCGTCGGTTCGGTGATCTACTCGGCCGCGTGGCCGTTGGTGGCCGACCTGCCCGCGGTGCCGCCGGTGCTGCTGTCCGACCACGTCGGCTGGGGCGGTTCGTGGGCGATCACCATCGCCGCGCTGATCGCGATGGTCGTCATCTCCCGCGTGGTGCAGAACCGCCGTGTTCCGCCGCCCGTGGGCGCACCGCCGGCGGCACAGGGGTGGGCCCGAGTTCTGCGCGGCAGCTGGCCGTTGGTGGCCGGGGCCCTGGTGCTGGCGGTGCTGGGCGCCGCCGTGCTCGTGGTCTCCGGCGGTTCGTGGGGCATCACCTCCGCGTTCAACCTGTGGGGCGCCAAGGCTCTCCAGCTCTTGGGGTTCCAGCCCGAGACCTGGGCGTTCTGGAGTCAGCCGGACCAGGCGGCGCAGTTGGCCGGCCCGATCCTGCAGGACAAGAACAGCCTCACCAACATCGGCATCATCCTGGGCGCCGCCGTGGCCGCGGCCGCGGCCGGCACCTGGAAGCTGCACACCGGACTGAGCTGGAACCTGGTCGCGGCCGGCCTGGTCGGTGGCATCCTCATGGGGATCGGCGCGCGTCTGGCGGGCGGCTGCAACATCGGCGCCTACCTCGCGGGCATCGCGTCGGGCAGCCTGCACGGATGGTTGTGGGCGGTCTTCGCGCTGGCCGGCACCTGGGCCGGTCTGCGGGCCCGTTCCCTGTTCGGCCTGGGGGTGCCCAAGCCGAGCGACAGCGTCTGCTGAGGTGACCCGCCTCCTGAACGGGCCCCGCCCTCGGCGGGGCCCGTTCCGTCGTTCGGCGCACCGGGTGGGCCTTGGAGGTCGAGAACGTCGCACCGCCCCACCGTGCCGCCCACCGCCACTCCCTGCCGTTGCGCCTGCGACCTCGCGCCCCGCCGGGGTCGTGTGCGCACCGGCGGCCGTTCCCCTGTCCGCGCGGGCGCGGGTGCTCTAGGCTGCGGCCATGGCGGAGTCGACGACGGTGGAACTCACCGAGCGGACGCGGCGGTGGGCCCGGGTGGTGTTCGACCACCAACGTCTGGGCGAGGAGCCCCGGCGCTGTGACGTGGCGGTGGTGCTGGGCAGTCACGACGCGGGGGTGGCGGACCGGGCCGCGGAGCTGTACCTGGCGGGGTACTTCCCACGGATGGTCATCACCGGCGCCAACAGTCCCACCACCCTGGCCCGGTTCCCCCGGGGCGAGGCCGTGCACTACCGCGAGCGTGTCCTCGAACGCGGAGTACCGGACGCGGCCGTCCTCATGGAGACCGAGGCGACCAACACCGGCGAGAACCTGCGCCTGTCCCGCGCGGTGCTGGAGCGGGCGGGGATCGCACCCGCCACGGTGATGTTCGTCTGCAAGCCGTACATGGAGCGGCGCGCCCACGCCACGGCGCGTCGGCAGTGGCCGGAGGTCGAGCCGCTGTGCGCCTCCGCTCCGGTGGACCTCGACACCTATCTGCCCACGGTGGGCAACGATCGTCTGGCCTTGGACGCCATGGTCGGCGACCTGCAACGGGTGATGGAGTACCCGGCACGCGGCTTCGCCGTCCCCCAGCCGGTCCCCCCACACGTCCGGGAGGCCTACCACGGCCTCGTCGCGGCCGGTTTCGACGGCCACCTGCTCTCGGAAGGGTGATCCGATGGCGTCCACGGGCTCGCCCGACACCCGACTCATCGTGATCCGCGGCAACTCCGCGACCGGCAAGAGCACACTCGCTGCGGGCCTGCGCGAGGCCCACGGGCGGGGCCTGGCCGTGGTGGCGCAGGACCTGGTGCGACGCACCGTACTGCGCGAACGGGACCGTCCCGGTGGCGCGAACATCGGTTTGATCGACCTGACCGCCCGCTACTGTCTCGACCACGGGTACCACGTGGTCGTCGAGGGCATCATGTACGCCGACCGGTACGCGGAGATGTTGGGCTCGCTGATGGCCGACCACCGAGGGGCGTCGCGCTGCTTCCACCTGGACGTTCCCTTCGAGGAGACCCTGGTCCGCCACGCGACCAAGCCCCAGGCCCGGGAGTACGGAGAGGCCGAGATGCGACGGTGGTGGCGGCCCCTGGACCTGCTCCCCGGTGGCGTCGAGGAGATCCTCGACCATCGGGGCACCGCCGAGGAGCACGTGGCGCACATCCTGCGCGCCTCCGGCCTGGAACAGGCCGGGAGCGACCCCGCGCGGTAGCCGGACGCGGAGCCCGCTCCCCCGGCCCGGTGCGCCCCTCCGAGCGCGTACCGCGGACGGTTGCGGCCGCCCCTCCCTCGGCTCGCCGGGGTGTGGGCGACCGTGAGGAGACGACCCGACCCTCGGGTCGGGCGCGGTCCCGCTCCTCGCCGACCTCGCGCGTCGGACCACCGTGCCCGTCGACGACGGTGGTGCCGCGCAGGTGCGCGGGAGGTCCGGTCGGTCGCGTGCGGGCTCACGCCGCCGGCGCCGCTCGTGGCAGGGACCTGCCTGCCGCCCGGGCGATCAGTCCGCACAGCGCGCCGACGACCGTTACGGTGACCAGGCTGCTCGGCGCGGCGAAGCCGCGCATGACGCCCTGCCGGACCGCCGGGGACAGGGCGGCGAGTGCGCCGCCGAGCTCCGGAGGGTCGCCCTGCCAGGCCACGTCCCACAGGACCTGGTGCGCGACCACGGCCACCACCCCGGACGGCGCCCCACCACCAGCGGGGTGAGGAAGGGCCGCGGCACCCGTCGCCGGAGCACCACGGCGATCCACACCACCGGCGGCACGAGGACGAACAGGGCGTTGACGAAGGTTCCCTCGTGCAGGAGCCCGAGGTCGTGCAGCACCACCCGGGGTGCGACGAGCAGGGCGAGCAGGACCGGGAGCACGGGCCCCGGGCCCGGTGCGGCGCGGTTCTCGTCGTTCATGCCCCCATCGCCCGCGGGCGGGGCCCGCGATCACGTCGTCCCACGGTCGCGCACGTCTACGCCTGAACGCGTGGTCCGGGCCGACCCCGCTCCGCTGCGGGGTGTGGTGACGTCGTCACACCCGGGTGCGGTACGGTCACCGATGACATCGGGCGCACGCCCGGACCCGGAAGGACCCCCTGATGACCAGAACCGGTTGGATCACCATCGTCGCCGCCACCATGGCCGCACTGATCGTCGGATTCGGAGCCGGGTGGTTCACCCACGGGACCACCGTGCGACCGTCCACCCCCGCGGCCGGACCACAGGACACGGAGCAGCCCACGGAACCGGCCGAGCCCGGTTTCGAGCCGGTGACCGTGGACCTGGACCAGACCCACGCGTTCGGGGACGGATTCACCATCCGCCTCACCGACTTCGATCGCGGCATGGAGGAGGGCGGGGTCGACCCGATCACCGGCGAAGAGGGCGACCTACCGTACGTGTCCTGGCGGGTGGAGGTCTCCAATGAGGGTGGAGAGCCCGTGCAGACCGGCGCGGCGACCCGGACCTGTGAGGTCGGCGAGCCGCTCCGGGAGTCGGGTTCACCCGCCCTGGGAGCGAACGTCAACCCGCCCGAGGCGGTGGAGCCGGGCGGCTCCGACACCTGGGACGAGGACTGCTGGGCCGACGAGGACGACACCCGGCTCCAGTACACAGTCGAGTTCCATGATCAGGACTTCGTACCGTTGCACCCTCCGGTCACCTTCGTGGGCGACCTGGAGTGAGCCGGGTGTCGTCGTTACCTACGGTTCCGGGTCAGCCGGTGAACAGGGCGGCGGCCTGCAGAGCGGTCCGGCTCACCCCGTAGCCCAGGGCGATGATGACCACCACCCACAGGAAGAGGGCCGCGGCCTTGGCGGCCGTGTTGGCGCTGTTGTGTTCCATCTGCTTCTCCTTGGGCTGCGGTGCCGGGCTCACGCGGACTGGTGGGAGGACGCCGGCTCGGCGACCTCGTCCTGGTCGATCTGACCCTTCGAGAGCGGTCGCACCAGCATGTTCGCGATGAACCCGACCGCCATGACGCCCACCATGAGGTACAGCGACAGCGTGTACAGGTCCGCCCCCGAGTAACCCGCGGAGAGCTGGTAGTCGGCGACGACGTTGACGATGAGCGGCCCGGCGATGCCGGCGCACGACCAGGCGGTCAGCAGGCGGCCGTGGATGGCGCCGACGTTGAAGGAACCGAAGAGGTCCTTCAGGTAGGCCGGGATGGTGGCGAAGCCGCCGCCGTAGAAGGACAGGATGAGCCCGGTGACGGCGACGAAGAGCACGATGGAACCGGTGCCGGCGACGGCGATGAGCAGGTAGAGCAGGCAGCCGATACCGAGGTAACCGATGTAGGTGCGCTTACGGCCCAGGGCGTCGGAGGTCGAGGACCACACGAAACGGCCGAGCATGTTGCACAGGGACAGCACACCCACGTACCCGGCGGCCTCGGCCGGTCCCACGTTGGCGAAGAAGTCCTGGATCATGGGGGCGGCCTGCTCCAGGATGCCGATGCCCGCGGTGACGTTGCAGAACAGCACGATCCACAGCAGCCAGAACTGGGGGGTGCGGAAGGCCCGCTCCACGGTGACGCCCTCGGTGGTGAGGTCGCCCCCGGTGACGGTGGGCTTGGGCTCCCAGCCCTCGGGCTTCCACCCCGGCGGCGGCACCTTGACCGTCATCGAGCCGAGCATCATGGCGACGAAGTAGACGGCGCCCAGCGTCAGGAAGGCGGGCACGATCGCGTCGGCGGGGGTGGCGGCGAAGTTGTCCAGCATGGCGGCGGACAGCGGCGAGGCGATGAGCGCGCCACCACCGAAGCCCATGATGGCCATACCGGTGGCCATGCCGGGGCGGTCCGGGAACCACTTGATGAGCGTGGAGACCGGCGAGATGTAGCCGATGCCCAGACCGATACCGCCGATGACGCCGTAGCCCAGGTAGAGCAGCCACAGTTGGCCGGTGGCCACACCGAGGGCGCCGACCAGGAAGCCGGTGCCCCAACAGACCCCGGAGACGAACATCGCCTTACGGGGGCCGTTGCGCTCGACCCACTTGCCACCGAAGGCCGCCGACAGTCCGAGCATCACGATGGAGATGCTGAAGACCACGCCGATGGCGGTCAGAGTGGTGTCGAACCGGTCCACCAACGGGGTCTTGAAGACACTGAAAGCGTAGACCTGACCGATGGACAGGTGCACGGCGAGCGCGGCGGGTGGGATGAACCACCGGCTGTAGCCGGGCGGGGCGACACTCTTCTCACGGTCCAAAAACGACAGCACGAACCATCCTCGCGATCCTCAGGATTGTTTTCCCGACGGAATGCGCGATCCTATTCGCACCACTTCCGCAACACCGGGAACAAGCATGGAACATCGTCACACCACGTGTGACCGTAATCAAATAGGAGTTTCCTTTCGCGCGATAATCGGCGCTTATCGAGGCGCGTGTCCGCTGCGGGGCACGGCGTGTCGGCTCAGCCGGCCAGAGCGGCGCCGTCGGCGTGTCGCCGGTCCAGATGCGCCTCCAGGTCGACGCCGTTGAGGCTGTCGAGCAGGGCGCGGGCCAGCACCGGCTCGGGGTCGCGGTCGGCGATGACCACCCCGATCTCCTTGCTGACCTCGGGCTGGACCAGGGGGATGGCGCGCATGCCCTCGGGGACCGGGTGCAGGTAGAGCCATGCGTGCGACATCACGGCCGACCACTGGCCGCCGCGCACGTGGGAGCACAGGGCGCTGACGGAGTTGGTCTCCACTCGCGGGACGGGGCGCGTGCCGGCCTGCCGGAAGGCCGAGTCGATGATGCGACGGTTCTGCATGTCCGGGGTGAGCAGGCACAACGGCACCTCGGCCGCCTCCGCCCAGCTGATGCTCGCACGATGCCCCAGCGGCCCGTTCTCGGCGGTGAGCAGTACGTAGTGCTCCCGGTACAGGGGGCGACTGCGCACGTCGTCCAGGGGTTCGTTGTCGATGTAGGTGACACCGACGTCGATCTGGAAGTCGGCCAACCCCTGTTGGATCTCGGTGGACGTCATCGAGACGATCGACAGGGTGACCTGCGGATGGAGTTCGCACAGACCGCGGGTGATGAGGGACAGGGAACTGAGGGTGGTGGGTATGGCGCCGATGCGCAGACGCCCACTGAGCCCCTCGCGCCCGCTGCGCACGGTCTCCAGCAGGGCGTCATGTTCGGCCAGGACACGCTGCGCCCAGGCGACGACCTGTTCACCCTCGTGGGTGAATCCGATGAAACGGTTGCTCCGCTTGACGATGGGTACGCGGAACTCCGCCTCCAACTTGCGGATGGCGGCGGACAGAGCGGGCTGGGAGACGTGACAGGCCCGGGCTGCACGGGCGAAATGACGTTCCTTGGCCAGCGCGGTCAAGTACTTCAGCTGGCTCAACAACATCGATCGAGCGTACAGGGACGAAGGTCCCCTCAACAACAACGGTCGATCGCACGATAGCGTTCTCTTCTTTTAGAAGATACGGACGCGCGCCCCTCCTGCGCACGCCGCCTTCCGATGAAAGAATGGGAGGTGTGAGACACCACGATTCGGACATGACCGATCCCGCGCAGGACGCACCGGAGGTCGGATCACCCAAGGACAGCGCTGCGGGCATCCCCGCCGTGCTCAGCAGTGTGCGCCACGTCGGCGAGCAGGCCGGTGTGATGCGCGGCCTGCCCGCGATGCTCGCCGTGAACCAGAAGCGCGGCTTCGACTGTCCGGGCTGTGCCTGGCCGGAACCGGGCAAGCGGCACACCGCCGAGTTCTGCGAGAACGGCGCCAAGGCCGTGGCCGAGGAGGCCACCCGACGTCGCGTGGGCGCGGACTTCTTCGCTCGACACCCGGTCGGTGAGCTGGCCGAACGCTCCGGCTACTGGCTGGGGCAGCAGGGCCGGTTGACCGAGCCGGTGTACCTTCCCGAGGACGGGACCCACTACGAGCCGATCTCGTGGGAGGCCGCGCTCGACCTGATCGCCGAGGAGATGCGGGCCCAGCCCACCCCCGACGGTTCGGTGTTCTACACCTCGGGGCGCACCAGCAACGAGGCGGCCTTCGCCTACCAGTTGTTCGCCCGGCAGCTCGGCACCAACAACATGCCCGACTGCTCGAACATGTGCCACGAGTCGTCGGGATCGGCGCTCACCGAGACCCTGGGCGTGGGCAAGGGCAGCGTGTCCCTGGAGGACATCTACCACTCGGACCTCGTCATCGTGGCCGGGCAGAACCCGGGCACCAACCACCCGCGCATGCTCTCCGCTCTGGAGAAGACCAAGCGCAAGGGCGGCAAGGTCGTCACGGTGAACCCGCTCCCCGAGGCGGGTATGAAGGCGTTCCGCAACCCGCAGAACGCGCGCGGCCTGGTGGGCCGCGGCACCGAGCTCACCGACCTGTTCATGCAGATCAGGGTGGGCGGCGACCTGGCCCTGTTCAGCGCGGTCAACCGCCTGCTGCTGGAGGCCGACCGACGCGGCGAGGACGTCCTGGACCACGCGTTCGTGCAGTCGTTCACGCACGGCTTCGAGGACTTCTCCGAGACCCTGCTCAAGGAGCCCGAGGACGAGTTCTGGGCGCGGACCGAACGCGACACCGGTCTGACCCGCGCGCTCATCGAGGAACTGGCCGCGATGGTCGTCGCCTCGAAGAGCGTCGTGGTGTGCTGGGCGATGGGCCTGACCCAGCACAAGCACTCCGTGCCGACCATCCGCGAGGTCGTGAACTTCCTGCTCCTGCGCGGCAACGTGGGGCGTCCGGGCGCGGGCGTGTGCCCGGTGCGCGGACACTCCAACGTGCAGGGCGACCGCACGATGGGCATCTTCGAGCGACCGGCGGACTCCTTCCTGGACGCGTTGGGCACGGAGTTCGACTTCGAGCCCCCGCGCGAGCACGGGTACGACACCGTCGACGCGATCCGGGCGATGGGCCGCGGCGACGTGGGCGTGTTCTTCGCGATGGGCGGCAACTTCGTGGCGGCCTCCCCCGACACCGAGGTGACCGAGGAGGCGATGCGCCGTGTGGGACTGACGGTGCACGTGTCCACGAAGCTGAACCGTTCGCACGTGGTCACCGGTACGCGGGCCCTCATCCTGCCGGCCCTGGCCCGCAGCGACCGGGACGTGCACGGGGACCAGGCCCGATGGGTGACGGTGGAGGACTCCATGGGGCTGGTGCACGCCTCCCACGGGGTGCTCGCGCCGTTGTCGGAGGGCATGTGGTCGGAGGTGGACATCGTCCGCGCCCTGGGCCGACGGTTGTTCGCGGACGGCCCGGTGGACTGGGACGCCATGGCGGACTACGACCGGATCCGTGACCACGTGTCCCGGGTCGTGCCGGGGTTCGAGGACTTCAACGCCAAGGCACGGCAGCGCGGCGGTTTCGCTCTGCCGCACGCTCCGCGGGACGACCGCAGGTTCCCCACCGCGACCGGGCTGGCCAACTTCACGGTGAACGGCACCTACGCGCCCGAGATCCCCGAGGGGCGTCTGCTGCTGCAGACGCTGCGTTCGCACGACCAGTACAACACCACGGTCTACGGGCTGGACGACCGGTACCGGGGCATCCTGGACGGACGTCGTGTGGTGATGGTCAACCCCGAGGACGCGCACGAGCTGGGGTTGGCGGACGGCGCCTACACCGACATCGTGGGCGAGTGGTCCGACGGGCGTGAGCGGCGCGCGCCGCACTTCCGGGTGGTGCACTACCCCACCTCCCGCGGCAGCGCCGCCGCCTACTACCCGGAGACCAACGTGCTGGTGCCGTTGGACTCCACCGCCGACGTGAGCAACACGCCCACGTCGAAGTCGGTGGTGGTGCGCTTCGAGCCGTCCACCGTGCGCTCCTAGCGGTCCTCCGCGCGCGGGCCGGGTCACGGCCCGCGTCGTGGGGCCCCGACGGGCCCCCACGGCGCCCTCGACCGGGGCGACCGAACCTGACCGGTCCGGACGGCCGTCCCGGGCCGGTCAGTCGCGTCCGCGGAAGCGGCCGAACCGGATGTCGGGCGGCCGGGGACGCCAACGCAGCCAGGGAAGCCAGGGCTCCTGGGCCGGGGCCGGGATGGTGGGGTCCTCCAGCTCGCCCATGAGCACGTCCTCGACCTCCTCGAACCGGATCCCGGCGAACAGCATGATGTCGGTGGCCACCATCTCCACGGCCAGGTGTGTGGCGTGGGTGACGGGGTCGTCGTCGGGGACACCGGCGCCGTAACCCCGCGCCGCCGTGAGCGCCTGTTCCACGGCCTGTTCCCTGGCTTCCCTGCTGCTGAGGTCGTCCGCGAGGATCGCGAGCACGTCGGCCATGCCGCGCACGATGGGTGCGAGCTCGCGGCGCTCCTCGGTGCCCATGGCGACGGTGGTGCGGGCCAGGAACAGGCAGCTCTCCCCCAGCAGGATGAGCCGTTCGATCACCTCGTCCTCGTCCAAGACCGGGCCGGGGTCGCCCCACCGGATGGTGGAGAGCCGGATCGTGGACAGACTGGACTCGCGGGCCTTGCTCAGCTCCGCCATGGGTCGACTCAGGTCGCCGAGGCGGTTGACCACCTGCGCGCTGGCGTCGTGGCCCTCGACGGTCAGGGAACGGCCGACCTCGTCGAGCATGTGGGCCATCTCGCCCAGGGCGTCCTCCTCGATACGGCGCAGCATCGCCACCAGGCGGGCCGGGAAGAGCATCTGGCTGAGGAGCAACGCCACCCCGGCCCCGATGAGGGCGTCCACCAAGCGGTCGATGCCGGGGCTGCCGCCCCCGATGAAGATGGTCGTGAGGATGGCGCTGGCCGCGGCCTGGCCGATGACCACGCGCTCGGTGTTGAACGCGGCCGCCACGGTCATGGCCAACAGCACGCCCAAGGCCATGGCCAGGTCGTTCTGGACCGCGACGGCCTGGGAGAACTCCCCCGCGAGAATACCGATGAACACACCGGTGAGGAGGCGGACCGCGTTGGCTCCGCGTTCGCCTCCCGAGGCGTTGAGCGCGATGACCGCGGCGATGGGCGCGAAGAAGGGGCTGTGGTCGTGGACGAGTCCCCCGGCGATCGCCCAGGCCAGGACGGCGCCGATGACGGCCAGCAGGATCTGGGGCAGGTACGAGGACACGCGTTGGCGTACCTCGATCGCCGTGGCCCGGACCAGGTGCCGCCCGGAACGGCCGCCCCCCGTGAACATTGCTCCCATGATCTCCTCGCCGCTCGGGGACGCCGGAGGTCCGGGGGGACCGGCCCTGCCATTCTTACCCGTCGACATGGGGGAAGTGTGGTTACGCCATGCGCGGGGCGGGGCGCGGCGACCGATGACGGTGGCGACGCACCGGGAGACCGTTCAGGCCGCGGTGAGCAAGGTGGCGCACGGGCGTGCGGGCACGCGGGTGCCGTCGTTCAACGACCACGCGCACCCGGGGCGGGACGGGTCCTCGTTGACGGCCCGGCACCGGCCTGCCCTTGGCTCGCCCGTGGCGTACCGACCGGCCGGCCGGGCACCCGTGGCCCCACCCGGCCAGTACACGGACCGCCCCACCGGTCGCGGCCGAGGCCGTGGTTTCAGGCGCGTCGTTCGGCGTCACGGGCCAGCACGGCCCGCAGAGCCAGCTCATAGCCCACGAGCCCGCACCCGGCCACGTATCCGGCGGCCACCGGCGCGGTCACGGAGGTGTGGCGGAACTCCTCGCGGGCGTAGATGTTGGAGATGTGCACCTCGACGACCGGTGCCTCGATCGCCTCGACCGCGTCGCGCAACGCGATGCTGTAGTGCGCGTAGGCGCCGGGGTTCATCACCACGCCGACCGAGTGCCGGGCGGAGTGGAGGTGATCGACCATGCCGCCCTCACTGTTGCTCTGCGCGCAGACGACCCGCACACCCAGGTCCTCCCCCAGGGCGATCACCCGCTGCTCGACCTCGGCCAGGGTGGTGGTGCCGTACTGCTCGGGGTTGCGGGTGCCCAGCAGGTTGAGGTTGGGGCCGTTGAGCAGCAGGACGATGGGGGTGGAGTCGGACATGCTCGGCTTCCTGTCGTGGTGTGCGGAGGGCACCAGACTAGAGCGTCCGCCGTCACCGCACGTCGCGCCCCCGCCCCCACCGCATGAGGAGTCGGCGACGCGGGTAGCATACCGACCAGTCGGTCAATCCCCTGGGAGGCAACCCGTGGCGTCCACCCTGCTGTCCGCGCGCGATCTGCGATTCCTGCTGTACGAGTGGCTCGACGTGGAGGCCCTGACCCGACGCCCCCGCTACGCCGCTCACTCGCGAGAGACCTTCGACGGCGCCCTGGACCTGGCCGAACGCGTGGCCACCGACCACTTCGCGCCGCACAACAGGACCAACGACACCGACGAACCCCGGTTCGACGGAACCCGCGTCCACGTCAACCCCGAGGTGGCGCGCGCCCTGGAGGTGTACGCCGCCACGGGCCTGGCGTCCATGGCCACGGACGCCTCCGTGGGCGGCGACCAGATCCCCCGGGTCGTCGCGAGCGCCTGCGACGCCTACTTCCAGGCCGCCAACCCGGGGACCTGCGCCTACCCGTTCCTCACCTCCGGCAACGCGGCCCTGCTCATGGCGCACGGCAGCCCCGCACAGATCGCGACCTTCGTGCGCCCCATGGCCGAAGGACGCTTCACCGGCACCATGTGCCTGTCCGAACCCCAGGCGGGCAGCTCGCTGGCGGACATCACCACCCGCGCCGAACCGGCGGGCGACGGCACCCATCGCCTCTTCGGTAACAAGATGTGGATCTCCGGGGGCGACCACGAGATGTCGGAGAACATCGTGCACCTGGTCCTGGCGCGGATCCCCGGCGGCCCGGCCGGGGTCAAGGGCATCTCGCTCTTCGTCGTGCCCAAGTACCTGGTGAACGAGGACGGGACCCGAGGCGAGCGCAACGACGTCGTCCCGGCCGGTCTCAACCACAAGATGGGCTACCGGGGCACCGTGAACGCACTGCTCAACTTCGGGGAGGGCGCGCACACCCCGGGGGGCGCCCCCGGGGCGGTCGGCCACCTGGTCGGCGCACCCCACGAGGGACTGCGCTCGATGTTCCACATGATGGACGGCGCACGCGTGGGGGTCGGCGCCGGCGCCATGGCCGTGGGATACACCGGCTACCTGAAGTCGCTGGCCTACGCTCGCGAGCGTCTCCAGGGCAGGCCCCTGGGCGCGAAGAACGCCGAGGAACCCCAGGTCCCCATCATCGAGCACACCGACGTGCGGCGGATGCTGCTGGCGCAGAAGAGCTACGTGGAGGGCGCCCTGGCCCTGGTGCTGTACTGCGCCCGGCTCATGGACGAGCGGGTCAGCGCCGCGTCGCCGGAGCGGGCCCGTGACGCCGGGCTGCTGTTGGAGGTGCTCACCCCCATCGTCAAGAGCTGGCCCTCCCAGTGGTGCCTGGAGGCCAACAGCCTGGCCATCCAGGTGCACGGCGGCTACGGCTACACCCGCGAGTACGACGTGGAACAGCACTATCGGGACAACCGGCTCAACGCCATCCACGAGGGCACCCACGGCGTCCAGGCCCTGGACCTCCTGGGGCGCAAGGTCGTCCTGGACGGCGGAGCGCGGTTGACGCTGCTGGTGGACACCGCGCGCACCACCGTGGCCAGGGCCCGAGAACTGGGCGGGGTCGAGGCGGAGTACGCCGCGCTGCTGGACGCCGCCCTTACCCGCACCGTGGAGGCGGCGGCCGCGGCCTGGTCCGAAGGCGACGCCGCGGTGGCGCTGGCCAACGCCACCGCCTTCCTGGAGGCGACCGGTCACGTGGTGTCGGCCTGGATGTGGTTGGAACAGGTGGTGGCGGCGCACGGCGGCCAGGGCCCGTTCTACGAGGGCAAACGGGCCGCGGCGGCGTACTTCTTCCGCCACGAGCTGCCCCGGACCGGACCCTGGTTCGACCTGGTCGCCTCCCGCGACCGCACCGTCCTGGACGTGTCCCCGGACGTGCTCTGAGCACACCGACGGCCCCGCCGTCCGCTCCCGGACGGCGGGATCCTCAGCTGTGGCGACGTGCACCCCCGGCGGCGCGCAACCGGCCCGGTTCGGGGACCTCCAGGACGAACACGTGCCCGATGTCGGCCTCCTCGTAGCCGTGATCGGCGTTGGCCACCCGCATACGGCGAGGCGTGACCTCGACGATCCGCACCGTGACGGGCTCGTCCCGCCCCGGCAGCGACAGCAGCCAGGGGTCGGCCAGGTAGGCCAGGCCCGACCGGGTCAGGACCTCGCGGGCCTCGACCTCCGGGAGCGCCCCGGCCAACGGGTGACCGAAGGGGGTGACGGGGACGTGGCCGTCCTCCTTCGGCGCGAGGTAGCCCAGAACCTCGCCGTCCTCCTCCCGACGGTGGGGTCGCCAGTGGGCGGGGATCACGGTCGTTCCCCCTCCCCCAGGACGTGGCCGGCGTAGTCCTCCATCGCCTCGCACTGGTAGTCGGCCAGTCCCGGCGCCACCCTCTCGTACACCTCGCGCCAGGGCCCGGGCTCGGTGTAGACCCGACCGAGCCGTGCGAACGCCGCGGCGTCCGGCGTCCACATGCGGCGCACGCCCTCATAGTGGTCGGCGACCTCCGCGCGCACGTCCGGGTCGTCGACGGGGCGTCCGGCGCGCAGGTACCCGGCCATGCGCTCCATGCGCCGCGCGGTCTCGGCGCGCAACCGCTCACCCTCCTCGGGTGTCAGGTCGCGGCCGGCCGCTCGGGCCTGTTCCCACTGCTCGGGCCACTGGGCGCGGACCTGGTCGTCGTAGTAGGTGACGTCGAAGCCCGCGAAGAGCTCCTCGGGTCGGATGGCGTTCATGTCGTCCCCTTCCAGCGCGTCGACGGTGCGGCGCACGGTCTCGATGAGTGCGGTCAGTCGGTCGCGTTCGGACTCCAGGTCGTGCAGGTGCAGCCGTAGCGCCGTGACCTCGTCGCGTTCGGAGTCCAGGACACGGCGGATGTCGACCAGGCCCAGGCCGAGTTCGCGCATCACCAGGATCCGCTGCAGGCGGCGGAGTTCACGGTGGCCGTAACGGCGCTGTCCCCCGGGCCCCACGCTCGCGGGCTCCAGAAGTCCGATGTGGTGGTAGTGGCGCAGCGTCCGCGAGGTCACTCCGCTGCTGCGGCAGACCTCCGCCATCGACCAGAGCATCGGGGTTCCTTCCCCGGGCCGGTCCCTCCGGCCTCGATCACGAACGTAGGTGTTGACGTCGGGTCAACCGCAAGTTGGTACGACCGATCCCTTCCAGGAAGGGATGAACCTCATCAAAAGGGAAGAGAGAAGAAGAAGCCCATCGAGGAAGGCGTGACGTGCTGCCTCTGACTCCTCACGACCCGGACCGCATCGGTCCCTACCCGGTGACGCACCGGCTGGGAACCGGCGGCATGGGTCAGGTGTATCTGGGGCGTACCCGCGAGGGGGCCCGCGTGGTGCTCAAGGTGGTGCGCTCGGCACTGGTCGAGGACGACCGGCTGGACGGCACCGACTACCGGGCGCGGTTCGCCCGCGAGGCCGAGCTCGCCGCGCGGGTGGGCGGACGCTACACCGCCGAGGTGGTGGACAGCGACCCGCACTCGGAGCGGCCCTGGATCGCCTACGAGCACATCCCGGGGTCCCCGTTGAAGGACGCCCTGACCGAACGAGGGCCACTCGATCCGCCCTCGATCCGTGCCCTGGCCACACTCCTCGCCGAGGCGCTCCACACGATCCACGACCGTGACCTGATCCATCGCGACATCAAGCCCAGCAACATCATCCTGGCCCCGGACGGGCCCCGGGTGATCGACTTCGGCATCGCCCGCCCCACCGAGGGGAGCACGATGACCGGTACCGGCCACGTGTTCGGCACCCTGCCGTACATGTCACCGGAACAGGCCGAGGGGAGCCCGCTCAGCCCGGCCTCGGACATGTTCGCCCTGGGGACCACCCTGGCCCAGGCGGCGACCGGCGCCTGCCCCTTCGACGGCCCCTCCGAACCGCGCATTCTCATGAGGTTGGTGTCGCCTCCCCCCGTGGAGGTCCTGGCGGGTCTGCCCGCGGACCTGCGCGACCTGATCCGGGACTGCTGGTCGCATGATCCGGCGCAGCGTCCGACACCCACCGAGGTGGTCGAGCGCTGCACCGGCGAGGGTCTGGAGCGCACCTGGCCGCCCCGACACCCGGAAGGGACCGGGGCCGTGCCCGCGCGGCCGGTGCCGCCCGCGGTGGAGACCCCGACCCACGCCTCCGGTTCCGGCGACCGGAGTTGGATCGAACCGACGGCGCCGCACCCCATGCCGGTCTTCGCCGCCCCCACACCGCCATCGGCACCATCGGAACGGACCGTCCGCAACCGTTACCACGTGACCATCGGTGTCCTGGTGGCGCTCCTCTTACTCCTGAGCGCCATGCTCCTCGGCTAGCGCCGGCGTACGCGACCTGGGGGACGTCCTTGCTCTCGGGCGCCGGCGGAGCGTCCTTGCGCCCGCTCGGGGATCAGATGGCCTCGCGGCGTTGCAGGTGGCTGAACGAGGCCCAGCCGGGCAGGACCGGGAACCAGAAGGTCAGTACCCGAAAGAGCAGCACCGCCGGCAGGGCCACTCCGGCGGGGACACCGGCCACCGCGGTGAGTCCGCCGATGAGGGCCGCCTCGACCGCGCCCAGTCCGCCGGGGGTCGGCGCGGCCGACCCGATCGCGTTGCCGGCCAGGAACACCACGGCCACCGCGACCAGACTCGGCACGTTCTCCGGTCCGGCGAACGCCAGGACCGAGAAGTGCAGACAAAGCACGAAGGCGACGGTGAGCAGGACCATGCCGCCCACACCCAGCAGCAGGCTCACCGGACGTTGGAGTACGTCCAGCAGGCGGGGCAGGACCCCGCGCAGGTAGGGACGCAGGCGTTGGGAGACGGACCGGCGCATACGGGGGTGCAGGAGTACGGCGGCCACGGTGGCGGTGCCCAGGACACAGATGAACGCGACGGTCGGCGACGGGGTGAAACCCGTCCAGTAGGAGGTCCCGGTCAGGTACGCGCACACCAGCAGCAGGGGCACGTGCACGAGGAAGCCCACCAACTGGGTCAGGCCCACCGCGGACAACGCCAACGAGGTGGGCACGCCCGCCTTGATGACGAACCTGGTGTTGATCGCGATCGAGCCCAGGCCCGCCGGTGCGACGATGCGCACGAACGATCCCGCGTACTGCGCCATGACCGTGCGCCACCAGGGCAGGGGCGCGGGCACGAAGCCGATCAGCACCATAGCGGCGGCGAACATGCAGGTGGTGGCCATGGCGAACGCGATCAGGGCCCATACGGGGTCGGCGTGACGAACGGTGGCGAGGTCGGCCCCGGCGAGCTGGTAGACCAGGATCAGGCCCACGACGGTCGCGACCACCACGCTGACGATGGTGCGCGGGCGCATCCGCTCCAGGCGGGCCGGTTCGGCGGGCGCCTCGGGGGCCAGTGACACCAGGTGGTCGCGAAGGCGCCCCAGCAGGGTGCGGTCGGTGCGGCGTAGTTCGGCGCGCAACCGGGGCGGGAGCCCGGGGGCCTGAAGCAGCGGGAGGACCGCGGCGGTCGCCTCGACGCCGAGGGCGCGCACCGCCGAGGCCACGGCCCGTTCCACGCCCACCCGCAGCGCCACGAGGGTGAGCAGTGCGGCGATGTCCAGGGAGATACGGAGCTGTGGGGCGGCCACGGAGCCGTGGTCGAACCCCACCAGCGCCGCGGTCGGAGCCTCGTCGGGGTCCTCCCGCCCGATGCCGACGGTGGCCTCGTTGAGGTCTCCGTGGGCGACCCGGCGACGGTGCAGGGACGCCAGGAGACCCCACAGCTCGGCGAGAAGAGCGTCGGTGATCCGCGCGGGCGCGAGGGTGGCCAGGCCGCGCACGCGCGGTCGTTCGCGGGACAACAGCACCGCGCCCGGGGAGAGCTCGCCGAGGGCCAGCACCCGGGGCGCGGGCACCCCGGCCTCGCGTGCGGCCACGCTCATCAGAGCGGCGTGTTCGGCCCGGCGCCGGACACCGTAGAGGATGGGGGGCGCGACGGGACCCCGGAGGAACAGCAGGTCGCGCAGGCGCCGCCAGAAACCGCTGGTGTTCTCGGAGTCGAGGACCCAGAGTTCGATCCGCCGTCCGTCGGTCAGGTCGGCGAGGAAACGGGGGTCACCGTCCTCGTTGGTCCCGTCCGGGAGGATCCGGTCGGCGGCCAGATCGAAACGGCGCAGTTCGTCGAGGATGCGGCCGGTGGCGGGCGGCGGCACGCCCACGCCGATGGCGTAGCGGGCCAGGGCGGCGCACGTCAGGCCCACCAGGACGGTGAAGAGGACGGCGAGGATACTGCTGACCCCGGCCGTGACCGCGGTGGCGGCGACCACGACGTTGGTCCCCCAGAGCAGCGATCGCACCCGCGGTTGCCCGGTGGGCATGGTGCGGGTGAACCCGATGCCCGCGGCGACGTAGCCGAGGGTGGCGGCGGTGAGGACGTCGTCGGGGAGCCCGGGGAGCGGTGCGGCACCGAGGGTGGCGGACTCCAGTTCCGCGTTGACCCAGGAGGTCATGGCGTAGGCGGAGACCGCGGCGACGATCGGGCGCACCAGGTCGCGCACGCGTCCGGCGATCAGGGTCCGCAGGACGACGTAGCCGACCAGGACGAGCAGCAGCAGGTTGGCGCCCACCGCGACGACGAAGAGGAACCCCGGGGGAAGCACGGCGCGCAACTGCGAGGCGTCGTCGGTCGGTCCGCCCTCGGCCATCGCGTCGCTGACCAGGATGAGGACCACGAGGACCAGGATCAGTCCCCCGGCCCCCAGGAGCAGGTCGACGGGTCTGCGCGGCGCGCGTGCGGAGCGTCGTCGCCCCGGCACCGGGGCCGAGACGTCGGTCGGGGTTGTCGTCACACCCCAAGCCTGCCCGAGTCGTGGTGATTCGGGTGCCAGCCGTGAGGGCGTTTCGCTTGTTCAGCGAGGTGCGCGCGGGCCTGGCGAGGCGTGTCGGGGCACGGGGAACGGTCCCGTGCCCCGACGGGACGCCCTACTCGGGCAGGGGCAGGAGTCCGCGTTCGTAGGCGCGGACGAGGTGGCGGGGGACGCGGTACGCGCGGCCCTGGAGGTGCACCGTGACCAGTTCGGGGGTCCTGGCCTTCCACTGGGAGCGGCGGGTGCGGGTGTTGGCGCGCGACATCCTGCGCTTGGGTACGGCCATCGGGCGTGCCTTTCCGTGCGGGCGGTGGCCTCGCGACCATCGCCCGCGATGTACGGGGTTATGAGCGTCGGTAGCGGCGCTGGAAGCGCTCGACCCGACCGGCGGTGTCCACCACGCGGGCGTTGCCCGTGTAGAAGGGGTGGCTCGCGCTGGAGATCTCGACGTCGATGACCGGGTAGCTGCGACCGTCCTCCCACTCGACGCTCTTGTCCGAGGTCACGGTGGAGCGGGTGAGGAAGGCGAAGTCGGCGGCCCGGTCCCGGAAGACGACGGGTCGGTACTCGGGGTGGATGGCCTTGTTCATGTGCGCCTCTCGTGTCGGTGCGGTCGGGTTCAGCGCTCCTCGCGGAACTCGACGTGGCGGCGGAGTTTCGGGTCGTACTTGCGCAGGACCAGGCGGTCCGGGGTGTTGCGCCGGCTCTTGCGGGTCACGTACGTGGTCCCGGTGCCTTCGGTGGACCTGAGCTTGATGATGGGGCGTGCGTCGTTACGCGCCATGTGCACCTCCTGGGTGGTCGATCCGTGTCAACCAAATGATAACCGTTTTCATTCCCATCGGAACCACGCCCCCCCGGGCGTCACCGAAACAGGCCACAGCGGGGTGATCCTCGGATTTGACTACTTTGCGTGATTACATCATCACAAGCCACCGAGATCCGCACGCGGAGCACCCCGCCCCGAGGAGCACCATGCCGCCCGAACACAGTCGACGCCGGTTCCTGCAGGCCACCGCGGCCATGGGCACCCTGACCACCGCAGCGCTCCTCGGCGGCTCCCACCCCGGCGCGCACCCCGCCCTGGCGAGTACCGCCCAGGGTTCGACTCTCATCTTCACCGAGGTTCCCGTCACCGACGGTGACGCCATCACCGTTCCCGCCGGCTACACCGCCCGAGTCCTGCTCCCCTGGGGCACACCGCTGCGCACCGGCGGACCACGCTGGCGTCCCGACGCGACCGGCACCGCCGAGGACGCGGCACGCCAGGTCGGCTTCGGTCACAGCGGACTGCGCTACGTGCCGCTGCACCCCGGGCACGCCGGCAACCGCCGCGGTCTGCTGGTGATCGGCCACGCCCGGGTCGACCCCGCGCTGTTGCACGCCGACGGCGGGCGCGCCGGCGACGCCGCGCAGACCGCCAAGGAGACGGCCTCCCTCGGTGTGACCGTGGCCCGCGTCGAACACATCGACGGCCGTTGGCGGGTGGTCGGCGACGAACTCAACCGGCGACTGACCGGCGACTCCCCCACCACCGTGTCCGGCCCCTTGGCCGACCACCCGGCTCTGGAGACCGGCACCGATCCGGTGGGGGTCCTCGGTGGCAGCGGACAGGCGCTCACGCCTTGGGGGACCTGCCTGACCGGCGAGGACACCTTCGCCGACGTGTTCGGTACCGCCTCCGCCGACTGGACGGCCGATGCCGCGCAGACCCGCTACGGGCTGAGCGCCGACGCCGTCCTGGGATGGCACCATCACCGGGAACGTTTCGACCTGGAGCGGAACCCGAACGAGGCGCACCGGTTCGGTTGGACGGTGGAGGTCGACCCGCTCGACCCCGGATCCACACCCTTCAAGCGCACCGCCCTCGGCCGGATCGCACACGGCGGTGCCACCGTGACCGAGTCGCGAGGGCGCGCCGTGGTCTACATGTGCGACCGCACCCACGTCTACAAGTTCGTCGGTGCCCACCCCTGGCGGGAGCGGCTGCGTGACCGGGGCGCGGGTCCCCTGGAGGAGGGGACGCTGTACGCGGCGCGACTGGAGGAGGACGGGTCGGGCACCTGGGCGCGCCTGGTGCACGGTGCGTCCGGACTGACCACGGACGACGGTTTCGCCGACCAGGCGGACGTGCTGCTGCGGGCCCGCGAGGCCGCCGACGCGGTCGGCGCCACCGAACTCCGGGGGCCGGGCGCCCCGGCCGTCCATCCTCACACGGGAACGGTGTACTGCCCCGAGACCGAGACCCCCGGTGGCGGACGGGTGCTCTCCTGGACCGAGGGCGCCTCCGACCACGGCGCCGCCCTGTTCTCCTGGCGTGCGTCGGTCGAGGCCCCGACCCCCTCCGGCGAGGAGTCGGCCAGGTCCCTCGCCGCCCCGGAGGGAGTCCGGTGCGGTGACGACGGTCGGTTGTGGATCACCTCGGACGTGGGCCGGATCGACGACGCGGACCTACGCGCGCGGGTGGGCAACAGCGCCCTGTTCTGCGTCGACCCGGCCGACGGCGAGGTGCGGCGCTTCCTCACCGGACCGCGCGGCTGCGGGATCGCGGGCACGACCGCGACCCCCGACGGGAGGACCCTGTTCGTGACGGTGCGCGGACCCGGGTCGGCCACCGCCGACCACGGCGCGCCCACCGCGGAGGACCCGCGCGCGGTGGGCAACTGGCCCGGGTTCGACCCCGAGGGCCGTCCCCGGTCCGCCGTGGTGGTGGTGCGTCGCGACGACGGCGGGGTCATCGGCACCTGAGCACCCGGCCGCGCGCGTGCCGTGATCGGGCCCTGACCCGAACTCGGCCGACTTCACCGACCGGCGACCGGGCACCCGCGCCGGTGGTCAGACCCTGGCGACGAGCTTGACCTCGACCAGGAGTTCGGGGAAGGCCAGGCGGGGGGTACCGATCATCGTGCTCGCCACCCGGGGATCGGGCCGCCCGTAGGCCTCCTTGCGCACCGGACCGGCCGCGGCGTCCCCCGCGTCCGCGTCGACCACGTAGATGACCTCGTCGACGACGTCGTCCAGGGACGCGCCCAGCCGCGCCAGCAGACGGGACGCGTTGCGGTAGCACTGGCGCATCTGCGCACCGGTGTTGGCGACGTCGGTGACCCGGCCGTCCGGCCCGACCAGTGCGGGGGCGACCAACTCCGCGCCCTCGTGGGAGACCTGACCGGACACGTGGATGGTGTCGCCGTGTCTGACCGCCTGGGCGTAGCCGTAACTCGTCTCCCAGGGGACGTCGAAGGACACGGTCTCTTTCTCGATGCTCACGATGCTCCCGACGGATCGATGGGTGTCGCTGTTCGTCGACCACGCTACGGAGAGCGCCCGCACACGGACCAGACACGACCGTGCCGTCGGTGGCAAGGATCGTGCCAGGCGGCACCGGCCGGTCGGGGCCCCGCCTATTCTGAGGCCATGGAACAGGCGATCGTGGGGGCGAGGGGGCTCCGCCCCGTGGTGGTGGGCATCCTGGCGATGCCGCGCCTGTACGCGCTGGACGTCACGATCCCGGCCCACGTCCTCGGTCGCCATCCCGGGTACCGGGTCATCGTCTGCGGCGATGGGGAGGGCCCCGGGTCCCGTGGAGCGGACGCGACGTCGACCGAGGCGGTGGTGACGGAGGTCAGGGCCACCCATACCCTCGACGATGCCGCGAGGGCCGACATCGTGCTGGTCCCGGGGTACGAGGGACCGTACCTGCCGGTACCGGAACCGTTCCTGAGGACGCTGCGGACCGCCGACGAGCACGGTGCCCGGATCATCGGCCTGTGCACGGGGGTGTTCGCTCTCGCCGAGGCCGGTCTGTTGCGTGGACGGTCCGCCACCATCCACTGGCGCTATTCCGAGGAACTGCGGGCCGCTTCACCGGACACCGAGGTCATCGAGAACCGTCGGCTCGTCGAGGACGGGCCTCTGCTCACCTCGGCGGGGGCCACCGCCGGCGTCGACGCCTGCCTGCACCTGATCGAGACGGACTTCGGGACGGTGGCCGCCGACGGTGCGGCGCGGGAGGTGGTCACGGCACCCGCCCGCGATGCCGCCGAACCCCAGTACAGCACCGCGCGGGCGGACTCCCGGGAGGACCTGCGCGCCACCCTGGACTGGGTGAGCGCCCACCTCGGAGCCCCGATCACGGTCGCCGCGTTGGCCGAGCGCAGCCGCATGTCACGACGCACCTTCATCCGGCATTTCACCCGCGAGACGGGGATGCCGCCCATGCGGTGGGTCGTGCGGCAGCGCATCGTCGGGGCGCGCCGTCTGCTGGAGACCGGCGACCGGTCGATCGAGCGGATCGCCCAGGAGACGGGGTTCGGTACGTCCGCGAACTTCCGGGCGACCTTCCGTCGCGAGGTCGGAGTGTCCCCCAGCGCCTACCGGACCCTGCGCGCGACGGACGCCTCGCCCGACGAGGTGCGCGGAGCGGACCGGGTGGACCCGTCGGCGCGACGCCCCGCACCGGCCGGGTCGGTGGACGGGCCGGCGTAGGGCGGGCATCAGGCGGGCGTGGTCGGAGCCCGGGTGAACGAGCCGGCATGCAGGTGGCCGAGGTGAGGTCCGCCCATGGTCGTGGTCGGTCCACCGGGTCGTGAGGGCACCGACCCGCGCCTCCCCGAGCCCCCGGTGCTCGCGGGCCCTGGGAGACCGGTCAGGCGTCGTTCCCCGGCGGATCCTCCACCAACGCCTGGGAGACGCGCCGGAGGACGTCGAGCTGCGCCGGGTTGTACAGGTCCTCCAGCGCCGCGTTCATGGTCTGTTGGGTTTTGCGCACCCCGCCGGGCGCGACCACCTCGGGATCGCGGAGCTCCGGGTGGTCGGTCAGCACGCGGCGGGCGGGGAGCAGCATCCTCTCGGCGAGCTCACGCCGGACCTCCTCGTCGGCGTCCACCGGCAGGTTGTTGAACGTCTCGTCCGGCGGCTCGTTCGACAGGTCCCTCAGGGCCTCGGTGTAGGCGTCCTGTGCCTGTGAGGACATCAGACGCGTCATGACCACGGCCAAGGAGCGGTCGGCCTCGGTCATGTCGGTGTCCAGTGTGGCCATCGCGATGTCGGGGGGCAGTTCGGTCGGCCCCGCGCCGCGCATGACCAACGCGAGTTCGGTGCGCACGCGCTGGAGACGCTCGATGGTGCCGGCCAGTTCGGCGTCCAGCGCCCGCAGTCCCTGCTCGGGGTAGTCCTCGGCCTCGCCCATCTCCGCGATCTGGGACAGGGAGAACCCCAGGTCCGACAGGCGTTTGATGCGCATCACGCGCACCAGGTGCGCCACCCCGTAGCTCTTGTAACCGTTGGCCCGACGCTCGGGCTCCTCCAGCAGACCCACGTCATGGTAATGCCGTACCGTCCGCAGGCTCGTGCCGGCCAGTTCGGCCAACTGTCGCGTACTCCAGCCCATGGACACCCTCCTGGCGGTCGTGGTCGGTCGGCACCCGCGCGCCGTCACGGACACCATCGAAGACTATGCCGTCGCGGCAGGGTCAAGTACCGCACCGCAGCCCGGGGGCCTCGACGACGGCGGCATCCCCGGGTCTCCGACACCCCACGCCACTCATGTGCCACAGGTCACAACCACCGTGAGTTGAGTGTGCCGCAACGGCACGGTGTCTTCTCGGTGTCGAACACGAACGAGAGGAACGACATGGCACTGCCCGACAGGATCGCGATCGAGGACCTCTTCGGTCCGCCCGAACGCCAGCGCGCGACGATCTCCCCCGGCGGAACCAGGATCGCCTTCCTCGCACCGTGGGAGAACCGCCTCAACATCTGGGTCCAGGATCTGGACTCCGACGGTGGGGCCCGGTGCGTGACCGCCGACCGGACGCGCAGCGTGCACAACTACGAATGGAGCCACGGCCAGAACCGGATCCTCTACGTCCAGGACACCGGCGGTGACGAGAACTGGCACCTGTTCCGGGTCGACCTGGACCGTCCCGAGGCCGGGGCGGTCGATCTGACCCCCTTCCCCGGTGCCAGGGTCCTGAGTTTCGAACAGTCCCGGAGCCGTCCCGGCAAGGTGACCCTGCTCATCAACGCCCGCACGCCCGCGGAGTTCGACCTCCACGAGCTGGACGTGGCCACCGGTGAGCTCACCCTGCTGGTCCAGAGCCCCGGCCAGGCGCAGAGCGTCTTCCAGGCCGGCGATGGCATCTGGCTGAGCTCCGACCTCACCGACGACGGCGACCTGGAGTTCTCCCGTCTGGACCCCGACACGGGGACCGCGCACCCGCTCATGGTCTGGAAGGGCAGGGACCACCCCATGGGGGTCTTTCCCACCCAGGCGACCGAGAACGGCAAGGGCCTGTGGATCGGCTCGAACGAGGGAACCGACCGGACCCGCCTGGTCCGGATCGACCTGACCACCGGAGAGCGGACCGAGGTCGACAGCCACCCCACCTTCGATCTCGACGTGCGCGCGCAGATCTTCCCCCTCCTTCCACCACCGCTGATCCTGGACCGGAAGGGCGCTCTGCTGGGCGTGCGCTACCTCGGTGAACGCCAGGTCGTCCACGCTCTGGACCCGCACTTCGCGGAGGTCCTGGCCCGGCTGGAGCAGTTGTCCGACGGCGACCTGGGTGCGGTGTCCTGCGACGACGAGGGGCGCCGGTGGATCGTCTCCTTCGCCCACGACCGGGACCCCGGCGTAACCTGGTTCTACGACCACGAGACCGGGCGGAGCCGGCGGCTGTTCCGGCCCCACCCGCACCTGGACCCCGAGGCGCTCGCCCCCATGCGGCCGGTCACCATCACCGCGCGCGACGGGCTGCGTCTGCCGTCCTACCTGACCCTGCCGGTCGGTGTCCCGGCGGAGGGGCTGCCGTTGGTGCTCATGGTGCACGGTGGACCCTGGACCCGGGACGCCTGGGGGTTCAACAAGGTCGCCCAGCTCATGGCCAACCGCGGCTACGCCGCGCTCCAGGTCAACTTCCGCGGCTCGACCGGGTTCGGCAAGGCGCACACACAGGCCGCCATCGGTGAACTGGCCGGAAAGATGCACACGGACCTCATCGACGCCGTGGACTGGGCGGTCGAGCAGGGCTACGCCGACCCGGATCGGGTCGCGATCCTCGGCGGCTCCTACGGTGGCTACGCCGCCCTGGTGGGAGCGGCGTTCACCCCCGACCGTTTCGCCGCGGCCGTGGACATCGTCGGTATCTCCAACCTCGCCTCGTTCATGCGGTCCCTTCCCGAGTTCTCCCGCTCCGGTCTGGTCAACAGCTGGTACCGCTACGTCGGCGACCCCGACGACCCGGCGCAGGAGGCCGACATGCTGGCACGCTCGCCGATCAGCCGGGTCGACGACATCCGTGCGCCGTTGTTGGTGGCCCAGGGCGCCAACGACGTGCGGGTCGTGCAGTCCGAGTCCGACATGATCGTCGACGCCGTGCGTGCGCGCGGGATCGAGGTCGAGTACCTCCTCTTCCCCGACGAGGGGCACGACTTCGTGAACCCGGAGAACCTCATCGCCACCTTCGACGCCGCAGACCGCTTCCTGGCCCGGCACCTGAAGGGCCGCGATGAGCACGCCTGAGCACGACCGAACCGCCCCCTCGACCCCCGGCC
>NZ_QOCZ01000074.1 GCF_018207095.1 Nocardiopsis sp. MG754419 | reverse complement strand
ACCCCCGGCCACGCGATCTCGGTGGTACCCACGGGCCCTCAGCCCCCCATGGCCCCGATCCGCACCAGTCAAAGAACGGAGTCCATGTGCGAGCCGAGTGGCCGGGAGTCGGAGCCCTGGTGAACAGGTGGAACACGGTCCGCAGGGCCCGCATCGAACAGGCCGCGCGGGAGGAGTCCGCCCCCGCCGACGAGGTCGCGGACGTCCAGGACGACACGAGCGCCGGGGACCTGTTGCGGACCGCCAGCGACGCGGCCTGGCGGATACTGATCATCGGCGTGGTCGCGGGTCTGCTGGTCTACGGTCTCACCTACCTGTCGGTGGTCACGTTCCCGGTGATCATCGCGGTGTTCCTCACCGCGCTGCTGATGCCGTTGGCCAACCGACTGCGCCGACCCAACATGATCCGCCGCTCGGGGTTCGGCCGCGGGTCGTCCACGGCGATCACCCTGCTGGTCGCGTTGGTGATCTACAGCGGCGTGGTCACCCTGATCGTGACCCCGGCGGTCGCCAACTTCAACGACCTGGTGGAGAGCGTCAACCGCGCCGTCACCCAACTCCAGGACGTACGACTGCCGTTCGGTCTGGACCCGGCGGTGCTCACCGAGGCGATCGACAACGCCTGGAACCAGGCGCGGTCCCTGATCTCCGACAACTCCGACGAACTCCTGAGCGGGGCCTGGACCGCGACGACCGCCGTGTCGCGCATCGTGCTCGGTATCGTCCTGGTGATCGTCCTGACCATCTACTTCGTGCACTCGGGCGACAAGCTCATGGAGTGGCTCACCGGGCTCCTGCCGCCCCGGTCCCGCCCGGTGCTGCGCCACTCCGCCCGGGTCTCCTACGACGTGATGGGGCACTACGTGCGCGGCGTCGCGCTGGTCGGACTCATGGACGCGGTGGGCATCGGCATCGCCCTGTTCATCCTCATCGACGCCAGTCTGGCGATCCCGTTGATCGTGCTCACCTTCGTCGGCGCGTTCCTTCCGATCATCGGCGCCTTCCTGAGCGGCCTCCTCGCCGTTCTGGTGGCGCTGGTGACCGAGAACTGGGTCGTGGCGCTGATCGTGCTCGCCGCCGTGCTGCTCGTGCAGCAGTTGGAGAGCAACGTCTTCGCGCCCCGCATCTACGGTCGTGCGTTGGAACTGCCGTCCGCGGTGGTGCTCATCGTCGTCACCGTCGGCGGGATCCTCGGCGGCATCGCCGGGCTGTTCCTGGCCACCCCGGTCGCCGCGGTCCTGGCGGCCCTGCTGCGTGACCGCCCCGGGCGGCGCGCCGCCGACGACGATCAGGAGATCACCGCGCAGGACGCCAGGACCGATGGCGAGGAGACCGGCGGGAACTGAGGGCGACAGGCGCCGGGAACTCAGGTCCCGGTCGCCTCGGCGACCAGTCGTTCGAGCCGCGCGTCGACGCGGTCGAGGGGTGCGGTGCTCCGCTGTGCCCGGCACAGGGCCACCGCCCCCTCGACCGCGGCGACGACGAAGGCGGCCAGGTCACGCGCCTCCTCCGACGCGACCCCGTGGTCGACGAACGAGGAGCTCAAAAGCGTCTCCCAGGAGCGGAACACCTCGGCCGCGGCGGCCAGGGCGGGTGAGTCCGCGCCCTGCGGGGAATCCTCCACGGCCACGGCCAGGACCGGGCAGCCGGCCCGGTGCCCGGAGTCGACGAGGATCGCACGCCACAGGTCCAGGAAGGCCCGCAACCCGACGGCCGGGCCGGCCCGGAGTTCCTCGCGCGGGGCCTCCGACCCGGGCCGATGGCGTCCGGGGAGTTGACGGGACGCGACAAATAATACAGCCTATACACTACAGGCTGTGACGCCGGTCACGACTGCTCACAAGGAGGAACACGATGACGGTGGTACTGGCCCACGCCCCGGCGGACTCCGCCGAGGCGGCGTTGGACGCGGCGATACGGCAGGCGGCACTCCAGGAGAGCGAGCTGGTGATCGCCAACGCCGCCTCGCACGACGCCCTGGCCGACGCGCGTGCGGTGGCCGACTCCGGGTTGCGGGACCTCGTCGCCAGGGCGGAGAGCGCCGGAGTGCGGGCACGCTCCGTCCACCTGAGCGACGCCGACGCCGCCGACGCGATCCTGGACCTCACCGAGCAGGTGGACGCCGCTCTGCTGGTCATCGGGGTCCGTCACCGCTCGGCGATCGGCAAACTCCTCATGGGCAGCACCGCGCAGCGTCTGATCCTGGAGGCGTCGTGCCCGGTCCTGGCGGTGAAGGGGGTCCCGGCGTGATCGGCGATCGCGGACTGCTCGTGCCCGCCGTGGGGGCCGTCCTGGTGTTGACCACCGGGTTCTTCGCCGTCCAGGACGCCGCGGGACAGGACGAGGGTTCCCTGTCCCGTTCGGCCCTGACGGTGATCGCCCCGGCCGCCGCCGGCGGTGGTTGGGACCTGGCGGCCCGCGAGTTCCAACAGGCCACCCGGACCGAGTCGATCGTCAACAGCGTGCAGGTGGTGAACGTCCCCGGCGCCGGGGGCACCATCGGGCTGGGACGACTGCACCGGTTGGAGGGGGACACCACCAGCGTCATGGTCACGGGTGCGGCCATGGTGGGCGGTATCGAGATGGGCGGCTCCTCGGTGCGCCTGAGCGACGTGACCCCGGTGGCGCGCCTGACCGACGACTACCAGGTCATCGCCGTGCCCGCGGACTCGCCCTGGCAGACCCTCGACGACTTCCTGGAGGACTGGCGCGAGGACCCGGACCTGCCCGTGGGCGGCGGCTCGGCGGGGTCACCGGACCACCTGGTGGCCGGCCAGTTGGCCGAGGCGGCCGGGCTGGACCCCTCCGGCCTCCACTACACACCGCACGCCGGCGGCGGCGAACTCACACTCTCCCTGCTCTCCGACGCCCAAGGCACCGTGCGCATCGGGGTGAGCGGCTTCAACGACTTCCGCGACCTCATCGCGGGCGACCGTCTGCGCGCTCTCGCCGTGGTGGCGCCCGACCGACTCGACGGCGTGGACGCCCCCACGACCGAGGAACTCGGATACCCCTCGGTCGACCTGGTCAACTGGCGCGGCATCGTCGCCGCCCCGGGGATCACCGCCGAGGAGCAGGCCGAACTGGTCGAGATCACCGAGGAGATGTACGAGGCCGACTCCTGGCAGGAGGCGATCGATCGCAACCACTGGGACCCCAGCTGGGCGGGGCCCGAGGAGTTCACCCGGTTCCTCGACGAGGAGGAGACCCGGATCCGCACGCTCATGATCGACCTCGGCCTCATCGATCGTCCCTGACCCTCCCCGCACCGCTCTCTCACGGAGATACACCATGTCCCACACACGACTCGACCCCGCGGCCGAACCGCCGCCCGCCGGCCGACCACCGGAGACGGAGGAACCCACGAGCCCCCTGTCCTTCTGGGACGGGCGCGGAGAACTCGTCATCGGCGCCATCCTGCTGGTGGTGGCGACGGTCCTGGTGACCGGCAACCTGGGGATGAACGTCATCGGCGACGGCGGGCTCCTCGGCCCGCAGGGGTTCGGCTGGTTCGTGGCCGCGCTCGCCACCGTCGTCGGCGTCCTCCTCACGGTGGCGGCGTTGCGCCGCTCCCCCGAACAGCGCCGCTCGATGGCGGCTCGGGAACGCACCAACTGGCGCGCGGTCGGCCTGGTGATGCTCGGCATCATCGCGTTCAGCGCCCTGATCGACATCGTGGGCTGGCTCATCATGGCCACGGTGATGTTCGCGGCCGTGGCCACGGGCCTGGGCAACCGCAACGTGGTGCGCAACCTCGCGGTGGGGTTCGTCATGGCCGCGGTCATCCAGATCGTCTTCAGCGGCATGCTCGACCTCAACCTGCCCTCCGGCCTGTTGGGGGGTCGATGATGGATCAGCTGACCCACCTGATGGGCGGTTTCGGCGACGTCCTCACCCCGATGAACCTGCTCTGGATCACCCTGGGCGCCTTCCTCGGCACCGCCGTGGGGGTGATGCCCGGCCTGGGGTCGGCCATGGCGGTGGCCCTACTGCTGCCGATGACCTTCACCCTCGATCCGCTCGCAGCGCTCATCCTGTTCAGCGGCGTGTACTTCGGTGGTCTCTTCGGTGACTCCACCGCGGGGATCCTGATGAACACCCCGGGCAACAGCACCGCGATCGCCACCACCTTCGAGGGCCACGCCATGGCCCGCGCTGGACGGGCACCCCAGGCGCTGGCCACCTCGGCGATCGGTGCGTTCACCGGAGGGGTGCTCGCCACCACCCTGGTCGTGTTCTTCGCGCCGACGATGGCCGACCTGGCGACGAAGTTCGGTCCCGGCGAGTACTTCGCCCTGGCGCTGTTCGCCTTCGTGGCGATCTCCGCGATCGTGTCCGAGTCCCCGCTCAAGGGGTTGGCCGCGCTCGCCATCGGGCTGGCGCTGGCCCTGGTGGGCACCGACCAGTCCACCGGCACCGCCCGGTTCACCTTCGAGGTGCCCGCGCTCTTCGACGGCATCAGCATCGTCGTCATCACCGTCGCCGTGCTGGCGGTGGGCGAGGTGCTGCACAGCGCCGGGCGCGTGGGGCATCGCGGAGCCCACGAACTGGTCCGGTCCAAGGGACGACCGTGGCTGTCGGGTCCGGAGTTCCGCGCGGCACTGCCCGCCTGGCTGCGCGGCGCCGGTATCGGTGTGCCGTTCGGGATCATCCCGGCGGGCGGCGCGGAGGTACCGACCTTCCTCGCCTACAGCACCGAACGCCAACTGGACCGACGTCGCCGCAAGCCCATGTTCGGCAAGGGCGCCATCCAGGGCGTGGCCGCGCCGGAGGCCGCGGGCAACGCCACCGCCGGCAGCGCGATGGGGGCCCTGCTGTCCCTGGGGCTGCCGACGTCGGCGACCGCGGCCGTACTTCTGGCCGCGTTCCAGCAGTACGGCATGCAGCCCGGACCCCTGCTGTTCGAACGCAACGGCGCGATCGTGTGGGCCCTGCTGGCGGGGCTGCTGCTGGCCACCGTCGTGCTGCTGATCATCAACCTGCCCTTCGCGCCCCTGTGGGCGAAGCTCCTCTTGCTGCCGCAGTCCTACCTGTACGCGGGGATCACGGTGTTCGCCTGCCTCGGTGTCTACGCGACCGGTGCCAGCAAGACCGACCTGGCCATCATGTGCGTCCTGGGCGCCGTGGCCTTCGCGATGCGGCGCACCGGGGTGCCGTTGGCGCCGGTGCTCATCGCGGTGATCCTCGGCCCGCTCGCGGAGTACTCGCTGCGCGACGCCATGGCCAACTCGGGCAACGACCCGCTGACGCTGGTGAGCAGCCCCATCACACTCTCCCTGTACGCGCTGCTGCTGCTCGGATTGGTGTGGACGGTGTGGCGTCGGCTGCGCCCGGCCGCTCCGGCCGCCGTCGAGGAGGAGCACGAGGAGGAGACGAGCGGGTCCGGGAGGACCTGACGACCCCGTGAACGGCGTCGGGGCCGGTCCGGAGCGCTCTCCGGACCGGCCCCGACGTTCGTGGGACCCGCAGGCGGGGTCAGCCGTCCCCGGTCCGCTCACCACGCAGCGTCCGGTCCAGAATGTAGGGAAGGAGCCCGCCGTGACGGTAGTACAACCGCTCGCGCGAGGTGTCCAGCCTCGCCCGGACCGTGAACTCCCGGGTCCACCCGCTCACCAGGTGGCGCGCGGCGACGGTGACGTGGGAGGGGACCTCGGCGTCGTCCGCCGTTCCGTGGACGGTGTACTCCTCCTCCCCCGTGAGCCCGAGGCTTCGGGCGCTCTGTCCGTCCTCGAACTGCAGGGGCAGGACCCCGGCGCCGACCAGGTTGGAGCGGTGGATGCGTTCGAAGGACTCGGCGATCACCGCGCGCACACCCAGCAGTGCGGTGACCTTGGCGGCCCAATCGCGGGAGGAGCCCGCACCGTAGTCCCGACCGGCGAGGACGATCATCGGCCGACCGCGCTCACGGTGACGGTCGGCGATCACGTGCACGTCGTCGACGACCGGCTCGTCCCCGTGCTCACCGAGGTCGACCGCGCTTCCGCCCGGGCGGCCCGGGGTCATCCGGTTCTCCAGGCGTGGGTTGGCGAATCCGCCCAGCCGCATGACACGCCAGTTACCGCGTCGCGAGGCGTAGGTGTTCATCTCACGGTCGGGCACCCCGCGCTGGGTGAGGAAGCGGCCCGCCGCGCTCGTGGTGGGGATGCGCCCGGCCGGGCAGATGTGGTCGGTCGTCACGGAGTCGCCGAGCACCTGCAGGACCCGGGCCCCGGTGATGTCACCGCGCACGGTGTCGTCCGGACCGTCCAGGAACGGTGGGCGTTGCAGGTAGGTCGACTCGGGGTCCCAGGTGAAGACGTCGCCCTCGGGCGCGTCCAACCCCCGCCAGTGGTCGTCGCCGTCGAAGAGGGTGCTGTACACCTCGGTGTACATGGACGGTGTGATGGAGGAGGAGGCGACCTCCTCGATCTCGGCCTCGGTCGGCCACAGGTCCGCCAGCATCACCGGCTCGCCGTCGGTCCCCGTGCCGAGCGGTTCCGCGGTGAGATCGATGTCCACGGTGCCGGCCAAGGCGAAGGCGACCACCAGGGGCGGGGAGGCGAGGAAGTTCAGGGAGACGTCGTTGTTGACCCGCCCGTCGAAGTTGCGGTTGCCGGAGGTCACGGAGGCCACCGTCAGCCCTGCCTCGACACGGTCCGCCAGCTCCGGGACCAGGGCGCCGGAGTTGCCGATGCACGTCATGCAGCCGAAGCCGACCAGCCCGAACCCGAGCTCCTCCAGGGCACGCATCAGGCCGGCGCGTTCCAGGTAGTCGACGACCACGCGCGAACCCGGCGCCAGGCTGGTCTTGACCCAGGAGCGGGGGCGCAGCCCCCGGCGCACCGCGTTGCGCGCCAGCAGCCCGGCCGCCACCATCACCGCGGGGTTGGAGGTGTTGGTGCAGGAGGTGATCGCGGCGATGGCGACCGCGCCGTCCCGGGCCGCGTCGGCGAGTTCGGCCGTGTCGGGGGCTGCCGGCGCGGTGGCCGGGTCGGACCGGCGCTCCGCCGCCTCCAGGAACCCCCGCAGGGCGTGGGCGGTCTCGCCCAGGTCGAGCCGGTCCTGGGGGCGACGGGGCCCGGCCAGGCTCGGGACGATCTCCGTCAGGTCCACGGTGACGGTGGTGTCGAAGCGGGGGTGGTGGGCCGGGTCGTGCCACAGGCCCTGTTCCTTGGCGTAGGCCTCCACCAGACCGACCCGCGCCTCGTCCCGGCCGGTCAGGCGCAGGAAGTCGAGTGTGCGCCGGTCGACGGGGAAGATCGCGGAGGTCGAACCGAACTCCGGGCTCATGTTGGCCAGGGTGCAGCGCGTGGCCAGACCCGTCGCGGACACCCCGGGGCCGAAGAACTCCACGATCGACCCGACCACGCCCAACCGGCGCAGGCGTTCGGTCACGGTGAGCACGAGGTCGGTGGCGGTCACCCCTGGCCGGAGTTCACCGACCAGTTCGACCCCGACCACCGGCGGCACCAGCAGCGAGACGGGCTGGCCCAGCATCGCGGCCTCGGCCTCGATACCGCCCACGCCCCACGCCAGCACCGACAGGCCGTTGACCATGGTCGTGTGGGAGTCGGTGCCGGTCACGGTGTCGGGGAGGGCCACCCCGTCGCGTACCTCGACCACGCGGGCCAGGTGTTCGACGTTGATCTGGTGCATGATCCCCGCGCCGGGCGGGACCACCTCCAGGGTGCGCAGTGCCTTCTGCCCCCACTTGAGGAAGCGGTAGCGCTCGTGGTTGCGCTCGTACTCACGGCGCACGTTGAGCCGGGGCGCGTCGGGCCGGGCGAAGAAGTCGGTGGACACCGAGTGGTCGACCGTGAGCTCGGCCGGGACCACGCCGTCGATGAGCCGAGGGTCGCCGCCGCGACGCACGACCGCGTCGCGCAGCGCGGCCAGGTCGGTCAGCACGGGCACGCCGTTGGTGTCGTGGAGGAAGACCCGCGAGGGGTGGAAGGCGATCTCGTGGACGCCCGCACCGCCCTCGACGACAGCCTCGACGTCCGCCGCGGTGACGAGGTCACCGTCCTCGTGGCGCAGCAGGTTCTCCACCATGATCTTGTGCGCGAAGGGCAGGTCCTCCGTTCCGGGGACGGCGCCGAGGTGGAAGAACTCGGCGGTACCGGCGGGGATCCGCAGTGTGCGTCTGCTGCGGTATGAATCGATCGACATCGCACCTCCTAGCCTATAGGCTACACGATGTCAGAAGTCGGCTTCTTCCCGGTACCCTGACTCCCGGGAAGGACGGTCGCACGTGACACCGAAGCCGGTTTTCAGCAAGAGCGAGTACGCCTACGAGGAGATCAAGCAGCGCATCCTCGCCGACGAACTGCACCCGGGCGACCCGGTCAGTCAGGAGGGCATCGCCGCCGATCTGGGCATCTCGACCACCCCGGTGCGCGAGGCGCTCAAACGGCTGGCCAGTGAGGGCCTGATGGTGCTGGCCACCCACCGGGACGCGCGGGTCACCGAACTGACCTTCGCCGAGGCCCAGAGCCTGTACGAGGTCCGGCTGAACCTCGACCCCCTGGCCGCCCGCTGGGCCGCCGAACGGCGCACCGAGGGCGACATCGCGGTCATCCGCGAGGCGGTCGGCACCCTGCACCCGCTCACCGGCACCGCCGGGGTCGCCGCGCTCAACGCCCACCGCGGTTTCCACCGGTCGATCTATCGCGCCTCCCACAACGCGCCCATGGTCGAGATCCTGGACGGGTTGTGGGACAAGGCCGACCGGTACCGCCAGTTCACCCTGAAGTACCGCGCCGACACCGAGTCGGAGATCGAGCGGGTCCGCGGCGAACACCAGGACCTGGCCGAGGCCGTGATCGAGGGTGCGGGCGCGCGGGCCGAGGAGGTCATGCGTCACCACATCTCGCGCAGCCTCGGCCGCCGCGCGATGGAGCGGTTGCGTCCCCAGGAGGACGAGAACGGTTGATCGCCCCCGGGATCGCACCGCCCCCTCGGTCGGCGCGATCCCGAGCGTCGCCGTCGTCAGGGTCCGCGGCGGCCCCGGTCGTTGGTCCACCCTGAACAGGCGCGGGGCGACGCAGGAAGTCTCGGGTGTGGGGGCGTCCATGGCCGACGGTCGGAGCGCGTCGGGGGCACACCCCGGGTAGACGCTGACGACGGTGCTCTCGTCGGGGCAGGGATAGGCGCCCAGGTGGTCGGTGTCCACGGCCGGACCGGCTCTCCCCGTCCAGGGTGAGGTAGCAGTCCCGGTCCTGGACGTACACGTGCGGACGGTCGTCGGCCACGGAGTTGACCCGGCCGGGGACGGGGTGGGCCCGCAGCCCCGGTCGTCCTCGGGGTCCAGGGCGATGCACGCGTCCGCGACGGTCGCGTGGAGGCCTCCGTCACCGGCCACCACCTTCGGGGCGGGGTACACGACGTCCTACCGGGAGCCGGCGGGTCACACCACGGGTGCGCTCGTGTGGGACCGCCACAGGAAGTCGTCCCCTCCAGCGGTACCGACCAGCGCACCGCGCCCGGTTCTCCGCCGTCGCCGTTCTCGGGTCGGGTGACCACGGTGTCCGGACCGGTCACCGAGGCGGGCGAGGGCGCTCCCTCCTCCTCGTCCGTGGAGGAGGGAGCGCAACCGAGACCGACCAGACCGCGGACCTCGTTGTGCACGCCCCGGGCGCGAGCGGGGGAGGTGGAGGACCCGCGCGCATCGTCGTGGGAGGAAGGCGGGCGCCGGTGACCCCGCCGGGCGGGGTCACCGGACCGGATCCGCTCCGGACCCGCGGGTGCTCAGACGAGGTCGGCCAGGAGGGGGATCTGCTCGGGGTCGGCCAGCGCCGAGCCGACCGCGACCATGCGCGCCCCCGCACCGAGGTACTCCCGGGCGTTGTGGGCGTCCATGCCGCCGGTGGCGACGATCCGCACGTCGGGGAAGGGCCCGCGCATGGCGCCGAACCAGTCCGTGCCGAGCGCGGTCGCGGGGAAGGCCTTCACCCAGTGGCCACCGGCCTTCAACACGCCCTGGATGTCGCTGGGTGTGGCCACACCGGGCAGGTGGGGCATGCCCGCCGCCTCCGAGGCGGCCATGACACCCGGGTCGAAACCGGGCGCGACGGTGAACGCGGCACCCGCCTCGGCCACAGCCCGGACCTGGTCCTCGGTGATCACGGTGCCCGCGCCCACGGGGTGGCCGCGCTCGGCCCCGGCACGGACGGTCGCCTTCAGGGCCTCCAGACCCGGGGCGTCGCGAGCGGGCACCTCGATCGCGGTGACCCCGAGTTCCCACGCGCGCTCGGCCAGCGCGACGGTGGTGTCCACCGGCATGCCCCGCAGGATCGCCAGGACACTGTGTCCCGCGAACAGGCCGTCCAGACCCGCCTCACTCATGTTCGTCTCCTCTCACCGCGGCCACGGCCGCCGATGCTCGTTCGGTCCATCGTCGGTCGGGCACCGCGAGCAGTGCGTCCAACCGCTCGGGCGGGGGTGGCGCGGCGAGGTCGCCCGTCACGCGCAGGACACGTCCGGCGCACAGGTGACCGAGCCGCAGGCGTCCCCGGGCGTCCAGTCCTCGCAGGTCCGCGGCCAGGTATCCGGCGGCGAAGGCGTCACCGGCGCCCACGGGCTCCACGACCTCCACCCTGGGCGCGGGAACGTACGTCTCCCCCTCGCCACCGAACTCGGTCGCCCCGTGTTCGGCGTCCTTGACCACGAGACGGTCGACGTCGGGCAGGAGGTCGCGCACGTCGCGGGCGGTGTGGGTGCCCCACAGTTCCTCGGCCTCGTCCCTGCCGACGAACACCAGGTCGGCGAGGCGGGCCAACTCCAACAGGCGGGGCGCGGCCTCGCCTCGTCGCCAGAGCCGGGGCCGGTGGTTGACGTCGAAGCTCACGGTCGTTTCGGGGGACCTCAGAAGGTGCTCGGTGAGGGCGTCGCACGTGGGAGAGAGCGCCGGGGTGATCCCCGACAGGTGCACCGTCGCGGCGGCGCGGATGTGGGGATGGTCGGCGAGGTCGGGACCGAGCGCGGAGGCGGCCGACCCCGCCCGGTAGTAGTGCACGGTGCTGCCGGTGGGCGAGGGATCCTTGGCGAGCAGGCCCGTGGGGCGCCCGGGGTCGACCCGGGTCCCGGACACGTCCACGCCCGCCTCCCCCAGGTGGCGCACGAGCAGGCGCCCGAAGGGGTCGTCGCCCACCGCGCTCAACCAGGCGGCCCCGTGGCCCAGGGCCGCCAGACCGCAGGCGACGTTGGACTCGGCACCGGCCACGCCCATGCTCAGGGACGGAGCCTGGTCCAAGGGCACCGCTTCGGTCGCGGTGAGGAGCAGCATGGTCTCACCGACACAGGTCACCTGGGGGTTCACGTGTTCCCTCCGAACCGGTGGGCCGGGGGCGCGGTGACGTCCACCGGGGCTGAGAGGAGCGCGCCGTCAGCGGGGCCGGGCCGGTCGAGGCCCACAGTGGCGGAGCCGACGAACAGCCGGGGTTCGGGGGCCTGGACGACGCACACGCTCGTGGGCTGCGTCGCGGGCAGGGCGACCACACGTTCCAGCGCACCGTCGGGGTCGTAGCGGTGGACCCGCCCGGCGCCCCAGATCGCGACCCACAGGTGTCCCTCGTCGTCGACCTGCATCCCGTCGGGGTTGCCCTCCTCGACCTGGGCGAAGAGCCTCCGCGCTCCGAGTTCCCCGGCGGAGGTCACCTCGTAGGAGTCGATCCGGCCGGCGGCGCTGTCGGCGAGGTACATGCGGGCACCGTCGGCGGTGAAGGCGGGCCCGTTGGGGATGGTGTAACCGTCGAGGACCCGCGTGACCGCACCGTCGGGGTCGGCACGGTACACCGATCCGGCCCCGGGGGTGCCGTCGTAGGCCATCGATCCCGCCCAGAATCGACCCCGCGGGTCACAGCAGCCGTCGTTCATCCGCATCGGCGTGGCCGCGCCGTCCTCGGGCCGGGCCAGCCACCGCTGCACGCCGTCCACGCCGAGCAGCGCGATCCCGGTGCCCGCGGCCGCCACGTAGGTGTCCGGCCGGTCCTGAACGGGGGCGACCGCGCCCAGGGGCACGTCCAGGGCGACGACGACCTCCGCCGGTCCGGGGCGGTGCGGGTCCACGCGCAGGAGCCTGCCGGTGAGGATGTCCACCATGAGCAGGTCCGCGCCGTGTCGGCGCAGCCCCTCCCCCAGCGCGAAGCGGTCGTTGTTCCACGGTGCGTGCGTCAAGTCCGTCACCTTCCCCTCACCACTCCGCGAAGGAGCCGTCGTCGTGGCTCCACAGCGGTGGCCGCCAACGGTGTCCCTTGCGGTCGGCCCGTCGCACGGCCTCCTCGTCCACGGTCACGCCCAGCCCGGGGGCCTCGGATCGAAGGATGTGCCCGTCGGGGAAGGCGAAGACCTCGGTGTCCAGGACGTAGTCGAGCAGTTCGGCGTCCTGGTTGTAGTGGATGCCGATGCTCTGTTCCTGGATGAGGAAGTTGGGGGTGGCGAAGGCGACCTGGAGGCTGGCCGCCAAAGCGAGCGGTCCCAGCGGGCAGTGCGGGGCCAGGAGCGCGTCGTAGGTCTCGGCCAGCGAGGCGATCCGGCGGACCTCGGAGATCCCGCCCGCGTGGGAGAGATCGGGCTGGGCGACCGCGATGCCCGCCTGGAGCGCGGGGAGGAACTCGGACCGACCGAACAGGCGCTCCCCCGTGGCGATGGGGACCGGGCTGCTCCGGACGACGTCGCCGAGCAGGTGGCCGTACTCGGGCAGCACCGGTTCCTCGGCGAACATGGGGCGCAGCGGCTCCAACAACGGAAGCACCCGGCGGGCGGTGGCCGCGTTGAAGCGACCGTGGAAGTCCACGGCCACGTCCCGGTCCGGGCCCAGCACCTCGCGTACTCCGGCCAGCCGCTCGACGATGCCGTCGATCTCGCGGACGGTGGCCGAACGTCCCACCACCCCCGCGGCGTTCATCTTCACGGCGGTCAGCCCGGACTCCACGCGGGCGGCGACCGCGTCCGACAGTTCGGCCGGGTCGTCACCGCCGACCCAGCCGTACACACGCACCTTGTCGCGGACGGGACCGCCGAGGAGACGGTGGACGGGGACGCCCAGGGTCTTGCCCGCGATGTCCCACAGGGCCTGGTCGAGCCCGGCGACCGCGCTGGAGAGCACCGGTCCACCCCGGTAGAACGCGGCCTTGGTGAGGCGCTGCCAGTGGTACTCGATGGGGGCGGGGTCCTGGCCCAGGAGGAGTTCGGACAGTTCCTCGACCGCGGCCCGCACGGTCTCGGCCCGCCCCTCCACCACGGGTTCGCCCCAACCGACGACCCCGGTGTCGGTCTCCACCCGGCACATCAGCCACCGGGGCGGAACCAGGAAGGTCTCGATACGGGTGATTCTCACTGCTGTCTCTCCAGATCGTCGTCGGGCGCGTCGTCCTCGGTGACGCGAAGCAGGTCCTCCCTGGCCTGGTCCAGCAGGGAGCGCATGGCGGCCTCGGCCGCGGCGGGGTCGCCGGCGGCGACGGCCTCGGTCACGGCGCCGTGGCTGGGCACCGGGTCCTTGTGGACGCCTCCGTGGACCAGGCGGTCCCGTTCGGACAGTCCGGCGGCGAAGAAGACGTCCGTGCGGGTGAACAGCTCGTTGTGCGTGGCGGTGAGCAGAGCGCGGTGCCAGCGCAGGTCGGCCCGCACCACCTCCTCGGCCGGGCCGTCGGCGGTCGCCCCCATCTCGGCGACCGCGGCCCGCAACTCGACGACGTCGGCGTCCTCGCGCCGCCGGGCCGCGAGGCGGGCGGCGGCGGGTTCCAGGGCGTCGCGCAACTCGGCCAGTTCCCCGAAGAAGACGTCACCGGCGCCGGCGGCGATCCGCCACCGGACCACGTCCGGGTCGAGCAGGTTCCAGTCGCCGCGCGGACGCACGAACGTGCCCTTCCTCTGCCGGGACCCCACCAGTCCCTTGGCCGCCAGCACCTTGATCGCCTCGCGGAGCGCGGTCAGGCTCAGGTCGAGCTCCTCGCTGAGCTCGGCCAGGTCGATCGTCTCCCCCTCCCCGAAGCGGCCGGAGAGCACCCTCTCCCCCAGCAACCGCACCGTCTGGCCGTGTACACCGCGCCCCGAATAGGCCGCCATCATGTCCTCCGTTCCCGGCGCCCCGTCACGACGACGCCTTGTAGATACTCCACCCTCCGTCCACCGGCAGGCTCGTTCCGGTGACGTAGGAGGCCTCCCCGGAGGCGAGGAAGGAGATGACGGAGGCGACCTCGTCGGGGTCGCCGAAGCGGCCCGCGGCGGTCTGGGCGACGCTGGTACGGCGGTCCTCCTCGTCCACGTCCTCCCAGGCGGCGGTGAGGATGGGGCCGGGCAGCACACAGTTGACCCGCACGCGGGGCCCGTACTCGACGGCGAGCTGGCGGGTCAGGGCCGTCAGGCCCCCCTTGGTGGTGGCGTAGGCCGGGCGGCCGGGCAACCCGAACCAGGCGTGGACCGAGGAGGTGATGACCACACCGCCCGCACAGGCGGTCAGGTCGTCCAGGCAGGCACGCACCCCCAGGAACGCCCCCGTGAGGTTGACGGCCAGCTGACGCTCCCAGGAGGCGAGGGTGGTCTCGTGGGCGGGCGCCTGCTCGACGGTGTAGGCGTTGGAGACGAGGACGCCCACCGGCCCGAAGGCGCCGCGTGCCCGTGCAACGACGTCGTCCCACGCCGCCTCGTCGCTCACGTCAGCCCGCACCGCGAGCGCGTTCCCACCCTCCGCGCGGATGCGCTCGGCGGTCTCCTCCAGCCGCGGCGACAGGTCGGTCAGGACCACGGAGGCGCCCTCCGCGGCCAGGCGGCGGGCGGTGGCCTCCCCGATGCCCTGGGCCGCTCCGGTGACCACGGCCGTCACGCCCTTGTGCCTGCTGTCTGTCATCTCACTCCATCGATCGGTGGGTGCGCCCGGTCCACGCCGGGTGCGTCGGTTCCGGCGGGGTCATGCGCTCGCGGACACGAACACCACGTCGGGCGGGCCGTGGGCGTCCGTTTCGGGGACGGGAACGGCGAAGCGGGTCGGTGCGCCGGGGCGGGTCCGCGCCACGGTGTGCCCGGAGGCCCGGTGGACCAGGATGCCCGAACCCGTGGACGTGAAGGCCCCGACCAGCCTCGGCCCCTGCGGCCCGTGCGTCTCCCAGCGCGGCGGTGCGCTCCAGAAGCCGTCGGGTGTCACCTCGGTCACCGGATCCGTGCCGGAACCGAAACCGAACGTGACGCCCAGGGAGGTGCCCCGGCCCGGGACGAGCGGGGTGAGCGGTCCCAGCGCCTCGACCTCGGTCACCCGGTCCACCGGCCGGAGCCCGCCCAGGTGTTCCAGGGGCTGCTCCAGCGGTGCCTCCAGCCAGACCTCGGCCCGGGACCCGGAGTCCGGGTAGTCGGCCCCCTCGCTCACGTCGAAGCGCTGCGTCAGGGTCCCGGCGGCGCCGACGTGGGCCAGCCACCCGGACGCGGTGGGGAACCCGACCTTGCCGACGACGTCCTGCGGAGGGACCCGCAGCGCGCCGGGTGCGTGCTCCACGACGCGCGGGTGGCCGTTGCCCGCGATGAGCGCGGTGGTGTGGGGTCCCTCCCCCCGCACCCCCACGAAGACGCCGTCGACCACGTCCCCGGCGGCGGGGGTGCCGTCGATCTGGGTGACGTTCCACAGCGCCCACCGGCGCGGTGCGTCGGAGACGTTGACCGCCTCCAGGTCCAGGCGGTAGCCCGCGGTTCCGGGCGCGAGCGTGATCCGCCGACGCAGACGCAGACCCGACCGCGGATCGTCACCGCTGGTGAGGGTGAGCACCGCTGAGCCGTCCGGGGTGGAGGAGGTCTCGGTCGTATAGTGCCCCGAGTCCAGGACGGGGTCGGGTGGACCGGCCCACGCGTCGGGTCCGTCCCACCCCTGGGGCGCCGGCCACGTCTTGTCGCCCCCGAGGTTGTTCCAGGCGCTCATCGGCCCGTCCACCGGGCCGAGCTCCACCCCTTCCATGGGCCGCAGGTCCTCGTCCAGCAGACGCGGGTTGCGGTACAGGTGCTCGTGACCGCGGTGGCGCACCGACAGCACACGGCCGCCCATCCCCGGGGCCGCGACCACCCGGACGATCCCGTTGTCGAGCACGATCAGTGCGTGGACGCCGGAGCCCTCGTGCCGGATCTCGACGGGAGCGTTCACCGCGTCTCCCCGTTCACCAGGCACACCTTGCCCCGACTCTCGCCCGCGGCCAGACGGTAGGCGGTGTCGGCGTCGGCCAGGTCGAAGCGGTCGGAGACCACCCGCTCCGGGGACAGGCCCCAGCGGACCAGGTTCACCGACAGTTCGGCCATGGCGGGCAGCGAGGTCACCCACGAGGCGTACAGGGTGAGCTGCTTGTGCAGCAGGGTGTCGGACACCTCGGTCTCCAGGGTGCCGCCCTCGCCGACGAGCGAGACCCGACCCCACTCCGCGGCGTGCTCCAGGGCCAGGGAACGGCCCGCACGCGAACCCGAGCAATCGATCACCGTGGCCGCGCCCCGGCCGGAGGTGACCCGGCCGATCTCCTCGGCGGCCTCCTCCGGAGAGGCCAGACCGTCGAAGACGTCCAGGGTGGCGGCCCAGTCGCGGCGCCGCGCGTTGGGCTCCACCCCGATCACGCGGGCCGCCCCCATACCGCGGCCGATCATGCCGGCCGCCAGGCCGACCGGGCCCAGGCCCACGACGAGCAGGTCACCGTCGCCGTTGACCGCGATGCGCCGCAGCCCCTCGTAGGCGGTGCCGAACCCGCAGGCGATGAGGGCGCCGTCGACGAAGGAGAGCGCGTCGGGCAGGGGGACGCAGGTCGACTCCTCCGCCAGCAGGTAGTCGGCGTGGCCGCCGTCGCGCTGCCAGCCGTAGGAGGCGCGGCCGGGGTCCGTGCAGCTGATCATGTAGCCGCGGCGGCAGTTGTCGCAGAGCCCGCAGCCGGCGATGTGGTAGACGATGACCCGGTCGCCCGGGCCGAACCTGCGGCACCCCGGGCCGGCCTGCACGACCGTTCCCGAGGGTTCGTGGCCGGCGACGACGCCGCGGTAGGCGGGGCCGTCGACGCCGCGGTGGGTCTTGTGCTCGCGGTAGATGTAGCCGATGTCGCTGCCGCAGATGCCCGAGGCACCGATCCTCAGTAGGACCTGGCCCGGTCCCGGCTCGGGCACGGGCAGGGTGTCCACGACCGCGGTGGAGTCGCCGGGCAGGCGCACCCCGCGCATGGTCGCGGGCGGAGCGGCGTCGAAGGCCGTGGCGTTCATGATGGTGTTCCCCCGTTCGGGCTAGGCGAGCCGGTTGGCGGCGCTGCGCCGGCTGATGACGACGTTGATCAGGACGGCCCCCACGATGATGAGGCCGCGCACCACGTCCTGGAAGAAGGAGTTGACCCCGAGCAGCACCAGGCCGTTGGCGATGACGGTGATGAAGACGACGCCGAGGAAGGTGCCGCCGAGCGAGCCGCGCCCTCCGGCGAGCGCGGTCCCACCGATGACGACGGCGGCGATGACGTCGAACTCCAGGCCGGCGGCGGCACCGCCGTTGCCCGAGCCCAGGCGGGCCGCGAGCAGGACGCCGGTGATGGCGGCGAGCAGACCGGTGGTGGCGAACAGCAGGATGCGCACCCGGGCCACGTTGAGCCCGGCCAGCTGGGCGGCCGCGGCGTTGCCGCCGGTGGCGTAGACCGACCGCCCGTAGGCGGTGTACTTGGCGATGTAGGCGAAGACGGCGAAGAGGACCAGCATGACCACCGCGGCGGTGGGCACGCCGAGGATCGACCCGCCGAGCACGTCGAGCAGGGCGCTCTCCGGAAGGGGGACGGGCAGCGCGTCGGTCATGTACAGGGCCAGGCCGCCCAGCACGCTCCACAGGCCCAGCGTGGTGATGAAGGAGGGCACGTTGAACCGGGCCCGCAGCCATCCGGCGATACCGCCCCACAGCACGCCCATGGCCAGGGTGACGAGGATGGCGCCCATGACGCCGAGGTTCCACTCGGTGGCGCCCTTGGCGACGATGACCGAGGCGAAGGCGACGGCCGGGCCGATGCTGATGTCGATCTCCCCGGCGATGATCACCAGGGTGACGCCCCAGGCCGCGATGCCGATGGTCGCGGCGTTGCGCAGCAGGCCGAGCTGGTTGTCCAGGCTCAGGAATCCGGAGGCGGAGAGTCCGAGGACGATGTAGAGGATGAGGATCGCGGCCAGGAGGCCGATCTCGTTGAGACGGTGGCCGTAGCGGCCGATGAAGTCGCCGCGGGCGGAGACCGCCTCGCCGGTGACCTTGGTCGTGGTGATCATTGGTTCCTCGCCGTTCACGCCGCCATCGCGGCGGCCATGATGTTGTCCAGGGTGATGTCGTCGCCGGTGAACTCGCCCTCCAGGCGGCCTCCGCGCAGGGCAAGCACGCGATCGCACACGAGCGGCAGTTCCTCCAGCTCGCTGGAGACGAAGAGCACCGCGGCGCCCTGCTCCGCGAGTGCGCGGACGATGCCGTAGATCTGGGCCTTGGCCTCCACGTCGACGCCGCGGGTGGGCTCGTCCAGGAGCAGGATGCGACTTCCGGCGTGCAGCCAACGGCCGATGACGGCCTTCTGCTGGTTGCCGCCGCTGAGGTTGACGATCGGGGTGTCGGGCGCGGCCGCCTTGATGGACAGCCGGTCGATGAGGTCGCGGCCCAGCGAGGAGACCCGCGAGGGGAGCACGGTCCCGGCCCGGGAGGCCCCTCCGAACCAGGTCATGACCATGTTCTCGGAGACACCGAGGAGGGGGATCACACCCTCTCCCTTGCGGTCCTCCGGGGTGATGCCCACGCCCAGACGTCGCATGGTGCGCGGAGTGGGGCGCGCCACGGGCGACCCGTCCACCTCCAGAGCGCCGTGCGCGGGGGTGAACCCGGCCAGCGCGCGCAGGAGTTCGGTGCGTCCGGACCCCATGAGCCCGCCCAGCCCCAGGACCTCACCGGGGTGGAGGTCGAAGGAGACGCTCTCGATCTTGGGCGGGACCGCGAGGTCCCGGACGGACAACAGCGGTGTCCCCGAGGTCGGGGTGGGGCGGCGGACCGGGGCCTGCGCCTCGACCCCACCCTCGCCGAGCATGAGCGACACGATGCGGGCGGTGGTGGCGCCCCGCACCGGTACCGTCTCGACGATCGCGCCGTCGCGCATGACGGTGACGGTGTCGGCGACCCGTCGGATCTCGTCCAGACGGTGGCTGACGTAGATGACGCCCACGCCCCGTGCGGCGACGCGGGTGACGGCCTCCAGCACGGCCTCGGCCTCGGCCGCCGCCAGCGCGCTGGTGGGCTCGTCCAGGATCAGCAGGCGGGGCCGGGCCCGCAGGGCGCGCGCGATCTCCACGAGCTGCTGCTGGGCCAGGGGCAGCGCGCCGACACGGGTGCCGGGGGCGATGTCGACGCCGAGTTCGGCGAAGACCTCCTCGGCACCGGTGCGCATGGCGGCGTAGTCGATGCGCCCGTTGCCCTTGGGCCAGGAACCGAGGTAGAGGTTCTCCGCGGCCGACAGCTCCGGGACCAGGCTGAGTTCCTGGTAGACCGTGCCCACGCCGAGCTCTCCGGCCCGCCGGATGCCGCCGTCGCCGAGGGGACGGCCGTCGATCTCGATCTCGCCCTCGTCGGGCGTCTCCACGCCCGACAGCAGACGGATGAGGGTGGACTTGCCGGCGCCGTTGCGCCCCAACAGGGCGCGGACCTCGCCGGCGCGGATCTCGAAGTCGGCGTGGGCCAGTGCCGTGACTCCGGGGTAGCTCTTGGTGGCGCCGCGGACGCGGGCCACGACCTCGGTGTCGGGCGCCGCCGCTGCGGGGGTGTCGCTCATGGGTGCTCCACGGGTGGGAGGAACGATGGACGTGGGATGCGCGGGCCGGTCACGGGATGCCGTCCGGGTGCTCCTCCAGCCACTCCTCGCCGTCCTCCGGGGTGGTGTAGAGGTCGATGGGCGCCGGAGTGACGAACTCGTCGGGTGCCTCGCCGGCGATGATGCGCTCGACCGTCTCCCCCGCCAGGAGCCCGACGGCGGTGCCGGAGATGTCGACGTTGGCCTTGAGGATGCGGTGGTCGGACAGGGCGCGGGCCGCGTCCGTGGACATGTCGCTGCCGAAGACCACGACCTCCCCGGCCAGGCCCCGGTTGGCCACGGCGCGGACCGCGCCCATGGTGGCGCCGCCGGCCTCGCCGTAGAAGGCGTCGAGGTCGGGGTGGGCGGTGAGGAGCCGTTCGCCCACGTCGACGGCCTCGTCGATGGTCGCGCCCTCCTGGTTGGCGACGATCCGGGCGTCGGGCAGGCGGTCGAAGAGCGCTTCCTCGAAGCCCTCCCTGCGCTGCACGCAGACCTCGACGAACTCGCAGTTGAGGACCGCGATCTCGGGGTCGGACACGCCTTCGCCCTCGAAGTGGTCAGCGGCGGCGTCACCGAGCAGGCGCCCGAACTCGTGGGGGTCGCCGAGGATGTAGGAGGTCACGTACTCCGCGGCGGCCTCGTCCTCGACGCAGGTGTTGTAGCAGATCACCGGCACGCCGCTCTCGTGCGCCAGCCGCACGGCCGGGACCGAGGCGGTGGCCGAGACCGGTGACAGGACCAGCGCGTCGACGTCGGCCGAGGAGACCACGTCGACGAAGGTGCTCTCCTCGGAGGCGTCGCCGCGGGCGTTGAGCTCCAGCAGCTGGAGTTCGCGTCCGGAGTTCTCGGCGTGGTCTTGCATGCCCTGGCGGACTCCCGCGTAGAAGCCCTGCGCGTCCATGTAGACGACGCCGATCCGGCCGTCCTCTCCGAGACGGGCGCCGCATCCGGCGAGCATCAGCACGCACAGGGCGGCGGCGACAGCGGCGATCGCGCGGCCCGGGGGGCGTGGCGGTCGTCTGCCCATGGGGGTCCTCCTTGACGTAGGGCGCGCCGCTCACCTGCGCGGACGCCTTCCTCGACTGCGCAAGAGCATGTCAGAGTGATCCAGGTAACGTCAATAATAAATACTAATTAATTATTTTTGCCGAAAGGTCCTCCGCGAAGGTGTCGCCACACGTCCTCGCACCGGCCCGCCGGGCCCCGGCGCGGGCGTCACTCATCCAGGCCCGACGACGCGGGTGGTCCGCGGCGCGGGGCGGTGTGCGAACGTGGGGTCCGAGTTCCCCAGGCGCGAAGGAGTCCCATGACGGCGTTCGACCCCACCTCGTTCCGGACCGGTTTCCCCTCCCTCACCTCGGGCATCGCCCACTTCGACGGCCCCGGGGGCACCCAGACGCCGGCCCGTGTCGGGGAGGCGATCGCCCGCACCCTGACCGGGCCGCTGTCCAACCGCGGCGGCTCCGTGGCCTCGCAGACCAACGCGGAGAGGGCCGTGGCCGCGTTCCGGAGCGCCTACGCCGATCTGCTCGGCTCCGACCCGGCGGGGGTGGTCCACGGCCGCAGCGCCACCCAGATCACCTACGACTTCTCCCGGCACCTGGCGCGGGGCCAAGACGGACGGGGATGGGCCCCGGGCGACGAGGTGGTGGTGACCCGGCTGGACCACGACGCCAACGTGCGCCCGTGGATCCAGGCGGCCGAGCGCGCCGGCGCCACCGTGCGGTGGATCGACCTGGACCCGGCCACCGCCGAGGCGGACCTGTCGGACCTGGACTCGGTGATCAACGAACGCACCCGGCTCGTGGCCGTGACCGCCGCCTCCAACCTGCTGGGCACCCGCCCGCCGGTGCGGACCATCGCCGACCGGGCCCACCGGCACGGCGCGCTGGTCTACGTGGACGCGGTGCACCACGCCGCGCACGCGGTGGTGGACCCGGTGGGGATGGGGGCGGACTTCCTGGTGTGCTCGCCGTACAAGTTCCTGGGCCCGCACTGCGCGGTGCTGGTCGCCGCCCCGGCGCTGTTGGACACCCTCCGGCCGGAGAAACTGGTGCCCTCCACCGACGCGGTGCCCGAGCGCTTCGAGTTCGGGACCCTGCCCTACGAGACCCTGGCCGGGGCCACCGAGGCGGTGGAGGTGCTCGCCGACCTGACCGGGAACGGCGACCCGTCGGTGTCGCGCCGGGAGCGTCTGGCGCTCTCACAGTCGGCGATCGACGCGCACGAGGACGCGTTGCGTCTGCGTGTGGAGGAAGGGCTGGCCGCGTTCGGCGACCGTGTCGTGCTGCACTCCCGGGCCGCCGACCGCACCCCCACGCTGTTCCTCACCTTCCCGGGGCGGCGCAGCGTCGAGGTCTCCCGGGCCCTGGCCGAACGCGACGTCCTGGCCCCGGCCGGTAGCTTCTACGCCCACGAGACCTTCGCCCGGCTGGCCCTGGAAGACGACGCCGGGCTGCGCGTGGGCATGGCCCCGTACGTGACCGAGGGGGACGTGGACCGGCTGCTCACCGCCCTGGAGGAGCACCTGCGCCCGTAGACCGGGTCTGCGACGCTGCGCCCCGGGGTCGCACGCCCCACGGCACGGCGGAACCGTCGGGGCTCGCGGTGGGAGGGCCCGTCCCGCACCCTCCCCCTCACGGTCCGTCCCCGGGCTCGCAGTGAGCGCGGTCCAACGGCGTCCCAACGCGCACCCCTGTGGCTCCGCGAACGGTGTCCGGCGCCCGCACCGCGCTCACCCCGGGTCCGGCGACCCGTCGGGCGAGGGCCGGGCCGGTGGAGCCTGGTCCCGTCGGAGTTCGTGCTCCAGGGCGTCGAGTTCGGCGCCGCCGGCCATGTGGTGGGTGAGCGCCTCCGGGGACAGGCGTTCACGGGGCGCGTCCACGTCCACCCCGCCCAGGGTGAGCACCGTGAAGTGGTCGCCGACCAGGTGGGCGTGGTGCGGATTGTGGGTGACGAACACGACGCCCAACCCGGCGTCGCGGGCGGCGTCGACGTACCTGAGCACCACCCCGGACTGGCGGACCCCGAGCGCGGCCGTGGGTTCGTCGAGGATGAGCACGCGCGCACCGAGGTGGACGGCGCGGGCGATGGCCAGGACCTGCCGTTGTCCACCGGACAGATGACCCACGGGAGCGTCGATGTCGGGGAGGGCGATGCCCATCTCGCGGAGTTCGGAGTCGGCCAGGGAACGCATGCGCGCGACGTCCAGCCTCGACAGCGGCCCCCACCCGCGGCGGATCTCCGAGCCGAGGAAGAAGTTGCGCCAGACCGGCATGAGCGGGACCAGCGCCAGGTCCTGGTAGACGGTGGCGATCCCGCGGTCGAGCGCCTGTCGCGGCGAGGTGAAGGCCACCGGCGCCCCGTCCACCAGGTACTCCCCCTCGGTGGGGGCGTACAGCCCGGCGAGGATCTTGATGAGGGTGGACTTGCCGGCCCCGTTGTCGCCGAGCACACAGGTGACGCGCCCGGCCCGCACACGCAGGTCGACCCCGGTCAGAGCACGGATGTGGCCGAAGCGGCGGTGCACGCCGCGCAACTCCAGCAGAGGGGTGTCCTGGTCGGTCACGCGGTCACCTCCGACCGGCCTGGGTGCGCACCCAGCCGTTGATCACGACGGCGGCGAGCAGCATCGCGCCGACGAAGAACATCACCAGGTTGTTGTCCCACCCGGCGTAGACGATGCCCTGCCGGGTCATGCCGTAGATGAACGCGCCGATGGCGGCGCCGATCACCGTGCCGTAGCCACCGGTGAGCAGACAGCCGCCGACGACGGCGGCCATGATGTACAGCAGTTCGTTGCCCACGCCCTCACCGGACTGGACGGTGTTGAAGGCGAAGAGCAGGTGCATGCCGGAGAACCAGGCGAAGAAGCCCACCGTCATGAACAGGCCGATCTTGACCCGGGTGACGGGCACACCGACGGCACGGGCGCTCTCGGCGTCCCCGCCCACCGCGTAGATCCAGTTGCCCACGCGGGTGCGGACCAGGACCCAGGTGGCCAGGGCCACGAACAGCAGCCACCACAGGACCGTGACGCGCACCGACACCCCGCCCACGGAGAAGCTGGAGGCGAACACGGCCCGGGCGGAGTCGAACCCGTCCATGTCGGCGATGCCGCGCGTGGAGACGCCACCGGTGACCAGGCGCGTCACCGCGATGTTGATCCCCTGGAGCATGAGGAACATCGACAGGGTGACCAGGAAACTGGGGAGTCGGGTGCGGGTGAGGATCCACCCGTTGAGGAGGCCCACCCCCAGGGAGACCGCCAGGGCGAACAGGGCGCCCACCCAGACGTTCAGCGAGAACCACCACGCGAACATGGACGCGGCCAGCGCCGAGGTGATGACGGCGACCCCCGCGGAAAGGTCGAACTCGCCGCCGATCATGAGCAGGGCCACGCCCACGGCCATGATGCCGATGGTGGACCCGGCGTAGAGGATGGTGGCCAGCGCCGCACCGGTGCGGAAGGGTTCGGCGATCGCGAAGAACACCGCGAACACCACCACGGCGCCCACCAGGGAGCCGACCTCGGGTCGGGTCAGGAACCGGCGCAGCGGTCCGCGCCGGGCCACCCGCGACGTCTTCTCCTCGTCCGCGGCGGGGGGCGGTACCCGCGGTGTCACTGTTTCGCCCATGGTCAGCGCGTCCCCCGCTCGGCGTACTCGGCGACGTCGTCGATGTTGGTGTCGTCGATGAACGCCGGTCCGGTCAGGACGGGCTCTCCGCCCCCGAGGGTGTTGCCGTTGGTGCGGTAGAGCCACAGCGACTCCACCGACAGGTAACCCTGGAGGTAGGGCTGTTGGTCCACGGCCCACAGCACGTCGCCGTCCTGGAGGGCGGCCACGAGTTCGGCGTTGGTGTCGAAGGTGGCGACGGCGGCCTCACTCCCGGCGTCGCCGATGGCGTCCAGGGCGGTGATGGCGATGGGCGCGCCCAGGGCGGCGACCAGGTCGACGTCGGTGGACTCCTCCAGGCGGGAGGAGAGGGCCGAACGCACCTCGGGCATGTTGGCGCTGTCCACGTACAGGGTCTCGGTCTGTCCCGCGAACTCGGCGGCCAGGCCCTCGCAGCGTGACTCCAGCCCGATGTTGCCCTGTTCGTGGATGACGCACACGACGTTCTCCAGGCCCTCCTCGTCGAGGCGGGCGCCGAACGCCTCACCGGCCAGGTACTCGTCGGTACCGAAGTACTGCTGCACGCCGAGGTCCTGCCAGTCGTCGATACCGGAGTTGAGGGCGACCACCGGGATGTCGGCGGCCTCCGCGGCCTCCAGCGCGCCCTCCATGGTGTCCGGGCTGGGCAGGGTGACGGCGATGCCGTCGACACCGCGGTCGACGGCGTTCTGCACGAGGTTGGCCTGTTCCCGGGCCTCGGGGTCGGCCGCGTACTCCAGGTCGACGCCGCTCTTGTCGGCGGCGGCCTCCGCGCCGGTGCGCACGATGTCCCAGAAGGTGTCGCCCTGCACCTGATGGGTGATCATGGCGATCGTCAGGTCGACGGCCTCGGCGTCCTCGGCGGACTGTTCGCGGCCTCCCTCGGAACTACAGGCGGTGGCGACCAGGAGCACGCCGACGGCTCCCAGGGCCAGGGCAGGGACGGCGGGTAAGCGTTGCATCGGGCCTCCGAGGATCGGTCGGGTGGAGGGGGACGGGTCCGGACGTGACGCGCCGGCGACGCTTCAGGGGAGGCTCTGGTGCCGGGCGCCCAGACCACAGCCGTTGAGGTAGCGGCGGGTGCGCTCGGCGATGGGCGCGGGGACGTCGAAGTCGCAGGGGTACAGGTCCTGTTCGACGATGACGAACACGCGCGCGTCCACCTCGTCCAGCGCGTCGATGACCGAGGCGGGCGCCGGGACCCCCGCGGGGGGCTCCACGCACACACCGCGCCGGACCGCCTCGCCGAAACTCAGCCCCTCGCGCTCCACCTGTGCCAGGACGTCGGGGTCCATCTGTTTGATGTGGACGTAGCCGATGCGCTCCCGGTAGCGACGCACGAGGTCGACCGCGTCACCTCCCCCGTAGGCGACGTGCCCGGTGTCCAGGCACAGCGACACGAGGTCGGGGTCGGTGCCGTCGAGGAACCGTTCGATCTCCTCCTGGGTGCGCACGTGGGTGTCGGCGTGCGAGTGCAGGCACAGGCGTACGTCGTACTCGTCCAGGAGGACGCGGCCGAGTTCGTCGGCGGTGCGGGTCAGGTGCGCCCACTGATCGGCGTCCAGCGTCGGCGACTCGGTGTAGGCACCGGTGCGCTGGTCCCGGTACATGGGTGGGATGAACACGAGGTGGTGGGCGCCGACGGCCGCGGTGAGCGCCGCGACGGTGCGGGCGGTGGCGAAGGTGTCCTCACGGTGGTGCGCGTTGTGGAGGTCACCGAAGACGGTGCCTCCGCTGACCCGCAGCGACCGGCGGCCGACCTCGTCGGCGAGCCGGGCCGGGTCGGTGGGCAGGTAGCCGTAGGGGCCCAGTTCGAGCCACCCGTACCCGGCCTCGGCGAGTTCGTCGAGGAAACGCGGCCAGGGGGTCTGGAGGGTGTCGTCGGGGAACCACACGCCCCAGGAGTCGGGGGCCGAACCCAAGACGAGACGTTCGCGGGGGCTGCGGAGTGCGGGGTCGATCATGGCTGCTCCTCGCGGGGTTCACAGGTGGTGACGGCGGTCGCCCCGCCGTCGCTCGTGGTCGTGGTGGGCGCGACGGGTGGTGTCGAGGGCGGACACCTCGGCGACGGGCACGTCCCACCAGGCGGTGGAGGGCGGGCCGGGGG
>NZ_QOCZ01000073.1 GCF_018207095.1 Nocardiopsis sp. MG754419 | reverse complement strand
TCCCAGCCCAGTGCGGGATCGTGGCTGCGCACGACCTTGCCGGGGATCCCGGCGATGACGGCGTGGTCGGGATAGGTGCCGGGGCGGACCACCGTGCCGGCCGCGACCACCGAGTTCCGGCCCAGGTGCACACCGGGCAGGATGACGGAGTTGGCCCCCAACCACGAGCCGTCGCCGATGCTCACCGGGTCGTCCACCGGCCACTGGAGGCCGACGGGGATGTCGGTGTTGGCGTAGGCGTGGTTCTGGTCGGTGATGTAGACGTAGGGGCCGGTGTAGACGTGGTCGCCGATGTCCACGGACTTGTGGGCGACGACGTGCGAGCCGCGGCCGATGGCGCAACCGGAGCCGATCCGCACGACGGTGCCCTCGCCGAGGTCGTATTCGGGTCCCATACCGGCGGCCAGGGTGATGTCACCGCCCAGGACGGTGTGCACCCCGATCTCGATCCAGGGTTCGCCGTACAGGGTGGCCACCGGGAAGGCGATGGCCGATCCGCAGCCGAAGCCGGCGAATCTCCGGGCGGCCCGGGAGTCGGCGCGGATCTCGCCGTGGGTCCGTGCGTACGACCAGACGGAGCGGATGATCCAGTTGAGGAGCCGCGACACGGGTGCACCTACTTATTACCGGCCAGTAAATCCTGACGCGAACACTAGCAGTGTCCGAGTATGCGGCACCGTGTCCGGCTCGTGGACACCGGGTCCCGAACGGTGTTCGAGACCCGGTGCGCCGTTTCCGGGTCAGCCCGACAGGTGCGCCAGCAGGTCCTGGCGGGTGAGGATGCCCACCGGCTTGCCGTCGCTCAGCACCACCAGGGCGCCCGACGCGCGCAGCAGGCGCACGCAGTCGCTCACCGGGGTGCCGGTGCCCACCGTGGCCAGCGGAGCGCCCATGTGGGTCTCGACCAGGTCGTCCAGCTCGGCCCGGCCGTCGAAGAGGGCGTCCAACAGGTCGCGCTCGGCGATGGAGCCCACCACCTCGGCCGCCATGACCGGCGGCTCCTCCTTCATCACCGGCAGCTGGGAGACGCCGTACTCGCGCATGATCGCCACGGCGGTGCCGACGGTCTCGTCCGGGTGGCTGTGCACGAAGTCGGGCATCTCGACCTCCTTCGCCCCCAGGACCTGGCCGGCGGTGGCCTCCTCGGTCTCGGCGGACAGGAAGCCGTAGTCGGCCATCCACTCGTCGTTGAAGATCTTGCCGAGGTAACCGCGGCCACCGTCCGGCAGCAGCACGACGATGACGTCGTCGGGGTCCGCGGTCTCGGCCACGCGCAGCGCCGCCTCCACCGCCAGACCGCAGGAGCCGCCCACCAGCAGGCCCTCCTCCTTGGCCAGGCGGCGGGTCATGAGGAACGAGTCCTTGTCGCTGATCGCCACGATCTCGTCGCAGATGGCGGTGTCGTAGGTACCGGGCCAGATGTCCTCGCCCACACCCTCCACCAGGTAGGGACGGCCGGTGCCGCCCGAGTAGACCGAACCCTCGGGGTCGGCGCCCACGATCTGGACGCGCCCCTCCGAGGCCTCCTTGAGGTAGCGGCCGGTGCCGCTGATGGTGCCGCCGGTACCGATACCCGCCACGAAGTGCGTGATACGCCCCTCGGTCTGCTCCCAGATCTCCGGGCCGGTGGAGTGGTAGTGCGAGTCCGGGTTGTTCTGGTTCTCGTACTGGTTGGGCTTCCAGGCGCCCGGGATCTCACGGGCCAACCGGTCCGAGACCGAGTAGTAGGACTCGGGGTGTTCGGGGGCGACCGTGGTCGGGCAGACCACGACCTCGGCGCCGTAGGCGCGCAGGACCGACAGCTTGTCCGGTCCGACCTTGTCCGGGCAGACGAAGACGCAGCGGTAGCCCTTCTCCTGGGCGACCAGGGCCAGCCCGATGCCGGTGTTGCCCGAGGTCGGCTCGACGATCGTGCCGCCCGGCTTGAGCTCGCCGCTCTTCTCGGCGGCCTCGACCATGCGCAGCGCGATACGGTCCTTGACCGATCCGCCCGGGTTGAAGTACTCGACCTTGGCCACGATCGTCGGGGCCAGCCCCTCGGTGACCTTGCGCAGACGGACCAGCGGGGTGTCCCCGACCAGGTCGATGAGTGAGTCGTGTACCCGCAACTTCGCTCCTTCGCATCGTGGCGACCGGGTCTTCGGCCCGCCGGTGTCGCATCCCCGGTGACGCCCGAGGCGGGTGGGAACCGATCCGGCCCCTCCACACCTTGAACTCTAAGCCGTTTTTCCGGGGGTTCGCTCCGCTTCACCAGGCTCGTTGTCGGTGAACGCCCCGGCCTGTCGCCCGGAACCCGTCACGCCTTGTCGAGGACGGCGGCACCGCGACGCGCCGGGGGCGGAACGGGGCTCCACGCCGTCCGGGCCGATGATCACGCAGGCTCGAATCGGCCGGCCGGCGCGTGCGGATCATGTGCCTTCCGGGTACGTGACCATGGAGTTCCTCGCCGGTAACGTCGAGTCGTAACCGTCCCGCCGGCGAGCGGGAGGGGTCCGACGCTGGGGGTGACCGCATGCTGCGAGCCGTGCGAGCACGGCGCATCGCCGCCGCCACCGCCTTCGGCGGAGGCGGCCTCACACTCGTGGGCGGGGGCACGGTGGCCCTGCTCTATCTCCAGGCCCGGTTGGCCAAGAACGCGATCGGCGGGACCCGGTGGCGACGCCCTCGGGCGGACGGGGTCTACGGGGAGGGCGCCGGCCGGCCGCTGCGCCTGTTGATGCTCGGCGACTCCACCGCGGCCGGTTTCGCCGTGACCGAGGCGCGGGAGACCCCCGGCGCGATGCTGGCCGCGGGGATCGCCGCCGCCACAGAACGCCGGGTGCGGTTGCGCTGCACGGCCTCCCCCGGAGCGACCTCGGCCCACCTGGACGACCAGGTGGAGCGGGCCGGGGCCCGTCTGCCCGATCAACGCTTCGACGTCGCGGTGGTGTTCATCGGCGCCAACGACGTCATCCGCCGGGTACGGCCCAACGACGCCGTCGCGGCGCTGCGGAAGATCACCCGGGACCTGGTGGAGCGGGGCACCCCGGTGGTGGTGGCGACCTGTCCGGACCTGGGGACGGTGCGCCCCATCGGGTGGCCACTGCGATCGGTGGCCCGTCGCGCCTCACGTCAGTTGGCCGCGGCACAGACGATCGCGGTGACCGAGGTCGGAGGTCGCACCGTCTCGCTGAGCGACCTGCTCGCCGACGACTTCCGGTCAGATCCGGTTTCCATGTTCGGCCCAGACCGATTCCATCCGTCAGCGCGCGGGTACGCGCAGGCGGCCTTCGCCGTCCTGCCGTCCGCGTGCGCCGCGCTGGGGCTCCTGCCCGAACTCGACGAGGGCGAGCGCACCCGCGGTGTGCTGCCCGTCGAACGCGCGGCCGTGGTGGCCGCGGAGACGCCGGGAACCGAGGTCACCCGGGCCGGCGGAGCGGAATCGACCGGCCCGCGGGCGGGGTGGGCCGCGCTCATCCGCGGTCCGTTCCGACTCCGGGGCTCGGCCCGAGAGCACGGCGGGGAGCCCGCGGAGGGCGAGCCGTCAAGGCCGACCCCGAATGGCGCCGGGGAGCGCCCGGCGGGTTAACTGGTCGGTAACAACGTGCCCACGACAAGGACGATCAACATGCCCGAAGCAGTCATCGTCGCCACCGCGCGCTCCCCCATCGGTCGAGCCTTCAAGGGCTCCCTGAAGGACATCCGTCCGGACGACCTCACGACGCAGATCATCGGGTCCGCCCTGGCCCAGGTCCCGGAACTGGACCCCGGGAGCATCGACGACATCATGCTCGGCTGTGGTCTGCCCGGCGGCGACCAGGGCTTCAACCTGGCCCGCGTCGTGGCCGTGCAGTTGGGTTTGGACACCGTCCCGGGCACCACCGTCACCCGCTACTGCTCCTCGTCGCTCCAGACCACACGGATGGCCTTCCACGCGATCAGGGCCGGTGAGGGCGACGTGTTCGTCTCCGCCGGTGTGGAGACCGTCAGCAGGTTCGTCAACGGAAGCAGCGACAACCCGCAGAACGAGAACCCGCTCTTCGCGGACGCCAAGGCGCGCACCGAGCAGCGCAAGGAGGGCGACCAGGGCACCTGGACCGATCCGCGCGACTCCGGGGGCCTGCCCGACGTCTACATCGAGATGGGCCAGACCGCGGAGAACGTCGCCGAGATCACCGGCGTCTCCCGCCGGCGTCAGGACGAGTTCGCCGTCCGCTCGCAGAACCTCGCCGAGAGGTCGATCGACAACGGCTTCTGGGAGCGGGAGATCACCCCGGTCACCCTGCCCGACGGCACGGTGGTCACGACCGACGACGGCATCCGACGCGGCACCACCTACGACAAGGTCGCCGGGCTCAAGCCGGCGTTCCGCCCCGACGGCACCGTCACCGCCGGCAACGCCTGCCCGCTCAACGACGGCGCCTCCGCGCTCGTCATCATGAGCGACACCAAGGCCAAGCGGTTGGGCATCACGCCGCTGGCCCGGATCGTCTCCACCGGCGTGACCGGTCTGAGCCCCGAGATCATGGGGCTGGGCCCGGTCGAGGCCTCCAAGCAGGCCCTGGCCCGCGCGAACATGGCGATCGGCGACATCGACCTGGTCGAGATCAACGAGGCCTTCGCCGCGCAGGTGCTGCCCTCCGCCGACCGACTGGGCGTGGACATCGACTCCCGACTGAACGTCAACGGCGGCGGCATCGCCATCGGCCACCCGTTCGGCAGCACCGGCGCGCGGATCACCGGCACGCTGATCAACGGTCTGCGCTTCCACGACAAGACGTTCGGGCTGGAGACCATGTGCGTCGGCGGCGGCCAGGGCATGGCGGCCGTCTTCGAGCGTCTGAGCTAGTCCCGACCCGCACCCGCGTCCATACCGACCGCCCACGGGGCGACCGTCGCGGTGGGGGCGGAGCCGAGCGCGCTCCAGGGGTCCCGGACCGTCGGTTCGGGGCCCCTCGCGCGGTGGGTTCTGACGAATACGTGTGAGAAAGATCGAGAGTCCCGCGAGTACGGCCACGTAGCACCCTCATGTGAACGTTCTCGCTCCGGCAAGGTAAAAGCCGGCGACCAGGTCTTGTCCGAACCGTGATCCTGATGCAGGGTCGCAGGTAAGTGCCACACGCCCAACGCACTGCGGAGGTGCCTATGTCGGTTACCCACTCGCCGGAGATCCACGCAAAGCTCATCGAACGCATCCCGGTCGTGACCGGCCGAGGACTCCACGAGTGGTTCGACTCGCTCGACAAGGGACCGGGCCTCCTGCGCCCCCTGGACCGGTCGCACTGGCTCGCTGACGAGTACGACCTCACCCACGGCTACGCCCACGCCATCGTCACCGAGTACGACCGTCGCCGCCGGAACCGCTCCATCCCGGCTCCACGCCGCGAGGGCCCCTGACCCGAGCGACAGCGCACGCACGAAGGCCGCCCCGGAACCTGCTGTCCGGGGCGGCCTTCGTGTACTCGGGTGGCCGCGACCTAGTCGGCGAACATCGTCTTGATGATCCAGAGCAGACGCAGGATCTCGATGTACAGCCAGACCAGGGAGACGGTCAGACCGAAGGCGAACTGCCAGGCGAACTTGTTGGGGATGCCGGCTTCGACGCCCTCCTCGATGCCACGGAACTCGATGGCCAGGGTCAGAGCGGCCAGAACGACGAACACGAGGCCGATGCCCAGGCCGAGCCAGGTGGGCTCACGCAGGCCCATGCCACCGGAGATGAAGAAGCTGAGCACGAAGTTGACCAGCATCAGCGCGGCGGCGCCGAGAACGGCGTAGGAGACGGCCTTGACGAAGCCGTCGGTCACCTTGATGATGCGGAACTTGTACAGCGCCAGCATCACACCGAAGACCACCACGGTGCCGATCACGGCCTGGGACACCAGCGAGGTGCCCGCGGTCGGGTCGCCGAGGGTGGCCGAGAGGCTGATCCCGAGGAAGGCCGACAGCCCACCGACGAGCAGCCCCTGCAGAGCGGCGTAGCTGAGGATCGCGACCGGGTTGGTGATCTGCTTGAACGCGATCACCAGGCCCAGGATGAGGCCGCCGAGCATACCGACGAACATGAGCCCCATGCCCAGTCCGAGGTTGCCCATGGTGAGGAAGTAGGTGATGACACCGAAGATCGCGACGGTGCCGAGGGTCATGCCGGTGCGCACGACGACGTCGTCGATGGTCATCGGCTGGTCGCCGGCCGCCTGCTGGGGGTAACCCTGCTCGGGGTAGCCCTGCTGGGGGTAACCGGGCTGGCCGTAGGCCTGCTGGGGGTAGCCCTGCTGCTGGTACGGCTGTCCGTACCCCGGCTGCCCATAGCCCTGCTGACCGTAACCGGGCTGCCCGTAGCCCTGTTGGGGGCCGGACTGCTGTTGGAGCGCCCGCTTCAGGACGGGGTTGGAACTCCGCATCCGCATGTCTAGTAAAGGCCTTTCACGCGTGGATTGCTGCCCATAAGGTAACGCACGGCGTTACTCGCGGGTTCCGAGGACCAGGTCACCGTTGGGAAACGGACCCGGTACGCGCGGCGGCCCGTACCACCGTCGGTGGTACGGGCCGCGATCATCCGGTGGGCGCCTGAGGGTGCCCTCGTGCCGTGTGCCCGGCACGAGCGGCGCACCGGTGGAGCCGCGGGTCCCCGCCGTGCCGTGGGAAGCCCGCGCACGCGCGACAAGCGCGGCGCGGGCCCCGCAGAACGGGGACTAGTTGCGGGTGATCAGGGACCGCGCGAAGAACAGCATGTTGGCGGGACGCTCGGCCAGCCGCCGCATGTAGTAGCCGTACCACTCGTCGCCGTAGGGCACGTAGACGCGCATGCGCTTGCCCTCGGCGGCCAGGCGCACCTGCTCGGTGTCCCGGATCCCGTAGAGCATCTGGTACTCGTGGTCGTCCGTGCCGCGACCGTTGGCGGCCGCCATCTCACCGGCGATCGCGATCATGCGGGGGTCGTGGGAGGCCACCATCGGGTAGCCCTCGCCCTCCATCAGGACGCGCAGAGCGCGCACGTACGCCTTGTCCACCTCGTGCTTGTCACGGAAGGCCACGGACTCGGGTTCGTCGTAGGCCCCCTTGCACAGGCGCACCCGGGAGCCGCTCCCACTGAGGTCGCGGCAGTCGGCCACGGTGCGGTGCAGGTAGGCCTGGAGCACCGCGCCCACGAACGGGAAGTCCGTGCGCAGCTCCCGCAGGATGCCCAGCGTGGAGTCGACCGTGGTGTGGTCCTCCATGTCGAGGGTGACCGTGGTGCCGATCTCCCGGGCCGCCTCGGCGATCATGCGCGCGTTGTCCAGGGCGATCTTCTCGCCGTCCCGGTTCAGGAACTGGCCGACGGCCGACAGCTTGACCGACACCTCGGCACGGTCGCCCAGCCCGGCCTCGCCCAGCGACGCGAGCAGGTCCTGGTACGCGGTCACCGTCGCGGTGGCCTGGGAGAGGTCGGTGGTGTCCTCACCGAGGAAGTCCAGGGTGATGTAGCGGTCCCGGGCCAACTCGTGGACGGCCGGCAGGGCCTCCTCGCGGGTGGCGCCCGCGACGAAGCGGGAGACCATGGCCCGGGTCATGGGAGTGCGCTCGATGATGGTGCGGCAGGTCGTGGACCTGGCGGCGAGCAACAGGGGCTTACGAAGCATGGTGACCTCGACGAAGAAGACGTGCGCGGACCGATGGGTCGGCGCGGACGAAGCGCTGCCGGTGTGCCGGCGGCGGCGGGTTCCTCGGGGGGTACGGGACCGGACGCGGTCCCGGGTGGGTGCGCACCCCCTCAGGACGGAGGAGGGGGTGCGCACCCGGGGCACTACCCCTGGTGCGGGTAGGAGGAGACCGTCGGGGCGACGAACGTCTCCTTGATGGCGCGCGGGCTGGACCAGCGGGACAGGTTCTGCGCCGAACCCGCCTTGTCGTTGGTACCGGAGGCGCGACCGCCGCCGAAGGGCTGCTGACCGACGATGGAGCCGGTCGGGCGGTCGTTGATGTAAAAGTTGCCGGCGGTGAAGCGCAGCGCCTCGGACGCCTTGGCCACCGCGGCGCGGTCCTTGGCCAGGACGGCGCCGGTCAGGGCGTAGGCGGAGCCCTCGTCGACGACCTTCAGGATCTCGTCGTACTTCTCGTCCTCGTAGACGTGCACGGCGACGATCGGGCCGAAGTACTCGGTGCGGAAGACGTCGTTGGACGGGTCGGTGCCCTCGATGATGGTCGGGCGGACGAAGTAACCGACCGAGTCGTCGGCGGTGCCGCCGGCGATGATGTCCAGGGTCGGGTCGGACTCGGCGTCCTTGAGGACCTTGGCCAGCTTGTCGAAGGAGCGGCGGTCGATGACGGCGCCGACGAAGTTCGACAGGTCGGTGACGTCGCCCATCGTCAGGGCCTCGGTCTCGGCGACCAGGGCGTCACGCGTCTTCTCCCACACCGAACGCGCGACGAACACGCGGGAGGCGGCGGAGCACTTCTGCCCCTGGTACTCGAACGCGCCTCGGACGATGGCGGTGCGCAGCACCTCCGGGTCGGCGGAGGAGTGGGCGACGATGAAGTCCTTGCCACCGGTCTCGCCCACGATGCGCGGGTAGGAGCGGTAGTCGGCGATGTTCTCACCGACGCTCTTCCACAGGTGCTGGAAGGTCTTGGTGGAACCGGTGAAGTGCACGCCGGCCAGTTCGGGGTCGTTGAGGGCGACGTCCGAGACGGCCAGGCCGTCACCGGTGACCATGTTGATGACGCCCGGGGGCATCCCGGCCTCCTCCAGGAGGCGCATGGTGAGTTCGGCGGCGAACTGCTGGGTCGGGGACGGCTTCCAGACGACCACGTTGCCCATGAGGGCGGGCGCGGTGGGCAGGTTGCCCGCGATGGCGGTGAAGTTGAAGGGGGTGATCGCGTAGACGAACCCCTCCAGCGGACGCTGCTCCATGCGGTTCCAGACGCCCTTGACGCTCAGCGGCTGCTGCTCGATGAGCTGCCGGGCGTAGGAGACGTTGAAGCGCCAGAAGTCGATGAGCTCGCAGGCCGCGTCGATCTCCGCCTGCTGGATGGTCTTCGACTGACCGAGCATGGTGGCGGCGTTGATGGTGGCGCGCCAGGGACCGGCGAGCAGTTCGGCGGCGCGCAGGATGATCGCGGCGCGGTCGTCGAAGGACATCGCGCGCCAGGCGGGGGCCGCGGCCTTCGCGGCGGCGATGGCGTCGCGGGCGTCCTCCTGCGTGGCGTTGCGCATCGTGCCCAGGACGGACGCGTGGTTGTGCGGCTGCACCACGTCGATGGGCTCCCCGCCGCCCATACGGCTCTCACCGTTGATCCGCATCGGCAGGTCGATGCTCGCGCGGCCGAGCTCGTCGAGTTCGGCGACGAGCGCGGCGCGCTCGGCGCTTCCCGGAGCGTAGGAGAGAACGGGTTCGTTCACCGGCAGCGGGACGTTGGTCACGGCGTCCATGGGCACCTCCCTGGAAAGAATGTCCCTGAACGAGCAGGGTTGGGCTGATTCAACGGTCTCAGAACGTGGACGTCCACACCTTGTGGGGCGGGCCACTCTTTGCCGGCCTTATTTGTTCACCAGGACAAATCGAGACTCCGGTACCCCCGTTCACCGACGCACCGTCCGCCCACCGCTCCAGTAGGGTCATGGCCTGGAGGCTTCTGGTGAGGAACTACGTCATGACTGGTCACTCAGGATCAGAAGAGGAAGCCGAGGCCGGTCTCCCGTTGCGCGGGCTCCTGTTGGCCCTGGGGGATCCCGTCGTCGACGTCGCGGCGGCCCCCCAGGGGCTCGATGTTCTGGTGGACAACGTCGTCATCCTCGACCCCGAGGACCGCGCCGAGGCGCGGGAGGGTGATCTGGTGCTGCTGATCGGGGTGCGCGGCGAGCGGGCACGACGCATGGTGCGCGTTCTGGCCGAGCGGGGCGCCACGGCGGTGGCGGTCAAGACCGACACCCACGCGCCGGCGGAGGAGCGGACTTCGACGACCGAGCGGCGGAGCACGCGTCCGCCCCGCCGGATCGACGAGACGCTCGCGCTGCGCGGTGAGGCCGAGGACGCCGGGATCGCCCTGCTGTCGGTCCGTCCGGAGGTGCGCTGGGACCAGTTGCAGTCGGTGTGCCAGAGCATCGTGGACGACGCCCGCCTGACCGCCTCGGAGGACATGGCGGAGGCCGGCGGCGACCTGTTCTCCATGGCGCAGACCATCGCCCACCTCACCGGGGGGTTGGTGAGCATCGAGGACTCCGCGAGTCGTGTGCTGGCCTACTCCAGCGGCGCCGAGGTGGACGAGCTGCGCCGCTTGTCGGTCCTGGGCCGGCAGGGCCCCGAGTCGTACCTGGCGTTGCTGCGCGAGTGGGGGGTGTTCGCCAAGCTGCGCTCCGGCGAGGAGGTCGTGCGCATCGACGAGCACCCGGAGCTGGGCATCCGGCGCCGCCTGGCGGTGGGGATCCACGCCGGAAGACGGCCCCTGGGCGCGATCTGGGTCCAGGAGGGCACCGAACCCCTGGCCGAACACGCGGAGGAGGCACTGCTGGGAGCGGCCCGCACCACCGCGTTGCAGATGATCCGCCAACGGACCCAGGCCAGCGCCGGGTTGCGGCTGCGCGAGGACCTTCTGTCGAGTCTGCTGGAGGGGCGGATCGACGCGAGCGCGCTGGCCGACACCGTGGAGGTGCACCCCGACCGGGCCGCGCTGGTGGTGGCGTTCTCCCTGCACCAGGGTTCCGGGGCGGAGGACGACGGGGGCACGGCGGGCGAACGTCCGGACCGACCCGAGCGGGAGCTGCGCCGGCGGCGGCTCATCGACCTGGTGTCGGTGCACACCGCGGCCTACCGACGCAGTTCGCTGGTCACCGAGTTGGAGGGGCGGGTCTATGTCCTGCTGCCCGACCTGGTCCGCGGCAGGGAGGGCCGCCACGGGATCGAACAGTCGGTGGTCGCGCTCACCCGCCGAACCGTGACGGCGGCGCGCGCGGCGCTCGGGCTGCGCGTGCGGGCCGCGGTGGGCTCGCTCGTGGAACACCTGGGCGAGGTCCCGGCGTCGCGGACCGAGGCGGACCTGGTGTTGGACGCGATGGGGCCCGTCCCGGACGGGGACGCCGGCCGGGAGGTGGCGACCATCTCCGACGTGCGCTCACGGGTCCTCATCAGCGGGACCCTGGCGCACCTGCGCGCGGACCCGTCACTGCGGGACCCGAGGGTGAACCGACTGATCGAACACGACCGTTCCGGCGGTGCCGACCTGGTGCACTCCCTGTTGGCGTACCTGGAGGCGTTCGGCGACGCCCGGGCCGCCGCCGAGCGGCTGCACATCCACCCGAACACCTTGCGATACCGGGTACGGCGTGCGGCCTCGGTGAGCGGGATCGACCTGTCCGACCCGGGTGAGCGGCTCTTCGCCCAGCTCCAACTGCTCCTGGAGCGAGACCCGGGCAGGTAGGGACGGTGGCTTCGGCCGCCGCGGGCCCGGTCCCGCCTCCGGGGGGTGAAGCGGGCGCTCGGAACCGGGACGACGGCGCACAGTACCCTCGGTCGGACTCGAACCGACACTTGTGACCCTTTTAGGGGGCCTGCCTCTACCATTGGGCTACGAGGGCGTGCCCATCATACCGGCCGGGCCGATTGCCCACTTTGGAATGGCTTGGCCGGAAGGGGACAGAAAACGGCCGGGTTCCGTGTGGAACCCGGCCGTTTTCTGTGTATCGGTGCGCGTCAGCTCACGCGACGCAGGCGGCCGTCCTCGATCTGCGGGCGGCTGGCCTCCTCGAAGGCCTGGCGGGGCTCGGCCATCTCCGGGAGCGCGGCGAAGTCGCGGCGCAGGAAGAACGCGAGCGTCCAGTCGGCGAGGACCCGCATCTTGCGGTTGAAGGTCGGCACCGCGAGCAGGTGGTAGGAGCGGTGCGCGTACCAGGCCAGGCGGCCGTTCAGCTTGATCTTGCCGAACAGCTGGGCCGCGCCCTTGTGCACGCCCAGCCCGGCGACGGCGCCGAGGTTGTCGTGCTTGTAGGCCTTGAGCTCGGTACCGCGCAGCGTGGCGATGACGTTGTCGGCGAGCACCGGGGCCTGGCGAACCGCGTTCTGGGCGTTGGGCGGGTAGTAACCGCCCTTGCCGTCGGGCACCTGGGCGTTGTCGCCACCGGCGAAGACGTTGTCGGTGCCGTTGACCGACAGGAACTCGCTGGTGTCGACGTGTCCCTTGGGACCCAGGGGCAGGTCGCTCGCGGCCACGACCGGGCTGGGCTTGACGCCCGCGGTCCACACCAGGGTGCCGGCGTCGAACTCGGCGCCGTCGCTGAGCTTGATGCGCTGGTCGACGGCGGACTCGAGGAAGGTGCTCAGGCGCACGTCGATGTCACGGCGGCGGAGCTGGTTGAGGGCCTTGCCACCGACCTCGGGGCCGACCTCGGGCAGGATCTTGTCCGCGGCCTCGATGAGGTAGAACCTGACCTCGCTCTGCTCGATCGAGGGGTGCACGCGCACGGCGTCGCGGACCATGTCCTCCAGCTCGGCGATGGCCTCGGCGCCGGCGAACCCGCCACCGACGAACACGAAGCTCAGCGCCTTGGCGCGGACGTCCTTGTCATCGGTGGAGTCGGCGATGGCGAGCTGGTTGAGGACGTGGTTGCGCAGGTAGGCCGCCTCTTCGACGGTCTTGATGCCGATGCCCCACTCCGCGAGCCCGGGGATGGGCAGGGTGCGGGAGACCGCGCCCGCCGCCATCACCAGGTAGTCGTAGGCGAGCGTCTGGGTCTCGCCGACGTTGGGCTCGTAACGCACCGTGTTGTCCGCGTGGTCGATGCGCACGACGCGACCGCCCAGGACACGGACCCGGTCGAAGACCTTGCGCAGCGGCACCACGACGTTGCGCGGGGAGATGCTGCCCGCGGCCGCCTCGGGCAGGAACGGTTGGTAGGTCATGTAGGAGTTGGGGTCGATGACGGTGATACGGGCTTCACCGGCCCCGAGCTTCTTCTCCAGCCGCCTCGCGGTGTACATCCCGAGGTAACCGCCGCCGACGATGAGGATGTGCGGGATCTCCGCCTCGTCCCCGCCGCCGTGTACCAGCCGGTAGTTCCTGCTCTCGGTCATCGCATTTCCGCCCTAACGGTTCTTCCTGTGGCGCCCTTGCCTCAAGGGCCGCGAAGTGTGTCACGGTCTTCGGCACCCCCGCCTCCTGCGGCCGGGTCCGCCTCCGAACCGTGGTGTTCCGGTTCCCGACTCCTGTGGAGGCTGCTTGTGCATTCTTTCACAAGCCCCGCCCGCGGAGAAGGTTCACATCCGCCTACCTTCGGACCACACCCTGGCCCGAGCCGCGAACGTTTTCGCAGTTCAGAATAGTTGTGAATGCTTTCACAAGGGTCCGACGGGTGATGCGTCTCACCCGAGGACCCTGGTTGGACCCCCCGAAAGTCCCTCCGGCCGTACCCGGAGTTCCCTGACCGGGAGGTCACGCCGTGCGGGCGGGATCGGACGTCCCCACCCCGCCCGCGCGGATCCCGTCAGGGACCCTCCCCGGCCGCGAGGAGACTCCAGGCGACTCCATCGAGGATGTCGTGCTCGCTCGCGGTGAAGTGGTCGGCGCCCGTACGCGCCAGCACACGGGACAGCACCAGGGAACCGGCCCCGATGACGTCGACCCGACCGGGGTGCATGACCCCGATCTCCGCGCGCTCGGCGTGGGTGGAACCCAGCAGCTCACCGGTGATGCGCTCCAGGTCCGCCGCGGACACGCGCGTGTGGTGGATGCGCTCGGAGTCGTACTCGGACAGGTCCAAGGCGATCCCGGCGATCGTGGTCGCGGTCCCGGCCACGCAGACCACCGAACCGGCCTCGCGCAACGGGACGACCTTCTCCACCTCGTCCAGAGCGGCCTCGATGTCGGCCGTGGCCGCCGCGACCTGCTCGGCGGTCGGCGGGTCCTGGCGCAGGTGCCGCTCGCTCATGCGCACGCACCCGATGTTCACCGACAGGGACTCTCTGACCAGCGCGTCGTCGGCGCCCAGGCCGCCCAGTACGAACTCGGTGGATCCACCGCCGATGTCGACCACCAGGAACGGCGGGGCGAACTCCGTGTTCGCCGCACCGTCGGCCGCCTCCGCGTCCAGCTCGGCCGTGGCGCCCACGAAGGAGAGCTCGGCCTCCTCCAGGCCGGTGACGACCTCGGGTTCCACCCCGATGATCTCGCGGACGCCGTCCACGAACACCTGCCGGTTGCGGGCGTCCCGGGTCGCGCTGGTGGCGACCATGCGGACCGTGTCCGGGCCCGGCTCGATCCCGTGCGCCCGGATCGCCTCCGCGTATCCGCGCAACGCCTCGAAGGTGCGCTCCAGCGCGTCCTCGGAGAACGCACCGGTCTCGTCCACACCCTCGCCCAGACGCACGATCTCCATGCGCCGGTCGGCGTCGACCACCTGGACCTCGTCACCGTCCAGGGCGACGACGTCGGCGATCAACAGCCGGATCGAGTTGGTTCCGCAGTCGATCGCGGCGACACCGCTCATGAGGCGTCCGTCCCTTCCGTGCCCTCGGGGGCGTTCTCGTCCACGCACACACACGGTCCTCGGTCCCACCAGTCCGGCAGTTGCGCCAGGGCCTCGGCGCCGATGGGGTTGGTCCCGGGAGCGGCCAGCTCGTGTCCGACCAGCGCGTGCAGGCACTTGACCCGCGTGGGCATCCCACCGGTGCTCTGCATGCCCTCCGGCAGCGGTTCCACACCGTCCAGGCGGGCCTGCTCGGCGCGTTCGTCGATGTAGGCCTCGTGCGCCTTGGTGTAGGCCTCCCGGAGATCGGGCTCCTCGCCCAGACGCTCCTGCATCCGACGCATCGCGCCGTCGCCCTCGAGCCGCCCGATCACCGCGGCGGCGCGCGGGCATGTCAGGTAGTACAACGTCGGGAAGGGGGTGCCGTCTTCCAGGCGGGGGGCGGTCTTCACCACGTCGGGCAGACCGCAGGGGCAGCGGTGCGCGACGGCACGGACCCCGCGCGGTGCGCGGCCCAACTGGAGTTCGATCGCGGCGAGGTCGCGCTCGGAGGCGGGACCGCCGTCGGTGTGCCCCGGTACGGGCTGATCTGGGGAAGTCATGGCCTCCCCAGCATAGGTGCACGCGACCGGGGGAGCCGCACCCGCTCAGGGTGGTGCCGAGCACCTCCGCTGGTCAGAGAGGCTCGTCCGGCCGGTCGGCCTCCTCCACCGAACGCCACAGCTCGGTGAACCACGGATCGCGTGGTTCGGAGGGGTCGACCTGCTCCTCGTTCTCGGAGTCGGGACGGATGACGATGTAGGCCGTCTCCTCCGGGTACTGGAAGTGCAGCCGGCCGCGGGCCTCACGCTCGACGTAGGCGTCCTCGCCCAGCGCCTCCTCGCGCTCGGTCAGCTCCTCGACGTTGGCCTCCATGCGGGCCCGTTCGTCCTGCAACTGGGAGATCTGAGCGCGCTGCATGACGTACTCGCGCAGCGGATAGGCCAGGCTCAGCGCGATCACGCACACCACGAGGGCGAGGATCGCGGCCCGGCTGGTGAGCATGGGCCGCACCCTGGAGGTGCGGCCCACACTCGTGGCCTTGCCCATGGCCTTGGTCTTCGTGCCCGCTTTGGCGGCAGCGCCCTTGGCCGGCCTGTCGGCTTTGGTCGCCTTACGGGCCTTAGGGGGCGGTTGCTGCGTTTCGCGGGGCACGGGGGCAGACTAGCGGCGAGCGGCGAACCGCGGGAAGGCCGACACGCCCGCGTACACGGCCGCGTCGTCGAGTTCTTCCTCGATCCGCAGCAGCTGGTTGTACTTGGCGACCCGCTCGCTGCGCGCCGGAGCACCGGTCTTGATCTGCCCGGCGTTGGTGGCCACCGCGATGTCGGCGATGGTGGTGTCCTCGGTCTCACCGGAACGGTGGCTGATCATCGCCGTGTAACCGCTGCGCTGGGCGAGGGACACCGCGTCCAGCGTCTCGGTGAGGGTGCCGATCTGGTTGACCTTCACCAGCAGCGAGTTGGCGGTGGCGGACAGGATGCCGCGCTGGAGCCGCTCGGGGTTGGTGACGAACAGGTCGTCGCCGACCAGCTGGACCTTGGTACCGAGCTGCTCGGTGAGCGTCTTCCAGCCGTCCCAGTCCTCCTCGTCGAGGGGGTCCTCGATGGAGATCAGCGGGTAGGCGTCGACGAGCTCCGCGTAGTAGGCCGCCATGTCCTCCGCCGTGCGGGACCGACCCTCGAAGGTGTACACACCGTCGGAGTACAGCTCGCTGGCGGCCACGTCGAGCGCCAGGGCGATGTCGGAGCCGACCTTGTAGCCGGCCTTCTCGATGGCCTCGACGATGAGGTCGAGGGCGGCGCGGTTGCTGTCCAGGTTCGGGGCGAAGCCGCCCTCGTCGCCGACACCGGTGCCCAGGCCGTGGGCCTTGAGGACCGACTTCAGCGCGTGGTAGACCTCGGTGCCCCAGCGGACGGCCTCGGAGAAGGTCGGCGCGCCGATGGGCGCGACCATGAACTCCTGGATGTCGACGTTGCTGTCGGCGTGCGCACCCCCGTTGAGGATGTTCATCATCGGCACGGGCAGCACGTGCGCGTTGGGACCGCCGATGTAGCGGAACAGCGGCAGTCCGGCCTCCTCGGCGGCGGCCTTGGCCACGGCCAGGGAGGTCCCGAGAATGGCGTTGGCGCCGATCCGGGACTTGTCCGGGGTACCGTCCAGGTCGATGAGCGCGCGGTCGATGATGCGCTGCTCGTCCGGGGTGTGCCCGAGCAGCTCGTCGGCGATCTCGTCGTTGACCGCGTTGACGGCCTTGGTCACGCCCTTGCCGCCGTAACGCTCGCCGCCGTCGCGCAGCTCCACGGCCTCGAACCTGCCGGTGGAGGCGCCGCTGGGGACACCGGCGCGGGTGATGGTCCCGTCGTCGAGCAGAACCTCGACCTCGACTGTCGGGTTGCCCCGGGAGTCAAGGATCTCCCGCGCCTGTACTGACTCGATGGACGCCACGATCTCTCCGTCTCTTCGGTGTCTGGGCCCACTCTTATCCGGCCCGCACACGAGCCTAGCGACCCCGGCCCCGAGGAGTGGAGTCCCCCCGGCCGGATTGGTCTAGTCCATACCGGACATGGACGATTCCAGGGCCGCGAAAGCGATCTCGATCGCTCGGGCTCGGTGCATCACGGACCTCCTCCGCGGAGAGCGTCACCGCGATCTCCCGGACACCGCCCGGGCCCATCACGGCACCCGGTCGCGGCGGGCGCGCCCGGTTCGGGGTGGTGTGAGGGGACCCGCCCGGATCGGACCGTTCCCCCCGCCCGATCGGGTCGCCCGCCTATAGTGCGAACTGCGGGCCTCGCCTTCCCCGCGCAGCCGGTAGTGGACCTCGCGTGAACGGTGGGGACGTGACGTGGCCCAAACCCAGAGTGTGACCACGGACGGCGCACTGCGCCCGGTCCGCCGACGGCGGGCCGAACTCGGCCTCCTCCTCGCCTCGCTGGGCGCCACCGCCGCGGCCCTGGCGTCCGCCTCCCTCGCCATCACCGACGGCATCGACCCCAGCGTCCTCACCTACCTCGTGGTGGTCGGCGCCTGCGGCCTGGGCACGCACGTCCTCCTGCGCTTCGTGGCGCCCTACGCCGACCCGATCCTGCTCCCGGTGGCCACGGCCTTGAGCGGCCTGGGCCTCACGATGATCTGGGGACTGCAGATGGCCCGGACCGGCGGTGAGGAGCACGCCGAGGCCGACCGTCAGCTGCTGTGGACCGTGGTCGGGTTGGCGCTGTGCGCGGGCACCCTCCTGCTGGTCCGCAGGCCCCGGCGCCTGACCCTGTACACCTACGTGATCGCCCTGGGCGCACTGGTGTTGCTCCTCCTGCCGCTGTCCCCGCTGGGACACGAGGTACTGGGGGCACGACGGTGGATCATGATCGGGCCGTTCACCATGCAGCCCTCGGAGTTCGCCAAGGTCCTGCTGGTGATCTTCCTCGCCTCCTACCTGGGCCGACAGCGCGAGGTCCTGGCCACGGTGACCCGCACCTTCCGTATCGGCGGGGTGAAGGTGTTCAGCGCCCCCCGGGCCCGGGACCTCGCGCCCATGGGTCTGGGTTGGGGCCTGGCGATCCTGTTGCTCGTGGGCACCCGGGACCTGGGCACCTCGCTGCTGCTGTTCGGCACGTTCCTGGCGGTGCTGTACGCCGCCACGGCGCGCAAGTCCTGGGTCCTCATCGGCCTGGTGGCCTTCGCCGGCGGGGCCTACGTGGCCTATCTGTTGTTCGGGCACGTACAGAACCGGGTCGAGATCTGGCTCAACGCCTTCGACCAGGACGTCTACCACGCCCCCGGCGGCAGCTTCCAGGTCGTGGAGGGCATGATCGCCCTGGCCTACGGAGGGCTGTCGGGCACCGGGTTCCATGACGGCCGGGTCCAGGAGATCTTCGCCGCCGACAGCGACCTCATCCTGGTCTCGGTGGGCGAGAAGCTCGGCCTGACCGGGCTCGTCGCGGTCCTGCTCCTGCTGTTCCTGTTCGCCCAGCGGGCGTTCCGCATCGCGCTCGGCAGCAGGGACGTGTTCCTCAAGCTGACGGCGCTGGGCTACGGGTTCATCACCGCGTTCGACGTGTTCATCGTGCTGGGCGGGGCCACCCTCATCATCCCGCTGACCGGTATGACCACACCGTTCATGTCGGCGGGCGGATCGGCGCTGATGGCCAACTGGGTCATCGTGGGCCTGTTGTTGACCATCAGCGACACCGCCCGCCGACCGCAGGACTCGTTCAGTGAGGGGATGGCGCCGGGTGACCCCGCCACCGAGGTGATCGACGTGCGTTCCCTGCCGGAGGGGGTCCGTCGGGTGCGCTGAGCACCCGGCGGTGGCTCAGGTGAGGAAGGTGATGCACAGTGACGCGACGATGATGCCGAAGAACATCACCACCGCCGAGTAGCCCAGGATCTTGCCGGCCCGCAGCTTGGTCAGGGCCAGCAGCGGCAGCGCCCAGAAGGGCTGGATGCCGTTGGTGAGCTGGTCGCCCATGCCCACCGCCATCACGCCGACACCGGGTTCGATCCCCAGGGACTCGGTGGCGCCGATGACCACCGGCCCCTGCACCGCCCACTGGCCGCCGCCCGAGGGCACCGCGAGGTTGACCAGGCAGGCGCTGATGAGCGCCCAGAACGGGTAGCTGAACGGGGTGGAGAAGTCGATGAACCACTGGGTGATGACCGCCAGCAGCCCCGAACTGTCCATGATCCCCATGATCCCGGCGTAGAAGGGGAACTGGATGATCACGGCGGAGGCGTTCTTGGCCCCCTCCGCGGCGGCGGAGGAGTAGCTCGCCAGGGTTCCGTGCAGGCCCAGACCGGCCATGAGGAACGTGAAGTTGAGCAGGTTGATGTCCATGCCCACGATGCCGTTGCTCAGCAGGGCCGGTAGCAGGTGCACGAGCCCGACGGCGACCACCGCGTAGACGAGGATCCTGCTGTGCATGAGGCGCTGCGCCGGGGACAGGGCGCGTAGCTCCGTCGCGGTGGGCCGACCGGTGCCCCCTCCCCCGCCGAGAGGACTGTCGTCGTCGGTCCGGCCGATCTCCTCGCTCTCCTCGGGCTTGGGGGTCATGCTCATCAGCAGCAGCGGGGCGCCGATGAGCATCACGACGAGGAAGACCAGGTTGAACGGCTGGAAGATGGTCTCGCTCAGCGGGATCAGACCGATCTGATCCTCCAGGAAGTGACCGGGGGTGTTGACCAGCAGCGGCGCCGAACCGGAGAGGCCGCTGTGCCAGACCATGAGACCCGTGTAACCGGCCGCGGCCAGCAACGGGAAGTGCACCTTGATCCCGCGTTCCTTGCAGGACCGGGCCACCTCCACCGCCAACAGCGCGCCCGCGATGAGCCCCAGGCCCCAGTGCACGATGCCCAGCAGGGCCGCGCCCAGAGCGGTGATGGCCACCGCCGACAGCGGCCCTCGGGCGCGGCCGGCGAGCCAGGCGATACCGCGTCGTGCGGGCGGCGAGGAGGCCAGCGCGTAGCCGGTGACCAGCACGAGCGTCATCTGCATACCGAACTCGAGCAGGTTCCAGAACCCGCCGTACCAGTCCCCGACCAGCTCGATCGGGGTGCGGTCGGTCAGGAACAGGGCCATACCGAACACGAGCGCGGACAGGATGATCGCGAAGACGAAGGCGTCCGGCACCCAACGGGTGCTGAACGCCGCGAGGGCGTTGCCGAAACGGCGCATGGTGCTCCACTCTGCGAGGGTCCCGCCCCGGTGACGGAAAGGGGAGGTCACCGGGGGTGGGAACCCGAGGTCGGCAGAACTGTGGTGCACGCCACACTGCGGCGTCAATACTGGTCAGCGAGGTTTGAGGCTATTTGAGGTTACTGGTCGGTCATGGACCAGTACGTCCGCCACTCCTCGGGGCTCAGCTCGCGGGGCACCCGACCGTCGGCGCGCGCCGCGCGCTCCGCGTCCCGGACCCGGGCGTCGAACCTGCGCGCGGCCGCGCGCAGGTCCGTCTCGGGGTCGCGACCCTGGTCGCGCTCGACGGCCACGGCCGCGAACAGCTCACCGCCCTCGGCGCCGTCGTCGACCACGAGGTCACCGGGGACCCCGTTGCGCACCGCGCGCTTTTGCAGTTCGTAGGCGAGCAGGACCGCGGGCTGCGCGAACGGCACCCCGTCCAGCACCGACACCTCGCCGGCACCGCCCTGGGCCTCGGACTTGCGCGCCCGTTCGGCCGCCTTGATGGCCTCCCAGTCGGACCACACCTCGTCGATGCCCGACACCTCGGCCCCGCCGAACACGTGCGGGTGACGGCGGGTCATCTTGTCGATGATGGCGTCGGCGACGTCGTCCACGGTGAAGCGGTCCGGGTCGCCCTCGGGGCGCTCGGCGCCGATCGCCGCGTGGAACACCACCTGGAGCAGCACGTCACCGAGCTCCTCGCGCAACTGCGCGTAGTCGCCGTCCTCGATGGTCTCCAGGGTCTCGTAGGACTCCTGGATGAGGTACTTGGCCAGGGAGGCGTGCGTCTGGGAACCGTCCCAGGGGCACTCTCGACGCAGCTTCTCCATCACCTCGACCAGGCGCAGCATCCGGTGCCCGGGGGCGGGTCCGGTTCCCTCACCGGGGGTCTCGGTCTCGTCGATCATCTAGTCCTCGCTCATGTGCCGGTCCGGGGCGGGGATCCAACCGCCCGCGCGCAGGGCGTGCATCACCGCGGCCACCGATTCGGCCGGGTCGGCGTCCACGGTGTCGACCACCAGATCGGCGTCGGTCGGTGTCTCGTAGGGGTCGGAGATCCCGGTGAACTCGGGGATCGCGCCGGTACGGGCCTGGGCGTACAGACCCTTGCGGTCACGCGACTCGCACACCTCCAACGGGGTGGCCACGTGCACCAGGAAGAAGTCACCGAACTCCTCCACCATGGCCCGCACCTCCGCGCGCCCCGCCTCGTACGGGGCGATCGGCGCGCACACGGCCACACCGCCGTGGCGGGTGATCTCCGAGGCCACGTAGCCGATCCTGCGGATGTTGAGCTCCCGGTCCTGCCGGGAGAAGGTCAGCCCCTTGGAGAGCATGCGCCGCACCACGTCACCGTCGAGCAGCGTCACCGAACGCCCCGCCCGGCGGATGCCGTCGCACACGCCCCGGGCGATGGTGGACTTGCCCGACCCGGACAGTCCGGTGAACAGCAGCGTGATGCCGCGCTCGGTACGGGCCGGCCGCAACCGGGCCAACTCGGCGCCGACCCGGGCCGGGGTGAACCACGCGGGCAGGTCGCGCCCATGGGCCAGTTCGGACTCGACCTCGGCGTCGGCGGGCTCGGCCAGGGCGCGACGCGGGTCCACGTGGGTGAACGGCATCCACAGCGTCTCGATGGGGTCGTACCGCCACGGCTCGGGATCCAGGACGGTGAGCGGCGGCCGCAGGGCCATCACGCGCTCGGTCTCGGGGCCACTTCCCCCGGCCTCCGCGAGCATGTGGGTGGCCCCGTAGGACGCGGCCACGTGTGCGGCCAGGGCGGTGTCCCGCTCGTTCCACACGCCGCCGACCGCACCGGCGGCGCGCGACGCGGACCGGGGCAGGGTGAGGACCACGAACGAGCTGCGGGGTGGAAGGAGCGGTTCGGCCGCCAGCACCGCCGGCGCCAACCCCTCCTCCTCCAGAGGCGCGTCGACCACCACCAGCACCTCGACACGCTCGCCGCCGCGCGCCAAGGCATCGGCCTCGGCCCGGATCTGGTGCAGTGCCCGGTGGTGCAGGGGTCGGTCGGTGACCACCGCCAGCAACGACCGCCCCTCGACCCCTCCCAGGCCGCTCTGCGCCCGTACCTGGGCCGGGGTGGCGCGCAGCTCGCGCAGCACCCCGTACGTGGCGGGACGCAGCATCGTCACGTCACCGGCCAGGTGGTGGGTACCCCCGTCCGCCCAGTGTTCACGGACGGCCAGCGACGCCAGGGGCGCGCCCTCCAGGTCGGTGAGCGTGAGCGTCCTCTCCCCCGCCAGCGCCTCGGGGACCTCCAGGGTGACCGGAACCGGCCAGGGCCGACCGTCGGGCAGACGCCCGCTCCGGGAGACCGACTCCGCCTCCTCCCGGGTCATGAACCCCGGGAACGGGTACGCCCCGCTGAGGATGAGCTCCAGGTGGGCGAGCCCGTCCGGACCAGGAGCGAAGACCGGGGCGTCCCGACGGTCGGTGTCCCCCACCGAGCCGGCGCTCCCCCGTCTGTGGACACTCACCACGCACGTTCCTCCCTCTGCCATGGCCACGATCCCCACCAGCGTAGACCGCCCCTCGCCTTCGGCAGGGCGCTGAGGTGCTGGAACCGGGAAGAGCCCGAGGTCACGCGGTGTTGCCACCAGGAAGAGACGGAAGACGACGCATGCGCGCACCCGACCCGCGCGCGGGCGACGAACTGGATAAGCTGGAGGGGAACGGGTGGTGCACACCCACCCCATCCAAGGCCGCCCGGCTCACGTGCGGCCCGATCGTGCCCGGACGGATCCCCTCAGGGGACCCGTGGCCGTGACCGTCTCCGCCACCGCACGTACCGCAGGACGCGACGCCTGAACCGGACCACTTCACTCTCTGGTGCTATGAGCCTCATTGGACTTCTCGCCGACGTCTCCCGCGACCCGGCACTGCACAGCGCGATCGAGACCGCCCGAAGCGGCCGCGATCCCCACCTCGACCTCGTCGCCCCGGCGGCCCTGCGCCCCTTCATGGTGGGCGCCCTGGCCGCCGACGCGCCCGTGGGCGCCGCACGTCCGGTGCTCGCCGTCACCGCCACCGAACGTGAGGCCGCCGACCTGACCGACGCCCTGGGCTCACTGCTGCCCCCGGAGTCGGTCGCGCTCTTCCCCGCGTGGGAGACGCTCCCGCACGAACGCCTCTCGCCCCGGTCCGACACCGTGGGTCGGCGCCTGGCCGTGCTGCGGCGCCTGGCCCACCCGGACCCCGCGGATCCGCTCACCACACCGCTCCGGGTGGTGGTGGCACCGATCCGCAGCGTCCTGCAACCCTTGGTGGCGGGCCTGGGCGACCTCGAACCGGTCCGGATCCGGCCCGGTGACGAGGTGGCCCTGGAGGACGTCGTCACCGCCCTCACCAACACCGGCTACGCGCGCGTCGACCTGGTGGAGAAGCGCGGCGACATGGCCGTGCGCGGCGGCATCCTCGACGTCTTCCCGCCCACCGACGAACACCCGCTGCGGCTGGAGTTCTGGGGCGACACCGTCGAGGACATCCGGTACTTCCAGGTGGCCGACCAGCGCTCCATCTCACCCGACGAGGAGGGCGCGGGACCGGGCAGCGCCGCCTCCGGGCTGTTCGCCCCGCCCTGCCGGGAACTGCTGCTGACCGACACGGTCCGCGAGCGCGCCCGTGCCCTCGCCGAGGAGCACCCCTCCCTCGCGGAGATCCTCACCAAGATCGCCGACGGCGTGGCCGTGGAGGGCATGGAGGCGTTCGCGCCGGTGCTCGCCGACCGCATGGAACCGTTCTTCACCTACCTGCCGAAGAACGCCATGGTGGTGGGCTGCGACCCCGAGCGCATCCGCACCCGTGCCCTGGAGCTGGAGGCCACGAGCGCCGAGTTCCTGGACGCCTCCTGGATCAACGCCGCCTCGGGCGGCGAGGCCCCCATCGACCTGGGCGGGTCCGCGTACCTGTCCATCTCCGACCTGCGCGCCGTCAGCGGCGACCTCGGGCTGCCCTGGTGGGGTCTGACCCCCTTCAGCGCCGGTGAGGAACGCGTGGCCGAGGAGGACGACGCCGTGGTCGTGGGGGCGGTGCCCGCCGACTCCTACCGCGGCGACACCGAGCGCGCCCTGGCCGACATCAAGGGCTGGCTGCACGACAACTGGAGCGTCGTGCTGGTCACCCAGGGGCACGGCCCCGCCGAACGCCTCGTGGCGATGCTGCGCGACGCCGGGCTCGGCGCCAGCCTGACCGCCGACCTCGTCGAGGCGCCGAAGGAGGCCGTGGCCACCGTCACCACCGGCCTGGTCGACCATGGTTTCCTGCTGCGGTCGGTGCGGACGGTGGTGCTCACCGAGACCGACCTGGTGGGACAGAAGTCCTCGACCCGGGACATGCGGCGCATGCCCAGTCGTCGCAAGGGCACCGTGGACCCACTGCAGCTCAAGCCCGGCGATCACGTGGTGCACGAGCAGCACGGTGTGGGCCGCTACCTGGAGATGGTCAGCCGCCAGGTGCAGGGCGCCACCCGCGAGTACCTGCTCATCGAGTACGCGCCCTCCAAGCGCGGCCAACCCGGTGACCGCCTGTTCGTACCGACCGAGCAGCTGGGCGAGGTCACGCGTTACGTGGGCGGTGAGGCCCCCACCCTGTCCAAGATGGGCGGCGCCGAGTGGAGCAAGGCCAAGAGCCGTGCCCGCAAGGTCGTCCGGGAGATCGCCGGCGACCTCATCCGCCTGTACTCGGCCCGGCAGGCCTCCCCCGGACACGCCTTCGGCACGGACACGCCCTGGCAGCGCGAACTGGAGGACGCCTTCCCGTACGTGGAGACGCCCGACCAGTTGGCCGCCATCGACGAGGTCAAGAAGGACATGGCCCGTTCGGTGCCGATGGACCGACTGATCTGCGGCGACGTGGGCTACGGAAAGACCGAGGTCGCGGTGCGCGCCGCGTTCAAGGCGGTGCAGGACGGCAAGCAGGTCGCCGTGCTGGTGCCCACCACGCTGTTGGTCCAGCAGCACATGTCGACCTTCACCGAGCGGTACGCCTCCTTCCCCGTCACGGTCAAGCCGATGTCGCGGTTCCAGACCGAGGGCGAGGTCGAGGTCACCCGTGAGGGGCTGCGCACCGGTGAGGTGGACGTGGTCATCGGCACGCACCGGTTGCTGTCCCAGGAGACCCGGTTCAAGGACCTGGGTCTGGTCATCATCGACGAGGAGCAGCGCTTCGGTGTCGAGCACAAGGAGTCCCTGAAGCGGCTGCGCACCCAGGTGGACGTGCTGGCGATGTCGGCCACGCCGATCCCGCGCACCCTGGAGATGGGCATGACGGGCATCCGCGAGATGACCACCATCCTCACCCCGCCGGAGGAGCGGCACCCGGTGCTCACCTTCGTGGGGCCCTACGAGGACAAGCAGATCACCGCGGCGATCCGGCGTGAACTGATGCGCGAGGGTCAGGTGTTCTTCGTGCACAACCGGGTGGCGTCCATCGACAAGGTGGCCGCCTCCATCCAACGCCTGGTCCCCGAGGCCCGCGTGGCCTTCGCGCACGGGCAGATGAACGAGCAGCAGCTCGAACGGGTCATGGTGGACTTCTGGGAGAAGAACTTCGACGTGCTGGTCTCCACGACCATCGTCGAGTCCGGCCTGGACGTGCCCAACGCCAACACCCTCATCATCGACCGCGCCGACACCTACGGGCTGTCCCAGCTGCACCAGCTGCGCGGCCGTGTGGGACGCGGCCGGGAACGCGCCTACGCGTACTTCCTGTACCCGCCGGAGAAGCCGCTCACCGAGACCGCCTACGAACGGCTGGCGACGGTCGCCCAGCACACCGAGACGGGCGCGGGCATGTACGTGGCGATGAAGGACCTGGAGATCCGCGGCGCCGGCAACATCCTGGGCGCCGAACAGTCCGGGACCATCGCCGGTGTGGGCTTCGACCTGTACGTGCGGATGGTCGGCGAGGCCGTCGCCGAGCTCAAGGGCGACCCGGACGCCGTGGAGGAGGTGGAGACCAAGGTCGAGCTGCCCATCAACGCGCACATCCCGCACGACTACGTGCCGGGCGAGCGTCTGCGCCTGCAGTCCTACAAGCGCATCGCGAGCGTGACCGACGAGGCCGACATCCTCGCCGCCTACGAGGAGCTCACCGACCGGTTCGGCACCCCGCCGCAGCCGGTGGACAACCTCATGGCGGTGGCCCGGTTCCGGGTGCTGGCCAAGTCCGCGGGGTTGGCCGACGTGGTCATGCAGGGCAACCAGATCCGGTTCTCGCCGGTGGAGCTGCGCGAGTCCCAGGAGCTGCGGCTGCGTCGTATGTACCCCAAGTCGCTGCACAAGGAGACCGCCAAGACCCTCCTGGTGCCGGTTCCCAAGGCCGGGGGCATCGGTGGCAAGCCACTCCGCGACCTGGAACTGCTCAAGTGGTGCAGTGACCTGGTGAACGCCATCTTCGAGCCCGACAAGCGGCGCGGCGCACATCGTGCGCCCCCGCCGCCGTGTTCAGCCCCGGCCTCGCGAGGCCGCGATGATGTCGTCCAACAGGTCACAGGTGTCCGGGGCGGGGTCGAGGGTCTTGTGCCATCCTCGCAACGGCAGCATCGGAGTGGCGGCCCGGACCCCCCGCACCAGGGCGGCGAACGTGTCGGCGTGCTCGGTGTCGGCCAGAAGTTCGGCCGCTTCACGGAGCCAGGGCCCCGGCCCCTGACGCTCCCAGAGGTTCCGGATCTGCACCATCAGGGGCCCGGCGTCCCCGGTCATTCGGAGCAGGTGCCCGCCCGAGAGCGTGGCGGCGCTCACGAACGTGTGGTGGTGCCGGTAGCCACGGAAGGCGCCCGGACTCGGTCGACGGGCCTCTTGGTCCATCCTCTCGGTCACCTCCGCCGGCACCTCCCCGCGACGCTCCGCGTCCAGAACGACCTCCAGTGAGGCGGAGGTGAGGGCGTTCGCCCGTTGGAGCCGGCGCACGACCGAGGGTTCGGGACGCTCGCCGGTGTACCGGTACAACTGCGCGAGGGCGGCTCCGGCGGCCCTCGTTCTGTCTCTCTCCTCGGCGGTGTCCCCGGAGGGGGCCGCCATGTCCAGCAGTGGTGCGGCCACGTCCCGCAGCCGGTCGAGCACCGCCTCGACCACGACGCGGTGCTCGACCAGGAAGGGCCCCACCCGCTCCCAGTCCTCGTCACCGGCGCGGACCGCCAGGGTGTCCAAGGGTGCTCGGTCTCCCGCCGTCGCGGCCAACGCCGCCGCGTACCGCAGGCGCCGGTCGAGGGCGAGCGTGGGATCTGCGGCGTGGGACGACAGCACGGAGGCGGCGTCCTTCCCCGCGGGGCCCAGGGACACCACCAGACGGAGGCAGGACGCGCATCCGGTCGCACCGGGCGGCACCAGCGCGGCCGCCCACGGGGCGACCCGGTCCCCCCAGCCGTCGAGAAGCCCGTGGATCAGGTCGGCGGCGTACCGAACGGGGTGGTCTGCCCCTTCGGCCTCCCGCAGCCGACGCACCACCTCACGGGCGAGCTCGGCGTCGAAGGGCAGGTCGCTCCACCAGTCCGCCACCGGTGTGGCGCCGATGCGCGAGGCTCGCAGGAACCCCGTGCGCCACCGGGGGTCACCGATCCGGATCAGGGCCCGTACGGCGTGCTCCCAGAGCGGTCCGGGTCCCGCGTCGACCACCCGGACCAACCGGTCGGCGTAAGCACAGGCCAGCTCGGGGACGGCGCACACCACGCTCAGCAATCGATCGACACGTTCGGGGTCGGATGTCTCCAGCACGGTGCCGAGCAGGCCCGCGAGGCCGGGACGGGAACGCGGGTGCCGGTCGTACAGCAGCGGCACGACGGACCATGGTTCCTCGCCACGGTCCATGAGCCGCCGCAGGACGTCCAGGTGGAGTTCGGGATCCGTGCGCATGGCCAGGGCTTCGACGCACGGATCACGCGACTCCCAGAACCACTCGGGGGTCAGGTGCCCGGCCGGATCACCCCAGGACTCGACCAGGGCCCGGGTGGCCGACGCGTTCCAGGGCAGTCCCTTCCACGCCGTCACCCACATCGCACCTGTACGGACCACCTCCGGTTCGCGGTCACTCAGGTACGCGGTGACCCATGAGGGGTCATCGGGGGCGACCAGGACGGCAGCCGTGAGCGCGTCTCGACGTAGGAGTGGTTCGTTCCGTTCCTCGGCCAGGACGCCGCGCAGGGCTGTCGCGAGGCGGTCGGGAGCGTCCCCGAGGGCGCGAACGTCGGCGGGCACACGTGGCCAGGGGCTGTCGGGTGTGCGCCCCACGGGATCCTCGAGCCCGGGTGGCACGAGATCGACGTCGGGCACCGTGAAGGTTCCGTAGGACGCGGTCAGGTCCGTCCCCGAGACGGTGACGCCCCGCATGATCAGTCCCAGGTTGCCGGCGCAGGCCACGACCCATTCCAGGACCGGGGCGGTCGTGTGCCGCACCAGTGCGGTGACGGTGTCGATCCGCGCCAAGAGGGCGGCGCGCAACTCGGCGGAAGGATGGTTGATCTGGGATCCCGTGAGCGTATGAAGGATCTCGGCGGCCTCCTCCGCGAGGACAGGGTCGGGATCCTCGACCAGCCTCGACAGAAAGGGCAGGCACGGCGCGGCGAACCGCGTGTGCGGAGGATCCGCCTCATAGGTCCACGACTCGATGAGCAGCTCGTACAGACTCGCCGACGCGGGGCGGGCGACCTCCGGGTCGGGGGATGTCATCCGGGTCAGCAGTTCGGCGGGCTCGGCCTCCTGGTGGGGGTGACCGAACCGCTCCCAGTCCACCTCGTGGAGGCCGTCCAGGGCGGGGTGCGGCATGGGGGTCTCTTCGTCGTTCGGGGCACGGGGCACGCCGGGACGCGGGGCCTACCGGTCTCAGTCGCGCCGGTCGAGTTCCTCGGGAGACGCCTCGTAGGTGATGCCGTACATCTCCTCCTCGGACATCTCCTCTTCCTCACCGCCGTTGCGCCACCAGGACCGCGCCTCCTTCTCCTCGCGGCGCTGTGCCCGCAGCTCCCGACGGGCCTCCTTGCGCGCCCGCTTCTCCTCGGTGCGGTCCGCACGACGATCGCGGCGGACCTTCCGCAGCTCGGCACGGCGCTCGCTGATGGTGAGCTCGGTGTCCTCCGGGGCCTCGGACTCCTCCTCCCGGGGCCGCAGCGGCGTGACCGTCGCCAGACCCTTGCCGCTGGGCACGTCCGCGGGCAGCTCCACCACGGGAGCGGTGGGTTCGGGGGCCCGCTCGGCCTTGGTCTCCTCCCGGCGTGCGACCACCGCGCGGTTCTGCTTGCGCGTGTACCACCAGTTGGCGATCCACGCCGCGACGGCCGCGGCCACCCCCACCTCCAGGGCCGCCACCAACCCCACCTGCCACGCGGAGGGCCCCACGTCGGTCAGGCGTTGCGCACCCAGGGAACCCCCGGCGAAACCGGCCAGGGCCGCGCACAGGATCCCCGTGGTCACTCCACAGACGAACCCCCACAGTGGCGCCGCCTCGCCCACCACGTCCGGGGCGTTGCGCTGGGTCAGGATCCCGCCGAGGGTCCCCGCCACGAACGGCACCGCCAAGGCCGCCAACGACAGCATCGGTGCCGCGCCGTTGGCCGGTAGGGCCGCGAGCATCGGCAGCGCGGGCAGCGCCCCCACCGAGATCCCCGTCGGCGCCACCAACGTCCCCGTGCCCACGGCGAACCCCGGACCGAGGGCGTAACAGACAGCGAAGACCACCGCGTTCGGCAGGTACGCCAACTGGACGATCAGCAATAGTGCCCCGCCCACCGCTCCGGGGGCGAGGGTCCGGGTGATCTCCAGGACCTCGTCGAAGCTCATGGCCAGCGCCACCAGGAACAACAGCAGTCCACCGGCCAGGAGGGTGCCCGCGGACACCAACATGCCTACCAGGAGAGAACGCGTGCGGCCCGGCATGAGGTCGAGCAGGTCGCCGACGGCCACACCCTTGTCGCGCATGAGCTGGCGCAGCACCCCCAGTCCGCCGGCCACGAACGCGATCACGAAACCCGTGAGCAGGGCACGCGGCATGCTCGGCTCGACCGCGTCGGTGTGCGCGAGCAGGGCGAGCGTGCCGGCGATCGCCGCGTAGGGGCCGGCGATGGCCAGGGCCGCCCGGTACACGTGGCGCAGCCGCTCGATCTCGCAGGTGCGGGCCAGCCACCGCCCGAACCGGTACAGCAGCAGGCCGGGCAGAAGCACCAGCCCCATCGGCAGCAGGCTGATCTGCCCCTCCGGTATGGCGAAGGAGACGTGGTGGCCCACCAACCAGGCCAGGACCGCGCCCCGCAGCAGGTCGGCGATGTCCTCACCGAAGGTGTCGTGGGGGGCGGCCACCCAGCCGATCATGGTGAACGTGACGATCACCGCCAACCCGATACCGGCGGCCGAGGCGGCGGCGATCCCGCCGGTGGAGTAGACCGGGCGGGGCGTGCCCAGTGCCATGGGGGCTGCGGGCGCGGCATCGGCCTTCGGTGCGCGTCCTCGGTCGGGGGGTGATCCTGGCGTACTCACCCGACTTATGCTGCCAGGGACCGGAATGCTCCGTGGTATCCCGGCCTCGCGTGTCGTGTCCGCGTCGCCCGTCACGGTCCGGCCCGGAGTGCCGGGATCGGAACGGGGAAGGATCGAGATACGTCGTAAGATGACGCACCCGCTCCCCCGTGAAGGACCGCCATGTCTGAGCTCGAACCCGACCGTCGCTACCGGCTGTCCGACCACGAACGCGACGACGCGTTGGAGCGTCTGCGCACCGCGTTGTCGGAGGGGCGACTCGACCTGGACGAGCACGAACGCCGTTCCGACGCGGCCCTGCGCGCGGTCGACAACACCGACCTGGTCCCCCTCTTCGACGACCTGCCGCGGGCGCTTCGACCCGCGTCCGTGACGGCGACGGAGGAACCGACCGTTCCCACGAAGCGGCGGGGCGAGGGCGAGAAGCCCGAGAGGAAGGAGAAGGACCAGGGGGTCAACGTCGGCGGCCTACTGGGGTGGGGAGGGTTCCTCCTCCTGGTGTGGGGTGTGCCCAGTTTCATGAGCGGCAGCTTCTACCCCATCGCGATCTTCCTGGGCTTCTTCTGCCTCATGGTGCTCGGCCCGCTGGCCGGACGGCTGATCGCCCACCGCAACCGATCACGTGAGGACCCGCCCGGGCGGATCGAGGAGTGAGGCCCGAGAGCACGAACGGCTCCGCCCCACCGACCGGACGAACCGGTGGCGGGGCGGAGCCGTTGTCGAACGAGCGCTCTTAGAAGAGGTCGCGGACCAACTGAGCGGTCTCGGTCGGCGTCTTGCCGACCTTGACGCCGGCGGCCTCCAGGGCCTCCTTCTTGGCGGCGGCCGTGCCGGAGGAGCCGGAGACGATGGCGCCGGCGTGGCCCATGGTCTTGC
>NZ_QOCZ01000072.1 GCF_018207095.1 Nocardiopsis sp. MG754419 | reverse complement strand
CTGGGCCTGGTCGGTGGGGTGCTCCGAGCACAGGTCGCTGTCGGGGTCCATCTGGGCGCAGCGGTCCGCGTTCACGATCTGGGTGTCGAGCTGCTGGAGCAGGTCGGGTTTGCCGTCCTCGCCGAGTTCGTCGAGCATGCCCCAGCCCAGGGCGCGTACCTCGGACTCGGGGACGGCCCGGTCGGTGGCGATGTCGATGGGTTCCTGTTCGACCGGGGAGTCCAGTCGGAGCAGGGCCAGGTCGTTCCAGAGCAGATATTGGGAGAACTCGTGGTCGGGGTCCTCGGAGACGTCGACGACCTCGTAGTCGGGGTGTTCGACGACCTCGACGATCTCGCGCTCGCTGCCGCCCTGGGTTTGGTCGTTGCTGCCCACACGCACGTCGATCTGTTCGGGTTCGGTGCAGTGTCCGGCGGTGAGCACCCACTGGTCGGTGACCAGAGCGCCGCCGCAGTAGTGGGTGTCGTTGTCGTCGTAGAGGGCGGTGATGAACCCGTATTCCTCGGTGGCGTCCTCCCCACCGATGATCGCGTGGGCCGGTGCGGCGACGGCGGTCGCTCCCAGAAACGCGCCCGCCCCCACCATCCCCACGATCGCGGTCCCGCGGCCACGGCTCCGCCCCGTCCGCTTCCTACGGTTGTCGAACATGCCCGACCCTTCCCTGGTGGAGTGCGTGATGGTGACGTCGCTTGCTGTCACCGTCCAAGCTAGGGATGCGGGGTGCCGTGGGGCATCGACCGCGAGGACCATTCGCCCCCTGACGAACGTCGGCCCTCGCCGGTCGGACCGGGGCTACGAAAGATGCAGGGGCCGGGATCACTCACGGCGGGGGGTCACTCGCCTGACCGGCGGCTTCACGCGTGTGTGCCCCGGGGGCGGTGACGGGACACGCATCGCGGGACAGCGCGGCGACAGATCCGGGCGGAACGGTGGACCCGATCGAGAACGGTGGCCCGGTCGGGGCTCGGTAGGCTCCCCACACCGGTGCTGGCGCACCGGGGCGGGGCCGATCGGGTGACCCGTACCGACGTCGACGCCCATCGGGTAGAAGCAGGTGGAGGTGAGGACCGATCCCGTTCACACAGGTCCGCGAACCCCGGGCACTCTTCGCGACGACGGCGGCGGGCCATCGTCTTCCGAATGGTCGTTCCGCCGCGGGGCACGTGGAGCGAGACCGCTCCAGGGTGTCAGTGTGAGTACGCAATGGACGATCCACGGTGAGAGGCTCGTGGACGAGAACCGGCACATTCGCCTGTCCACGGTCGACATCACCCTCCCGGACGGGGTGTCCTTCACGCAGTACGTGGTGGCCATGCCCACGGCCGCGATGACGCTGGTGGTCAACGACCAGCGCGAAGTCCTGCTGATGCGACGGCACCGGTTCATCATCGACCGTTGGGTGTGGGAGCTACCGGGCGGATACGTGGACGGCGCCGAGGACATCCACACCGCGGCGGCGCGTGAGGTCGAGGAGGAGACGGGGTGGCGCCCCCGTTCCATGGAGCACATGGTGACCTTCCAACCCGCGATCGGGTCGGTGGACCAACCCCAGATCATCCACCTCGCGCGCGGCGCCGATCCGACCGGTACCACGCCGGACGTCAACGAGACGCAGGAGATCCGTTGGTGGCCTCTGGAGGAGGCGGTGGATCTCATCGCACGTGGTGAGATCGTCGGTGCGTCGACGGTCGTCGCGGTGTACCGGGCGCTCACGCTCCTGTGAAGGTCATCCCGACGCACTGGGCCCAACCGTGCTCACGGGCCTGGATCAGGGGTCGTGCAGCGGTTCGGCGGCCGGACCGCGGAGGGGATCCCGTCTCGGTGGCGATGTCACCCGCGGACGGTGATCACGGATCGGAGTCTCCCTCGGAAGGCGGGGTGGCCTGAGGACGACGCTTCCCGCTCCGCGCCCGGTACCTCCTGACCGGCCCGGGCAGTGTCAGCACGCCCGTCAGTATCCCCAGACACCCCATCCAGGAGAAGCGGTCGTCGCAGACCCAGATCAACACGACCAACGGCACCCCCAGAACGACCAGGCACCCGGAGATGATCAGCGTCTGGAGGTCTTCGGACCTGTCGTTCACTGGTCGGGACTCCCGCTCCGTGGTGGGGGTGGGCCGGTGCCGACCGCTAGCGGTAAGACAACCCGGGTTCGACGGCTCACGCAACCTTCTGCCCGTGCCCTCTGACGGCGAACCTCACCCTCCGTGCTGCGAGAAGCGGTCCTGTCCGGCGCCGAGGTCACCGTCGGAGTGCCTGGTCACGCGACCGTCGCGCCGTCACCGGGACCGCAGGGGAGTGGCTCCGGGGCGTCGTGGTCGGCGGTGACCAGGCTTCGGCGGGAGGGCAGGTCCGGGCAGAGGGCACGTGTGCGGCACGGCGACCGGCTCACACCCCGGGAAAAGCAAACGGCCAGGTGTTCGAAAAACCTCGAACCACCTGGCCGTTTGTGCGTCTGGAGCGGATGACGGGAATCGAACCCGCGTTATCAGCTTGGGAAGCTGAAGTTCTACCATTGAACTACATCCGCGTGGGCTCACCGCTTGCGGCGGCCAACGCTGGCTATCCTAGCCCAAGTCGGGGCCTCGAGGGCAAGTCGGCGCCGCCCGACCGCCTCCGAGAAGCGGCCGACGGGGTGTTCTCGCAGGCGGTAGGTTCGACAGCGTGCTGCTCTCCGATCGTGACATCAACAACCAGATCGACGCCGGGCGGGTCCGGATCGATCCCTTCGACGCCTCCCTCGTCCAGCCGTCGAGCATCGACGTGCGCCTGGACCGCTATTTCCGGGTGTTCGAGAACCACAAGTACCCGCACATCGACCCCTCGGTGGAACAGCCGGACCTGACCCGGTTGGTGGAGACCGACGGGGACGAGGCGTTCATCCTGCACCCGGGCGAGTTCGTGTTGGCGTCCACCTACGAGGTGGTGACGCTGCCGGACGACATCGCCAGCCGACTGGAGGGCAAGAGTTCCCTGGGGCGCCTGGGTCTGCTCACCCACTCCACGGCCGGGTTCATCGACCCCGGTTTCTCCGGGCACGTGACCCTGGAGCTGTCCAACGTCGCGACCCTGCCGATCAAGCTCTACCCCGGCATGAAGATCGGGCAGCTGTGCATGTTCCGGCTGACCTCGCCGGCGGAGCGCCCCTATGGGTCCGCCGCCTACGGTTCCCGCTACCAGGGTCAACGTGGCCCGACGCCGTCGCGTTCGCACCAGAACTTCGTGCGCACAAGGATTGTGGAGGCCGACGGCTGAGGTCGGGGGGTCGCTTCGGCGACCCAAGAAGTGCTTACGGTACGGTCATGAATTGACACGTTCTGTCGCTTAGTGTGCCTGACATGGAACTGTGACCGTCATCGCCCTAAAATAAGCAGTGGTATAGATCACAACCGGGCGCTCTGCGGAATCCGCATCCCGTGCTACAGGTCGATAGACACGTTTTATGGCGGTTAAACATGTTATTTGGTAGTGACCTACCGCCTGAACTGTGTGTTCCTATATCGGTAAGGTGGCGCCCCGACGTTGACCAGGTGTTGGTGACACCCACTGTCGGGTGCGCACTGGGGGCTCTGCGCGGACCAATCACCTGAGACATCCGCGAAACGGTGGTGGGGCGTACGGCCCCGGAACGCCTTCGCGGCAGGGACAGCCCCATAGAGGAGACCGTGGCAGCAGTACGCGCAGACCACCTGTACAAGGTGTTCGGTAAACAGTCGAAGGCGGCCGTTGAGCGGCTCGCCGACGGAAGTCACCGGGACACCATCGCCGACCTCGACGTGACCGCAGCGGTCATCGACGTGTCCTTCGAGGTCCAACCGGGCGAGATCTTCGTCGTCATGGGCCTGTCCGGTTCGGGGAAATCCACCCTGATCCGGATGCTCAACGGCCTTCTCGATCCGACCGCAGGCACGGTCGAGGTCGACGGCGTGGACATCACCGCCCTTCACCGGAAGGACCTGCTCAAGCTGCGGGGCGAGAAGATCAGCATGGTCTTCCAGCACTTCGCCCTGCTTCCGCACCGCACGGTGCTGGAGAACGCGGCCTACGGCCTCGAGCTGCGCGGCATTCCGCGCGCCGAGCGCTTCGCCAAGGCCAAGGAGACCCTCGCCCTCGTCGGGCTCGAAGGGTGGGAGGACAAGCTCCCGCAGCAGCTCTCCGGCGGTATGCAGCAGCGCGTGGGCCTGGCCCGCGCCCTCTCCGCCGACACGGACATCATCCTCATGGACGAGGCGTTCAGCGCGCTGGACCCGCTGATCCGCCGCGACATGCAGACCCAGCTCCTGGAACTCCAGGAGAGCCTGGGCAAGACGATCATCTTCATCACGCACGACCTCAACGAGGCCATGCGCCTCGGTGACCGGATCTGCGTGCTCCGTGACGGTCGTGTCGCCCAGATCGGCGAGGCCGCCGAGATCCTCAACGCGCCGGCCAACGAGTACGTCGAGCGCTTCGTCGAGGACGTCGACCGGACCCGTGTGCTCACGGCGTCCGCCGTCATCGACGGCGCCATCGCCAAGGACGACGCCGCTCCGCAGGTCAGCGCCGACACCCTGGTGGCGGACCTGTACCCGAGCGTCTCCGCCGCGGACCGCCTTCGTGTGGTCTCGGAGCAGGGCGAGGTCCTCGGCATGGTGACCCGTGAGTCCGTCCTGGCCTCGCTCGGGGCCGCCGAGAACGGGACCGCGAACGGGAAGGAAAGCAAGTGACACCCGTCGACTTCCCGCCCAGCCTGCCGATCGGTGCCGGCTTCGAGGCCCTCAACACCTGGCTCAAGGACAACTTCGGTCTCTTCTTCGAGCTGACCGGTGACTTCATCCGCTGGGCGGTCGCCGCCCTGTCCGGGTTCTTCGTCGCTCCCGGCGCCGGGCAGCTGGCCTTCATCGCCGCGGTGATCATCGCCGCCCCGCTGGTGCGCTGGCGGCGCATGCCGCTGCTCGCCATCGTCGTCGGCGTCTCGGCGCTCTACATCATCGAGGCGCTCTTCGGAGCGGTCACCGCCATCATCAACGCCGTCCCGTGGCTGTTCCTGTGGGCCATGGGACTGTTCGACACCAACGTCGAGCCGTACTTCGTCATCTCCCTGGTCTTCCTCATCGCGGTCACCGCGCTGGGAGTCGTGGAGAGCCGGACCCGCGTCCGGGCCGGCGTCGTGGCCGGCGGCTGGCTGGCCCTGGTGCTGCTCGGCTGGTTGATCCTGCCGATGCTGGTCACCGACCCGATGTCGCTGCTCATGATCCTGCTGCTGAGCCTGCTCGCGCTCTCGGTGGCCGGTTGGCGCATGGGCCTGTTCGCGCTCATCGCCCTGACCATCGTGGCCTCCGTCGGCCAGTGGTCCAACGCCATGGACACGCTCGGCCTGGTCCTGGTGGCCAGCCTCATCGCCGTGGTCATCGCGATCCCGATCGGCGTCGTGGCGGCCTACAACGACCTGGTCAGCAAGATCATCAAGCCGGTCCTGGACCTGATGCAGACGCTGCCGGCGTTCGTCTACCTGATCCCGGCCATCTTCTTCTTCTCCATCGGCTCGGTGCCCGGTGTGGTCGCGACCATCGTGTTCGCCATGCCGCCCGGCGTGCGCCTCACGGAGCTGGGGATCCGCCAGATCGACAAGGAACTGGTGGAGGCGGGCGAGGCCTTCGGCGCCCCGCGGAACAAGATCCTCACCGGTATCCAGCTGCCCCTGGCCCTGCCCACGATCATGGCGGGCGTCAACCAGGTCATCATGCTGGGCCTGTCCATGGTCGTCATCGCGGGCATGGTCGGCGCCGGCGGCCTGGGCAGCCAGGTCTACCAGGGCATCACCCGCAACGACGGTGCGCTCGGCTTCGAGGCCGGTATCGCCGTGGTGATCCTGGCGATCTTCCTCGACCGCCTCACCGCGGCCGTCACCAAGAACAGCCCGCAGGCCCGCGTCGGCGCCTAGCCCCGACACAGGCCGGTCCCACTGAAGCACTAGGGAAGGAAATCCCACGATGTACAGCCGTAAGCGTATGACGGGTCTGGCCGCGGCCGGCATGAGCGGCGCGCTCCTGCTGACCGCCTGCGGTGGAAACGGCGAGGACCTGACGGGTGGTTCGGACGAGGGAGCCGAGGACTCCAAGGAGATCAACATCGCGTTGATCGCCTGGGAGGAGGCCATCGCCACCACCGCCATGTGGGAGGTCATCCTGCAGGAGAAGGGCTACGACGTCACCGTCACCGACGTCGACGTGGCCCCGATGTACCAGGGCGCCGCCAACGGCGACGTGGACCTGTTCCTGGACACCTGGCTCCCGGTCACCCACGAGGACTACTGGGAGGAGTACGGGGACCAGCTGGAGGACCTCGGTTCCTGGTACGACAACGCCGTGCTGACCATCACCGTCCCCGAGTACATGGAGGACGTGAACAGCATCGCCGACCTGGAGGACCACGCCGACGACCTCGACAGCACCATCACGGGTATCGACCCGGGTGCCGGTCTGACCCGTGTGACCAAGGAAGAGGCGATGCCGACCTACGGTCTGGACGACTGGGAGCTGTTGGAGTCCTCCACCGCCGCCATGCTCGCCGAGCTCGACTCGGCGATCGCGGAGGAGGAGCCCATCGTCGTGACGCTGTGGCGTCCGCACCCGGCCTACGCCCAGTACGACCTGAAGGACCTCGAGGACCCCGAGGGCGCGATGGGTGACGCCGAGACCATCCACGCGGTCGGCCGCGAGGGCTTCGGCGACGAGTACCCCGAGCTGGCCGGTTGGCTCGAGGAGTGGACCATGACCGACGAGGAGCTCGCCACCCTGGAGGAGCTCACGCTGGTCGAGCACGAGGGCGACGAGCAGGAGGGCGCCCGCGTGTGGCTCTCCGACAACCCCGAGTTCCTGGAGCGCACCCTGGGCGACGCCGCCGAGGGCCTGGAGTTCTGACGAGCGGACGAGACCACGCCGGTCCCGGTCGCGCACGCTGAGGGGCCGCCTCCACACCAGTGGGGGCGGCCCTCTCCGTGTGAGGACGTGTACCCGGCCCGGAGCGTCCGACAGCCGTTGTACAGCCGTAGTCAGAGGAAGGTCACGATGGACAGCCGCAAGCACGTGATGGGCCTGGTGGCGGTCGGGATGAGCGGATCGCTCGCGCTGACCGCCTGTGGAGGCGGGGGCGAGGACCTCACCGCCGGTTCCGACTCGGGTGGTGGTGACGGACGCGCGATCGAGATGGGCCTGGTCGCCTGGGACGACGCGATCGCCGTCACCCACATGTGGAAGCTGATCCTGGAGGAGAAGGACTACGACGTCACGGTCACCGGCATCGACGTGGCCCCGATGTACCAGGGGTTGGCCGACGGCGACCTCGACCTGTACATGAACGTGTGGCTCCCGGTGACCCACGGGGACTACTGGGAGGACTACGGCGGCGGGCTGGAGGACCTTGGTGCCTGGTACGACAACGCCGTGCTCACCCTCACCGTCCCCGCGTACATGGACGACGTGGACAGCATCGCCGACCTGCCCGACCACGTCGACGAGCTGGACGGGCGGATCGTGGGCATCGACCCGGGCGCGGGTCTGACCAGGATCACCAAGGAGGACGCCATGCCCGGCTACGGGCTGGACGAGGGTTTCGAGCTGGTGGAGTCCTCCTCGGCCGCGATGATCGCCGAGCTGGACGCGGCGGTCAGCGGACAGGACCCGATCGTGGTGACCCTGTGGCGCCCGCACCAGGCCTACGCCCAGTTCGACCTCAAGGACCTGGAGGACCCCGAGGGGCTGATGGGCGAGGCCGAGACCATCAATGCGGTCGGCCGTGACGGGTTCCGGGAGGACCACCCCGAGGCGGCCGGTTGGCTGGAGGACTTCGAGCTGACCGACGACGAGTTCTCGTCCCTCGCGGAGCTGACCCTGGAGGAGTACGAGGACGACCCCGAGGAGGGCGCCCGCGTGTGGCTCTCCGACAACCCCGCGTTCCTGGAGCGCACCCTGGGTGAGGACGCCGAGGGCCTGGAGTTCTAGGCTGTGTCCGTCAGGGCCCTCGCTCGCGCTTCGGCCCGTGTTCGGACGCCGGTGGGGCGGGAACCTCCTGCGCCGCAGGTGGGAGGGTTCGTCCCTCGCGGCCCCCTGCGGTACCTCTCCGGGTGGCGCAGGATCCTGTCCGCCGCGCCCGAACGGACGACCACCCCCCGTGGTTCCACGCACTGTTTCCAGCACGACCACGCGTCGGCCCTTCGGGCGGGCGCGTTCCGGTCGCCCCGCCACGGGGCGGTCGGCACTGACGACGTCACCGGGCCCCGGCCGATGATCCACCCCTCACATCGGCGGTGCCCACACGAAGGTCTTCGATGAAGGGGAACCCCCGAGATGTACAGCGGTAAGGGCTTGACGGGTCTGGTCGCGGCCGGGATGAGCGGCGCGCTCCTGCTGACCGCCTGCACGGGCGAGGCCGAGAGCGAGGACCTCAAGGAGGTCGGCATCGCGTTGATCGCCTGGGAGGAGGCCATCGCCGTCACCCACATGTGGCAGGCGATCCTGGAGGAGAAGGGGTACGACGTCACGGTCACCGAGACCGACCTCGCCCCGGCCTTCGAGGACGTGGCCAACGGCGATCTCGACCTCTACCTGGACATGTGGCTGCCGGTCACCCACCACGAGTACATGGAGGAGTACCGGGGACAGGTCGAGACCCTGGGGTCCTGGTACGACAACGCGGTCCTCACGCTCGCGGTGCCCGACTACATGGAGGACCTGCACTCGATCGACGACCTGCCCGGGTACGCCGACACGTTGGGCGGGACCATCGTCGGCATCGAACCGGACGCCGGTCTGACCCGGGTCACCCGCGACCAGGCCATGCCGGGGTACGGGCTGGAGGAGGGCTTCGAACTGGAGACCTCGTCGGGCGCGTCCATGATGGCCCGCCTGGGCGAGGCGTACGCCGCGCAGGAACCCATCGTCGTGACGCTGTGGCGTCCGCACCCGGCCTACGCCCAGTACGGCCTGAAGGACCTGGAGGACCCCCAGGGCGCGATGGGCGGTACCGAGAGCATCCACGCGGTCGGCCGTGAGGGCTTCGCCGAGGACTACCCCGAGCTGACCGAGTGGATCCAGGAGTGGACCATGAACGACGACGAGTTGGCGACCCTGGAGGTGCTCACGGTCGGCCCCGGGGTCGAGGACCCGCTGGCCGGGGCACGGCAGTGGCTGTCCCAGAACCCGTTGTTCCTGGAGCGCACCCTGGGCGAGGCCGCCGAGGGCCTGGAGTTCTGACCGCGGTCCGCGCCCGTGGAGACGAGTGACGGGGCCGTCCTCCCGGTGGAGGGCGGCCCCGTCGTGTCGTGTGCCCGGCCGGGCGTCAGGCCCGGTCAGGGGGCGTAGTAGCCGCCCTGGGCCCCGCTGCCGGGGCTGATCTGCCGGGCCGAGTCGCGCCTGGGCAGGACGTAGGCGGCGAGGAGACCGCCCAGGAACCCGAACAGGTGCGCCTGCCACGAGACGCCGGGGTGCTGGGGCAGCACACCCCAGATCATGGTCCCGTAGAAGATGACCACGCAGATCATGATGACGATGTCGACGGTCTTGCGTTCGATGATGCCCCGCAGGACGGTGTAGCCGAAGTAGCCGAACACCAGTCCGCTGGCACCCACGGTGGGCACACCGGGGACCGAGAACAGCCACACGCCCACACCGCTGACGACGGCGACGATCAGGGTGGTGAGCAGGAAGCGCCCTTGGCCGCTGAAGGCCACCAGGGATCCCAGGATCAGGAACGGCAGTGAGTTGCCGATCAGGTGGGGAAAGTTGGCGTGCATGAACGGGGCGGTCAGCACCGTCCAGGGGGCGCTCGTGTCCCAGGCGCGCAGCCCGAACTCTTGGTCGAGCCGCATGCCGGGGATGGTGTCGACGATCTCGAACACCCACATGGCCGCGAGCATCCCCGCTACGGTCAGGATGGCGGTGATTCTGGACTGCTTCACACTGTTGAGCGTAAAGGAACAGGCCTTGTGGCGGTATGTCCTTCGCGGTGTGTGCGGCGAATCGAGAGGAATGTCCGACTGATTCCGTGCCGGGGCGGCCGATTCGGCGGTGCTTCGGGGCCGCGACGTCACGTGTCGGAGCGATCGATCCTCACGGCTCCGGGGTGATCGGCACGACCGGGCCCGGGTGCCGCGCGATGCGCCCCTACCCGGGGAGCGGGGCCGCGCGGAACGTCCTCAGGAGGTCAGGGACCGCTTGCGGGGCGGGATGCCGGCGACGGCCATGAAGGACTCGACCCGGCTCGGCTGGACCATCCCGGTCAGGGGCAGGTGGCTGCGCGCCGTGCGGCGACCGGCCAGCGACGGGAAGCGCTTGGCGCGCCCGGTGGTGTCGTAGAGGCCCAGGGAACGGATGCGGCCGGGCAGCAGGTGGTAGGAGCCGATCTCGTCGAACGGGATCCGCACGACGTAGGAACCGCGTTCGTAGCGGAACTCGCCGTCGGCGATCTCCAACACGGGGCTCTTGATGAGGTGGCCGTGTACCGCGGACACGGCGCCGCCGACGACCAGGAGGACCCCGAGGGTGATGTTGGCCCAGTGACCCGGGTCGATCGCGACCGCCACCAGGCCCAGAATCACCAGAGCGTAGCCGGCCCACGTCTCAACGTACTTGCGGCCTACAGGGCAGACCAGGCGGACCGATTCGGACACGGCGGATGCCTCTCTCGCTGGGCGGGGCGCTGGGGGTGACGGAGGTCGTCACACGGAACCTTATCCGCTTCGGGAGTGTGAGGCCCCCGTTTTCGGTCATCTCGGCGGTGGGGTTCGGGACGAGTTTCCGATCGGGCGCGCGCATTGTGCGCCCGCTCCGTGTCGGTGATTGGTTCATCCTATGTTTTCACCGCGGGCGTGCGCCGCGGAGAAGTGTCATCGTCTGGCGCTACATGTTCGATATGTGGATGTTTGTCCTCTTCTCTCTTTGTAGTGACGTGCGTCCATATTGTAGTTAAACAATGTTGACTTTACTGTCGGGGCAGTTCGTCGTCTCTGATTAACCACAATCCATTCGCCGGGCGTCCGAATCCCCGGGATTGGTGGGGCTTTTGGCCCTGTGTCCCTGGCCTGCGGCGATGCGTGTCGACGTCTTGTGTTACCGACGTATTGAGGACACGTGACTTCGACTCGGGGTGATGGGCGCGAACCGGTTGCGGATGGGTCACGAATCCGGCAGTAGGGCTATACAGATATTTCACTCAATGGTCTTCTGATCGACTAATCGCCTAGTTTTGGCGGGGTGTGCCCTCGGGGTGTCCCCCGGTGTCCCGATTCGCATGAGTGATCAAGGGTGTGACTATGTTCAAGCGTCGAAAGTCGCTGGCGCTCGCCGCCGCGGCGACGTCAGCGGTCCTGGTGGCCAGTGGCTGTGGTGGTGGCGGAGACGAGAGTGGCGGGGGTGAACGCGAGGTCACGTGGGTCATCGAGACCCTTCCCGGTGCCTGGCAGTCGATCAGCTCCGCCGGCGGCAGCGTCTACGTCATCCAGACCCTGTCCGGAATCCTTCCGAGCACCGGCGGGTGGCTGCCCGACGCGGTCACCTACGAGTACGACATGGACGTCCTCGCCGAGGAGCCCACCCTCATCAACGACGACCTCGACGAGGGGCCGTTCGAGTTCAGCTTCACCCTCGCCGACGACGCCGTCTGGAGCGACGGCGAGCCGATGACCGGTGAGGACCTGCGGGTCACCTGGATGATGTCGGCCGGTCCGGCCGAGGGCTACTGCAACGGCTGTGACTCCCGCCTGAGCACCAACCCCGACCAGGTCGAGGACATCGAGGTCGACGGCAAGACCGCCACGGTCACCCTCAAGGAGGGCCAGGCGAACGCCGAGTGGATGGGTCTGTTCGACTCCCACAGCGTCGCGGGCGGCTTCCTCCCCGCGCACCTGGCCGAGGAGAACGGCCTGGACGTCGACGACCCGGACGACCTCGGCGAGTACTTCGCGTGGATGCACTCCGAGCGCCCCGAGTGGTCCGGCGGTCCGTACCAGATCGTCTCGGGCGACCTGGAGAACGAGGTCGTGAAGGAGCCGAACCCGGAGTGGTTCGGTGACGAGCCCGGTCTGGACCGGATCACCTTCATGTTCAACACCGACGAGGGCACCTTCGTCAACGCCTTCTCCAACGGCGAGATCGACGGCGGCAGCCCCTCCTCGTACAACGAGGACGTCTTCACCCAGATCGACGAGCTGCAGAACGCGACGACGACGATCGGTGAGGGCGCCGCCTGGGAGCACGTCGACCTCAACCTCAACAACGAGGCCCTGCAGGACGTCGAGCTGCGCCGCGCCATCTTCACCGCCATCGACCGTGACGAGATCGCCTCGCGCAACTACGGCGCCGGCTACCCCGACTACGAGCTGAAGAACAACCACATCTTCGGTAACGACAGCCCCTACTTCGTCGACCACTTCGAGGGCGAGTCGCAGGGCACCGGTGACGTCGACGCCGCCACCGAGATCCTGGAGGAGGCCGGCTACGAGGTCGGTGACACCCTCACGCTGGACGGCGACGAGGTCGGTCCCTTCCGCCTGCGCAGCACCGACTCCGTCGTGCGCAACACCTCGCTCCAGCTCATCCAGGCCCAGCTGTCGGAGATCGGCATCACCACCAACATCGAGGTGACCGACGACCTGGGCGGCATGCTCGCCGAGGCCGACTACGACATCGCGCAGTTCGGCTGGCAGGGCAACCCGTACTTCGTCACCTCCGGCAGCCAGTACTGGGGCAGCGACAGCGGCAGCAACTTCGGCGCCTACAGCAACGACGACGTCGACGAGCTGACCGACGAGGCGGCCAACGCCCCCGACCTGGACACCGCGGCCGACCACATGAACGAGGCCATGGAGTCCCTGGTTCCCGAGGCCTACGTCCTACCGATCATGCACGAGCCGTACTACTCGTTCGTGAACTCGGACCGTCTGGCCGGCGTCGAGGACAACCTCCACTCCAGCTACCGCGCCACCTACAACATCGGTGAATGGACCCTCGCCGACTAGGGCGTCACGCGATCCCAGGCCCGGTCCCGGGACACCCTCCCGGGACCGGGCCGATCCTCGCTCACCCCTGAAGGATCACTTCCATGCTCGTTTACACGATGCGACGCGTCCTGGGCGCCCTACCCGTCCTGGTCCTCGCATCCATCCTCACCTTCGTGATGATCGACGTCTCCGGTGACCCGCTCGCGGACATCCGGATGCAGCAGCCACCGCCCACCGAAGAGGTCATCCAGCAGGCGGAGGAACGCCTCTACCTGGACCGTTCGATGCCGGAGCGGTACTGGCTGTGGATGACCGGGATCGGCGGCAACGGCGACATCGGCCTGCTCCAGGGCGAGTTCGGACCGTCCACCCAGGGGCCCCAGTACGAGATCGGCCCCGCCATCGTCGAGCGGCTGTGGACCACCCTGCGCCTGGTCGGCGCGGCGATGATCTTCGCGCTCGGGCTGGCGATCATCACCGGTGTCATCAGCGCGTTGCGCCAGTACTCCAAGCTCGACTACACGCTCACCTTCATCGGCTTCCTGGCGCTGGCCATGCCGACCTTCTGGCTCGCCGGCATCATGCAGGCGGGCGGCGTGAAGTTCAACCAGCTGGTGGGCGACCAGGTCTTCGCCACGATCGGTGACGGGCGCTTCCGGGCCGAGGGGCAGCCGTTGGGGGACCAGCTCCTCAACGCCTTCGCCCACATGGCCCTGCCGACGATCGTGCTCATGCTGATCAGCTTCGCCTCGTGGAGTCGCTACCAGCGCACCTCCATGCTCGAAGTGATGAACAGCGACTACGTGCGGCTGGCGCGGGCCAAGGGTCTGCGCAACCACGTGGTCATCCGACGCCACGCCCTGCGCACCGCGATGATCCCGCTGACCACCGTGGTCGCCATCGGCGTGTCCAGCGTCATCGACGGTGCCATCCTCACCGAGTACGTCTTCCAGTGGCGTGGTCTCGGGGACTTCTTCATCACGGCGGTGGACAACAACGACTCCTACGCGCTGATGGGGTGGTTGCTGCTCAGCGGGGTCATCGTGATCCTGGCCAACCTCGTCGCCGACCTGCTGTACGGCGTGCTCGACCCAAGGATCCGCTATGAGTGAGAACGGCATGTTCGGGAGCACGCGCCCGAAGAAGGCGCGGAAGGACACCGCCGACCGGACCCAGCTGCAGACCATCGTCCTGCGGTTCTCGCGGCACCGTCCGGCGATGATCAGCCTGGTCCTGCTGGTCCTCATCGTCCTGTTCGCGTTCGTCGGTCCCCTCTTCTGGATCTGGGACCACACCGTCTACAAGGAGATCCCCAGCAACCTGCCGCCCGGCGGCGACCACCCGCTGGGGACCTCCGCGGCCGGCAACGACGTCCTCGGCCAGCTCATGCGCGGGGCCCAGCAGACCCTGAAGGTGGCGTTCAGCGTCTCCCTGCTGTCCACGTTCGTCGGTTCGCTGTGGGGTGCCACCGCCGGTTACTACGGGGGCCGTGTCGACGCGCTCATGATGCGCGTCGTCGACATCTTCCTCATCGTCCCGCTGCTGGTCGCCGCCGCGGCCATCGCGGGCAACACGGGGGCCGGCGCCTCCTGGTCCGCGATCGCGTTGATCATCGCGATCTTCTCGTGGGCCACCATCGCCCGTGTCGTGCGCGGTGTCGTCCTGTCCCTGCGCGAACAGGAGTTCGTGGAGGCGGCCCGGGCCTCGGGCGCCTCCGCCCCGTGGATCATCTTCCGGCACCTGCTGCCCAACGCCGCCGGACCGATCATCGTCGCCGCCACCCTGCTGGTGGCCGTGGCGATCCTCGCGGAGGCGGGCATGTCCTTCCTGGGGCTCGGCATCCAGCTGCCGGACATCTCGCTCGGCCAAATGATCGGCTCCGCCCGCACGGCGGTGTCCACGCGTCCGTGGCTGTTCTATCCGCCCGGTGTGCTGCTGGTGCTGATCTGTCTGACGATCAACTTCATCGGTGACGGCCTCCGGGACGCCCTCGACCCACGACAGACCAGGGTGCGGCGATGACGACTGAGTACATGAACGAAGAACACGCCGCTGCGGCGACCGATGACGACGTGGTGCTGGAGGTCACCGACCTCAGCGTCACGTTCCCCTCGGACGACGGGCCGCTGCCCGCCGTGCGGGAGGTCTCCTACCGCCTCCGCCGGGGCGAGGCCCTGGGCATCGTGGGCGAGTCCGGCTCGGGCAAGTCCGTCACCTCGATGGCGATCATGGGCCTGCTGCCCAGGAACGCCCGGGTGGAGGGTTCTGCCAAGGTCCTGGGCCAAGAGATCCTCGGCCTGTCGGACAAGGAGATCAGCAAGGTGCGCGGGCAGAAGATCGCCATGATCTTCCAGGACCCGCTGACCTCGCTCAACCCCGTCTACACGATCGGGTACCAGATCGCCGAGGCGGTGCTCGCCCACAAGAAGGTGAGCAAGCAGGTCGCCATGGCGCGGGCGCTGGAGCTGCTGGAGATCGTGGGCATCCCGTCCCCCGATCAGCGGCTCAAGCAGTACCCGCACGAGCTGTCCGGCGGTATGCGCCAGCGGGTGGTGATCGCGATCGCGATGGCCAACGACCCGGACGTGATCATCGCCGACGAGCCCACCACGGCCCTCGACGTGACCGTCCAGGCGCAGGTCCTGGACGCGCTCCAGCGGGCCCGCCGGGAGACCGGCGCCGCGCTGGTGCTCATCACCCACGACCTCGGCGTCGTGGCCGGTCAGGTCGACCGGGTGGGGGTGATGTACGCGGGGCGCATCGTCGAGTCGGGCCCCGTGGAGGAGGTCTTCTACCGGCCGCGCATGCCCTACGCGCTGGGGCTGCTCGGTTCGCTTCCGCGTCTGGACGGCGACCGCTCCGACCGTCTCACGCCCATCCTCGGCACCCCGCCCTCCCTACGGGACCTGCCCGAGGGGTGCGGGTTCGCCCCGCGCTGCCCGATGGCCCGGGACCTGTGCCACCAGGAGGAGCCGCAACTGCTGCTCACCCTGGAGGGCGGCGACCGGGGGCCCGCCGAGGCGGGCGACGCCGACGGCCACACCGCGGCCTGCCACTTCAGTGGCGAGCTCACGGGTGTCGAGGCGTCCGACCTGTTCCAGGCCACCTCGGTCGACACCGAGGGCGTGGGATCGGTGGCGGAGGTCGAGGCGGCGGAGTCCCTGATCGCCGAGGCCCGCGAGGAGTACCTGGAGGAGGCGCGCGCGGAGCCGGAAACGGCGCCGGAGACCGCGGGGTCGACCGAGCCCGAGGTCCTGCTCAGCGCCACCGACCTGGTCAAGCACTTCCCGATCCGCTCCCAGGGGTTGCTGCGGCGCAAGGTCGGTGAGGTGCAGGCGGTCTCGGGGGTCTCCCTGGACCTGCGCGAGCGCGAGACCCTCGCACTGGTCGGGGAGTCGGGCTGCGGCAAGTCCACCACGGCGCGCCTGCTGCTCAACCTCATCCGGCTGACCTCGGGCGAGCTGACGTACATGGGTCGGCCGCTGCACGGCCTCTCGGACCGGCGCATGCGCCCGCTCCGCAAGGACCTCCAGCTGGTGTTCCAGGACCCGTTCGCCTCCCTGGACCCCCGCATGGCGGTCGCCGACATCATCGGCGAGCCGATGCGGATCCACGGGAGCGGACACCGTGACGCGCGCAAGCGGGTCAAGGAACTCCTCGAACTGGTGGGGCTCAACCCCGAGCACGGTTCCCGCTACCCGCACGAGTTCTCCGGCGGGCAGCGGCAGCGCATCGGCGTGGCCCGCGCCCTGTCGCTCAACCCGCGGGTGCTGGTCCTGGACGAGCCGGTCTCGGCGCTGGACGTGTCCATCCAGGCGGGTGTGATCAACCTTCTGGAGGACCTCCAGGACGAACTGGGGCTGTCCTACCTGTTCGTCTCGCACGACCTGTCCGTGGTCAAGCACATCGCCGACCGGGTGTCGGTGATGTACCTCGGCAAGATCGTGGAGACGGCCACCACGGAGCAGCTGTTCCGGGCCCCGGCGCACCCGTACACCCAGGCGTTGATCTCCGCCATCCCGCTGCCCGACCCGATCAAGGAGCGGACCCGGGAGCGCATCATCGTCACGGGGGACATCCCCAGCCCGGCGAACCCGCCCTCGGGCTGCCGGTTCCGGACGCGCTGCCCGAAGTTCGCCGGCGAGCTGTCGGAGGCCGAGCGCACCAAGTGCGTGGAGGAGCCGCCGGAGCTGCTGGACCGGGGCGCCGGTCACCGGGACGCCTGTCACTACTCCCAGGTGGTGGAGCTCATCTGACCCGTGCCGGCGGTGCGCCGCCGGCGAGGGTGGGACGCGAACGGCGCCGTGGAGGACGATCCTCCACGGCGCCGTTCTGTGCTCGAAGCCCCCACCTGCGGCGACACGCCGAAGGGTGGGAACGCCGGAAATCGGGTACAAGGGTCGGTTAGTTTCTACCCTCACGTCGACCCTGATCGGTTTCCTTCGAAGGAGAACCCTTGATCTCTGCCTCCCCCCATCCACCCTCGAGGCTCCGACGACAGGGAGGGTGGCTGGCGGCCGCGCTCGTCACCGTTCCCCTGGCCCTGGCCCCCTCACCCGCGATCGCCGACACGGCCGACCAGGCCGAGCGCGTCGACGACCTGCGGGCCGACATCGACACGATCCTGGACGATCCCGCCCTGGAGGGCGCCACCTCCGGTGTGGTCGTGACCGACGCCGACACCGGTGAGGCGCTCTACTCGCAGGACGCCGACACCGCGTTGCTGCCCGCCTCCAACATGAAGTCCTTCTCCACCGCGGCCGCCCTGCAGGCGCTCGGTACCGACCACACCTTCACGACCGAGGCCGTGGTGGAGCGCCGTCCCGGCCGCGGCGACGTTCCCGAGGTGTACCTGGTCGGCGGCGGCGACCCGACGCTGAACGCGGACGACCTCGACGCCATGGCCGCGGACGTGGCCGCCTCCGGGGTGACCTCGGTGGGCGAGGTGTTCGCCGACGACTCGTGGTTCGACGACCAGCGCCTCGTGGACGACTGGTGGCCCGAGGACGAGGCCTTCGCCTACTCGGCGCAGATCTCCGCCCTGACCGTGGCCCACGGCGACCGGTACGACACGGGGGTGACCGAGGTGACCGTCACCGCCGCCGACGAGGGCGACGCGGTGAGCGTGGACCCGGGCGCCGCCGAGGGCTACGTCGAACTCGACAACCAGGCCGTCACCGGTTCCGCCGAGGCCGAGAACACCCTCGCGATCGACCGGCCGGTGGGCACCAACACCATCGAGGTCACCGGCACGCTGCCCGTCGACGCCGATCCCGTCGTGGCGGTGCGCACGGTGGACGAGCCCGCCGCCCTGGCGGGTCACCTGTTCGCGCGGGCGCTGGAGGAGAACGGCGTCGAGGTCGAGGGCGACGTCGACCGGGGCGCGGTCCCCGCCGACTGGCAGCGTCCCCGCGTGGTCGCCGAGAACACCTCCATGCCGCTGGAGGAGGTGCTCGTGCCGCTGATGAAGTTCAGCAACAACGGCCACACGGAGATGCTGGTCAAGACCCTCGGCCGGCACGGCGCCGACGAGGGGTCGTGGGAGGCCGGTCTGACCGAGGTCGACACGGCCCTCCAAGAGCTGGGTGTGGACACCTCCGACCTCGTCCTCACCGACGGTTCGGGCCTGTCCCGGGGCAACCTGATGACGGCCGACACCATGATCGACCTGCTCGACCGGGCGCAGGACGCCCCCTGGTACGAGGTCTGGCACGACTCCCTGCCGGTCGCCGGGGACGGCGACCCGTTCGTGGGCGGCACCCTCGCCTCGCGCATGGCCGACACGGCGGCCGCGGACGTCGCCCAGGCCAAGACCGGGACCATGACCGGTGTGAGCGCCCTGTCCGGTTACGTGCAGGGTCCGGACGGCGCCGAGCTGTACTTCAGCGTCGTCAACAACGACCACGCCGGTGCGGCGCCCCTCCACGTGCAGGACGCGATCGTCGTCCGGCTCGCCGAGTACCTGGGCAACCAGGTGCCGGAGGGTACGACGGCGCTGCGGAGCGCGCCCACGGTGGGCGGGGAGCTGGAGTGCTCCTGGGAGCTGACCTGCTGAGGTCACGAGATCCACTGACGTCCTGAGCGACGACGAGGGCCCGCCGGAATCCGGCGGGCCCTCACGCGTGTGCGGAGTCGTGGGAGGTTTTCCACAGCCTGGGGACGCGGGCTGTCGCACGTCGGAGGGAGCCGGCATCGTTGTGCTCGGCGGGGACGACCCGTCACCCCGTTCCTCCCACCGCGCGGCACCCGTGTCGCGCCGTGCCGCAGAAGGGTCTTCCCGTGGAACCCCTGACCATCACCTCGGTGCTGGGCATGATCATCGGCCAGGTCTTCTCACTGGTCATGCTGATCCTGGTCCTGCTGGGCCTGGGCACGCTCGCCAGCCGGCTGATGGACGTGCCCTTCAACCTGCCACGCCTGGCCCTGGCCGCGCTGTTCGGCGCGCCGCTCGGCGCGGTCGGCGCGGTGCTGGCCTACTTCGGCACCTTCGACGCGCTCTCCGACACCGACACCGCCCGGCTGGAGGAGCCCGGGTTCATGGCGCTGATGCTCTTCGCGATGGCCGTGGGTTCGATGCTCGCCTTCGTGGCGTTGGAGCTGCTCCTGCCACGGGGGACCCGCGTCCGCCCGGTCGCCATGGTGCGGGAGGCGTCCCACCTGTTCGGCCGGTTGGGTCGGTACCGCGCGATCCTGTGGATCCTGGTCCGGCACGGCCTGGGCGGCTACGTCATCGGTCGCCGCGAGGGCGTGGAGGACACCTCGGCGCAGCGCAGGCTCGCCCGCTCCCTGGCCCGTTCCATGGAGGAGGCCGGGGTGGTGTTCGTCAAGCTCGGCCAGGTGCTGGCCACCCGCCGTGACCTGCTGCCCCCGGTGTTCGTCGAGGAACTGGGCCGGCTGCACAGCGAGGTCGCCCGGGTCCCCTCCGACCAGGTCCGCGACTGTGTGGCCGCCGAGCTGGGGCGCGACGTCGACGAGATGTTCGCCGAGTTCGACCCCGAGCCGCTGGCGGCCGCCTCCATCGCCCAGGCGCACACGGCACGGCTGCGCGGCGGGTCGGAGGAGGTCGTGGTCAAGGTGCAGCGGCCCGGGATCGCCCCCGTGGTCCGCCGGGACCTCGACATCCTCCGGCGGCTGGCCCGGCGCGTGGACGAGCACACATACTGGGGGCGGGCGATCGGCGTGCGCGACCTGGCCGAGGGGTTCGCCGACGCGTTGGTGGAGGAGCTCGACTTCGAGGTGGAGGCGGCCAACATCGCCGCCGTCGCGGACGCCTCCGTGGACTCGCCGGTGCGCATCCCCAAGGTGTACGAGGCCTACACCAGCCGTCGCGTGCTGGTGATGGAGCGGCTGCACGGGAGCCAGATCGACGGCACCGGGGTGCCGGGGGAGCGGGGCGAGGACATCGCCCGCACCCTGCTGGACTGTCTGCTGGAGCAGGTGCTCGTCGGCGGCATCTTCCACGCCGACCCGCACCCGGGCAACATCCTGCTGCTCGACGGCGGCGGTGTGGGGCTGCTGGACTACGGCTCGGTGGGACGCCTGGACGCCCGCACCCGTGAGGCGCTCCAGATGATGCTGCTGGCCATCGACCGGGGCGACGCCGTCCTGCTCACCGACACCCTCCTGGACGTGGTGGACGACCCGGGGGAGATCGACACCGAACGCCTGCGCCGCTCGCTCGGCCAGTTCATGGCGCGTTACCTGCACGGGGGCGCCTCGGCCAGCATGCGGATGTTCACCGAGTTGCTCATGCTGGTCACCCGGTTCGGCCTGGTCCTGCCGGCCGAGCTGGCGGCGGTGTTCCGGGCCCTGGCCACGCTGGAGGGCACCCTGGTGTTCCTCGCGCCGGGCTTCGACACCGTGTCCGAGGCCAAGCGGTTCGCCGGGGCGCGGATGTCGGAGCAGTTGGGGACCGGCAACCTGCGGGAGATGGCCTCCGGGGAGCTGTTGGCCCTGCTGCCCACCCTGCGCCGGTTGCCCCGACGGTTGGACAGGATCACCGACCAGCTCCACAAGGGGCGGTTCACGGTGCAGGCGCGGATGTTCGCCCACCCTGAGGACCGAAGACTCCTGCGCTCGGTCGTGCGCCGTGGCGTCATGACCGTGTTGGCGGTGGTCACCGGGTTCATGTCGGTGGGGTTGTTCAACGTGACCGAACAGCCGGGGGTGGCCTGGTCGGACCTGGCCACCCACACCCAGGCGCTCAGCCTGCTGGCCTGGTCCCTGTTGGCCGCCACCGCGATGTTCGTGCTGCGGCTGTTGGTGGACATGGTCCGGGACGGCTCGGAGCACAGGAGGATCTGAGGACGGTCGTCGGTGGGTTCCGGCCGGTGGGCTGTGGTCGGTGGGTGCCGACGGGCGGGCCCGGCCGGTGGGAGTCCACCGGCGAGGGTCGGGCGTTCGCCCTGGTGCGGTCCACCGGGCGGGTGGGTGCACCGAGGGCCGTGGGCTGTGGGCGGTGCGCTCCCTGGGTCCACCCGTCCCGAGACGGACGCGGTCGGTCAGGGGCGTTCGTGGTCGAGGCCCCGTTCGCGGTCGATCAGGCGGCTGAGCGTCCGGTACACCTCGTCGGCGGAGGGCGGTGGCTCCAGTACGCAGCAGCGCAGGAAGAAGCCGTCGCAGGCGGCGGCCACCCCGGCGCGGGAGTCCGGGGTCGGAAGGTAGGGGGCCAGAAAGGCGTCCACGGCGTCGTTCCAGCGCACGATCTGCGCGCGCAGGGAAGGACGACGGGCGGCGATGAGGAACAGCTCCATCTCCGCCAGGGCGTGCGCCCGGTCGTGCCCCGTGCCCTCCGCGATGAGCGCCGCGAAACCGCGCAGCGCCTCGTCGGGGTCTGACGGCAGCGCCTCCACGACCGTCACGTAGGCGTCGTTGACCCGCGTGAGCGCGTCGACGAGGAGGTCGTCGACGGTGGCGTAGTAGTAGGTCACCGTGCTGGGCGGCACCCCGGCCTCGGCGGCGACCCGACGCTGGCTGACCGCGGCGACCCCCTCGCGGGCGATGACCGCCATGGTGGCGTCCAGCAGCAGCCGACGACGCTGTTCGCCCTTGCGTCGACGGCCGTCGCTGATGTTCTCCGGGGTCGGATGTGCGCTGATCACGGGTGCTCGTTCGGTCGGACGGTCGGGTGGGTGCGGTGTGCGGGGTCCCGGTCGGTTCCGGGACGGCCGGTGCGGCACCGCTCGACACGGATGCGGTGCGCGCGGTCGGTGTACGGCATCAGTGCTGTCCTCCCATCTCCAACGCCATCACCCCGGCGATGACCAGGGCGATGCCGCCGACCTGGATCCAGGTGAGGGATTCGCCCAGGAACACCGCTCCGATGATGGCGACCAGGGCGACGCCGATCGCGGCCCAGGTCCCGTAGGCGATCCCGAGGGGCATGCCCTTGGTGAGTGCCTGGGAGAGCATGTAGAACGCTCCGCCGTAGCCGATGACCACGGCGATGGAGGGGAGCAGACGGGTGAACCCCTCGGAGAACTTGAGCGAGGTGGTGGCGAGAACCTCCAGGAGGATCGCTCCGGACAACCACAGCCAGGGCACGGCACCGCTCCTTCGTGTCGACCAGGTCTCCACCGGAAGACCTGCGCGGATGAACACGTGGTCCGCGCAGAAAGCTGAGCGAACGAACAAGATTCTAGGCGCGGCATCATGGAGAGGCAAGGCGGAAGCCCTGTGGGTGACGGGAAACTCGTCCACCCCCGACGGTCGGGCCCTGTACCCCCTGGGTGTATTCTCGGCGGTTCCGGTCAAAGCGGGTCGGACTCCATCCGGTAACCGCTCGATACCGATGTGCGTGAGTTCAGAACCTTTTCCGGTTCGGAGCGTCTAACACAGGAGTAGGCCGGGTTTCGAGATGTTCTATGGAGGTCCAGACGTGACGGGCATGACCCAGTCGGCGGTGACGCGCCGGTTCGGTATCGGACTTGTGGCGCTCGCGCTCGTCGCGACCGCTTGCACCTCCGGAGACGCCGAGACGCAGAGCAACGCCGACCCCGCCGCGGACGCGGAGCCGGTCCAGGTGAGCATCACGCCGGAGGAGGGCACCGAGGAGGTCGCCCCCAACACCCCCATCCGGGTCAGCGCCGAACAGGGGACCATCACCGACGTCCAGGTCGACCAGGTGGTCGTCAGCGAGGCCGCCGGTGAGGGCGAGGGCGACGACGCGGAGCTCTACGCGATGACCGGCACCCTCGACGACGAGGGGACCGCGTGGGTCAGCGACTGGAACCTGCGCCCCGGTTCCGAGGTCGTGGTCACCGCCACCGCCGAGAACGAGGCCGGTGAGGAGAGCGAGTTCACCACCGAGTTCACCACGCTGGACGCGACCCCCGGGCAGCGCCTGGAGCTCGCCTCCAACTTCCCGAGCTCGGGTGACACCGTCGGTGTCGGCATGCCCGTCGTGATCAACTTCGACATGCCGGTCTCCAACAAGTCCCAGGTCGAGAACTCCATGAACGTGGTCGCCGAGCAGGAGCTCGCCGGCGCCTGGAACTGGGTGACCGACCAGATGGCCGTCTTCCGGCCCGAGGAGTACTGGGAGCCGCACCAGAGCGTCACCGTCGACCTCAACCTGGCCGGGGTCGAGGCCTCGGAGGGTGTCTACGGTGTGCGCAACTACCAGATCGACTTCGAGATCGGCCGCGAGCTCGTCGCGACCATGCACGTGCCCGACCACGAGATGGTCATCGAGATCGACGGCGAGCACGACCGCACCCTCGAGGTGAGCAACGGCAAGGGCAGCCGCCGGTTCGACACCACCACCAGCGGCACCCACGTGCTCATGGAGCGCTACGAGCACATCACCATGGACTCCAGCACCGTGGGCATCCCCGAGGGCACCCCGGGCTCGTACATGGTCGACGTGCAGTACGCGGTGCGCACCTCCAACAGCGGTGAGTTCGTCCACGAGATGTCGGCCAACTCCAACATCGGCTCCGCCAACACCTCCAACGGGTGCACCAACCTGCGGATGGACGACGCGCAGTGGTTCTTCGAGAACACCCTGATGGGCGACATCCTCGACACCACCGGCACCGACCGTGAGTTCGAGTGGGACAACGGCTGGGGCTACTGGCAGAAGTCCTGGGACGACTGGCTCGACGGCAGTGAGACCGACGACCCGCAGATGACCACCGACGGGACCCCGGGCTCCGTCCACGGGGAGGACCTGTAGACACGGGCGTCGTCGCCGGCCTCTGAGGGCCGGGCGGAGACGACCGGGGGCGTTCGCGGTGCACGGCACCGCGGGCGCCCCTTCTCTGTGGGCGGGGCTTCCCGGGTCCAGGACCACCGGGTGCTCGACGGCGGGGTGCGGCGCGGGGCCCGCGCCCCGCCGGTGGTTCCGGGTCGCGGCGGCGCATGCCGTGCGGCCCTGCGCCGCCGGTCGCCCGGGGTGTCTCGGCGGGGCCTCCGATCGGCCTCTCGGACGGTCGACCGGACGGGCCTCCTCGCCCGCCCCGCCGGTCGCCCGGGTCGGCCGCCGGACACCGGGCTCCGCCCGGCCACGGGACCTCGGCCGGTGCCCCGCTCAGTGCTCCTGTGGGTCGGACCAGCGCGCCGGGTCCGGTGCGCGCAACCGGAGGATCAGGGCGTCGATCACCAGGTCGGTGACGGCGGCCATGTCCACCGACTCCGCGTCCAGCAGCCACTGGACCTGGAGCCCGTCCATGGCGGCCAGGATGGCGGTGGCCGCGGAGCGGGCGGGGGTGTGGCCGCTCGATCCGGGGGCGCTCGCCGCGTCCCGGTACTCCGGCCCGACCCGGTCCAGCACCGCCTGCTCGACCTCGCCGCGCAGGACGGTGTAGCGGTCGCGGAACCATTCCTGTGCGGGGTGGTCGACGGTCGCGCTCTCGGCGGACAGCACCGCGTACAGCCGAGTGGTGCCGGGGCGTGCGGCGTTGCGCTCGGCGGTGGAGACCAGGTGGTCCAGCATGGCGCCGCCCACGGGAGGCGGGTCGGTGCTGTCGCGCCGTTCCAGGACCGCGGTGAGCAGTTCGGTCTTGGAACCGAAGTGGTGCAGGACCCCCGCGGGGGTGATGTCGAGCGTGGCCGCGATGTCGGCCAGCGACGTGTTGTTGAACCCTCGGGCGGCGAACAGGTCGGCCGCGGTCCGCAGGATCTGCTCGCGACGGTTGACCCGCCGACGCGGTGCGGGGGAGGGCGGGCCGTTCCCGGGAGAAGGTGGGCCGGAGGGGTTCGTCTCGCTCATCGCTGTGCTCCACTTCCTCGTACCGCGCGGGGTACTCCGGGCCGACGGTCGGGGGGTCTGCGCGCCCGGGACCCGTCCACGCTATACCGACACGTCCGCGAACTCTCTTGCTTAATGAACATTAAGTAAGTAGGGTCGCGCCGCAGGACACGTGGATCGTTCGGTCACCGGGGGCGGGAGTCCGCACCCCGAGTCACCGCGCACCCGTCCCCGTCGGCCCGTACGTCGTCCACAGGGCGCATCGGTGGCGCACGCCGTCGAGGCGCGCCGCGCGAACGTCGACATCGGTCGGTCCCCGAACCCGGTCCACGTCGTCCCCCCGCCGACGGACGACCCGCCACGTGCCGCTTCGCGGACCCGGTCCGGTCGGCGGAGACCACCACGCCGACGGCCCCGGTCGGCGCGGCCCGCGATCGAGCCCCACGGGGCTCCCAGACGCCCCTTCATGGGGGCATGCCCGTCCGGAGGTTCATCGCGGACGCCCTCCGGACGGGCCTTCCAGGTGCCGTGACGCCTGCCGAAGCCTCGCGGGGGCGTGCGGCGGCCCGTCACGGGAACGTCGTGTTCCGGCCCTACGGTGCCGCCGCCCGCGCCGGATCGTTCCGGAAACCGGCGGCACCGGCAACCGTCGTGGTGCGTTCCTCGGTCGATTCCCCGGGCGCGGTGGACCGCGCGGGGTCGCCCGGGACGCGTGTGCGGGCCCACGCTCGCCGGCGGGACCGTCTGCCTCGTGTGGTCCGGGCCCTCGGGCGGGTCCGCGCGGTCCGGCGGCGCGAGGGCGCTCCGCGTGGCCGGCACGGTCAGCGTGCTCCGGTTGCTCCGGATGGCGCCCCGAGTCCGCTCGGGTGGAGCGCCGCAGGGCGAGAGCGGGTCCCGGGAGGCCACGGGGTCCCGGTCCCCTCAGAGACGATCGGGTCGATCACCAGGTGCGCGCGGCCCCCACGGGCGCCGGCAGCCGCTCCTGGAGCCAGGTCCAGGTGCCGTCGTTCTCGGTGAAGCGACGCTGGATGCGCTCGACCTCGGTGATGGGGTTGCTGAACACCTCGCGCCAGTCGCCCGCGGCCCGCTCCTCCAGGTAGAGGCTGCGGGCGTCGGTGCGGATCCGCACCGCCTGGAGGGTGTGGCTGGAGCCGTCGTTGAGCTGGATGCGGTAATAGGCCATGGGAGTCCCCTGGGTGTGGTCCTGGAAGAAGCGAGGACGGTGATCCCGGGGCCGAACGACGTGGCGTGGTGCCGGGGCACCGTGCTGTCCGCGTGCCGGCACTCTACTCCGCGGGGGTCGGCACGGAGGGGTGAACGGGGGGACCCGGCGTGAAATCGGGGAGAACAGCGGTGCGGTAAGGCGCATACCTCGTATTTCGCCGCTCGTGAGGTGGGTGCCGGGCCCGGGAGGGCGGGTCCCACGGGCGGCGGTCCGGTGACGAGGCGCGGACGTCGGGGGTCCGTGCGTCGGCCCGGCGACGGCTGCGGGAGCGGGTCCCGCCGGCCGCGCACACCCGTGTGCCGAGCCCCGCCGTCCCTCCGGGCCCGAGGGCGGACGTCGTTGGAAGCGGCGGGTCAGGCCGCGGCGCGCTCGGCGCCGAGCCGGGAACGGGCCTCCATCAGGGCGAAACCGAGCAGGTTGCGTCCCCGCCAGTACTTGGGGCGTTCGGCGTTCTCGTCGTCCCGGCCGATCCCGATGCCCCACACACGGTCACGGGGGCTGGCCTCCACCAGGACCCGTTCCTTCGTGCCGAGGAGGTAGCGCAGCAGCTCCTCGTTCTGACCGAACTTGGCGACGTTGCCGCGGACGGCGATCTCGAAGCGTTCCCTCTCCCAGGTCTGTTCGTCGAAGTCCCGGACCTGTCGGCCGAGCTCCTTGGCCTCCTTCGGGTGCCCGGCGGCGGCGATCCTCGTGGCGGTCTCGGAGTCGCCGAACAGCCGGGCCTTCTCGATCATCATGAAGTGTTCCGCGGTGCTGTGGGTGGCGCCGTCGACGCGGAACTCGGCCGGCCACCACTGGGAGAGACAGGAGGCCGAGATCCCGTTCGAGGATGGTTCGTGGCTCCAGAAATGCACGTACTTGATCCGTCCGTCGATGCGGAGCAGATCCTCCACGGTCCTTGCGTCTGCAGGGTTGCGTGTGCCCGTCATGATCGGGAGTTTCCCAGAAGGACGCCGAGGCCGAAAGACCTTTGGTAGGGATTTGTAGCTTTGTGCGCTGGGTGAAGAGGAACCGGTCCCCAGGGAAAGGTGACTCGATGAGCTCCTGCCGGAGCCCGCCCACCGTCGCCCTCGACCGGCGCTCCCCGTCCCGTCCCGGCCCCGGAGCGACGAGGAGCGGGGCACACCGCTCGCCGTGCTCGGGGGCCCACCGCGACGGGCTCCGCCGGCAGTGGCCGGCGGGGAGCCGGCGGCCTCGGCCCACGGCCGGGCTTCGGTGGAGACACCCGGACCGGTCATGGGTCCGTGTGCCCGGGCGGCGAGTCCCGGCGCGCCCGGAGCATCGCACGTTACGGCGTAGTAGCGTTGCGGCAGGCCTCAGAAGTCAGGGTCGACCGGGCGTGGACCGCAGTGGCGCCGAGGGCGCGGGCGCGTCCTCCCCGTGCGCGGAGACGACCGGGATCACCCTCGACCGGACCGTACCGGCCGACGAGCGGCCGACCGGAACGTTCGCACGGGGGCGACGGCCAGGGGTGGCGTGCCGTGGCCCGGACCGGAGTCGGTGCGGGACGTCCCGACCCTTCCTCCGGTCGGGTGGCGAGGCCGGTGCGTCGACCGACGGCACCATCGAACGTACAAGTATTGCGGAGGGCTCGGGCTCGATGACCGAGACGCGGTGGCTCGACGATGACGAGCAGCGGACCTGGCGCACCTTCCTCATGGCCGTCCACCTGCTGGACGGGGCGCTGGATCGCCAGCTCAGACATGACTCCGGGATGCCGCACGCCTACTACCAGATCCTGGTGATGCTCTCCGAGGCCCCGAACCGGGAGCTGACGATGACCCGCCTGGCCCGCCTGCTGCGGTCCTCGCCGAGTCGGCTCTCCCACGCGGCGGCGCGTCTGGAGTCCGAGGGCAGGATCCGCCGGTTCAAGCGCCCGGGGGATCGGCGCACCACCCTCGTCGAGCTGACCGACGCGGGGATGGACGTCCTGCGCGAGGCGGCCTTCGGGCACGTGAACGAGGTGCGGCGTCTGGTGTTCGACCCGCTCACCCCGGAGCAGGTGGAGCAGTTGCGGGTGATCTCCGAGGCCATGCTGGGGGCGCTCGATCCCCAGGGCGAGGAGCCGCGGTACGCCGACCCCGAGGGTCTGAGCGCCTCGGGCTGACCCCGCCGTCGATCGCCACCCCGTCGGGGTGGCTCCGTGAGTACGCTCACTCCTCTGGTGCACACTCTAGGTATGCGGGCGGATACGTACTACCATCTGTTTTCCCGGGAAAAGGTTGTTTCCTCAAGTGTTTGAACCGGGCACCGCGAACAGCCCCCGGAGTACCCGCTCACAGAACAGGAATCCACCATGACCGAACAGACATCCAGGGTCGGGATCAGCGACGTCACCACCCTGCTCGCCCGTGTCGTCGTCGGTGTCGTCTTCATCGCCCACGGGTTGCCGAAGGCCACCGACCTTCAGGGGACCGCCGCCGGCTTCGAGTCGATGGGCATCCCGTTGCCGCAGGTCGCCGCCCTGGTCGGTGCCCTGATCGAGGTCGGTGCGGGCGCGGCGCTCCTCGTCGGTTTCGCCCTGCCGGTCGCCGGTGTGCTCCTGGCACTGATGATGGGCGGCGCCTACACCTTCGCCCACCTCGACGACCCGCTGGTCGGCGGCTTCGAGATCGTCCTGGTACTGGGCGCCACGGCCCTGGCCCTGGGCTTCTCCGGTGGGCGTCTGGCGGTCGACCGTGTGATGCCCTGGGGTCGCGTCCGCTCGCGGGAGAAGGCGTCGGTGCCCGCCGCCTGACCCTCGCTCCGACGCGGCCGTCCACCAACGACGTTGGGCGGCCGTTTCGCTTGTGCCGGATCGGTTCTCCCGCAGCGCTCTCTCTTTCAGCCTCGTGCCCAGGAGCAGAGGAGAGCGGTGACGGACGTGACGGATCGGCGAGGGACCGACGACGCGGCGGGGGACGTCGGCCCGGGCGCCTCCCTGATCCGCCACGCCCCCGACCTTCGGGGCGCCTTCATCGGCTCGCATGAGCCGCTCACGTTGGTGGAAACGTCCGTGGGCGCGTGGAGGACGGAGTCCTCGCTGGAGCAGGTAGGGGAGTGGTTCCGGGGACTGGGCCACGAGGTTCCGGACGTCGCGGGGACGCTCCGGGAGACCGCTCCGTTGATCCCCCGGAGGGGGTGACCGCGTGGGCGGGGGACGGGTGTCCCCAACTCTGCCTACTATGGCAAGCCATATGCGCATTCTCGTGGTCGAGGACGATGACCGGGTGGCACGCGGCTTGGTGACCGCGCTGCGCTCGGCCTCCTTCGACGTTCAACGCGTGGCCACCGCGGAGCGGGCTCTCACCGCGGCACCCGCCGACGTGGTCCTGCTGGATCTCGGGCTGCCCGACGCCGACGGCATCGATCTGCTGCGCCGGCTCCGGCGACGCCCGCAGACGGCGATCATCGCGGTCACCGCGCGCAGCGAGGAACGCGACCGGGTGCGGGGGCTGCGCGCCGGCGCCGACGACTACGTCGTCAAACCCTTCGGGGTCGCCGAGCTGCTGGCCCGGATCGACGCCGTGCTGCGGCGCACCCGACCGGCGCGGGCCGAACCCGAGGCGGAGGACCCGCCGCTGAGCGTGGGTGACCTGGTCATCGACGTCAATTCCCGGGAAGCCAGGCTGGCGGACACGGCGCTCCAGCTCACCCGCAAGGAGTTCGACCTGCTCCGCCTGCTGGTCGCGCGCTCCCCGAACGTGGTGGCCCGGGACCAGATCCTCGACCAGGTGTGGGGCGCGGCCTGGGAGGCCTCGTCCCGGACGCTGGACACCCACATCGCGTCGCTCCGCAACAAGGTGGGCACCGCCGTGCAGATCCGGACGGTGCGCGGGGTCGGCTACGTGCTCGATGGGGGCTGACCGGTGCTCCGCCGACTTCTGACGATCCTGTTGCCGGTGGCGTTCGTGCTGGTCGGGGCGGTGTTCGCCCCCCTGGCGGCGGTCATCGCCCAGCAGGAGACACAGCAGGTGTACGTCGACCGCCTGGGTGACGCGGGCCGGTTCGCCTCGTTGGCGCGCACCGCCCTGGAGGTCGACCGCGGCAACGCGCTCGCCCAGGAGATGGCCCGCTACGAGCAGCTGTACGGGATCCCGGCGGTGGTGGTGGCCCCGGACGGAGAGGTGGTGTCCGGGTCGGGCGACCTGGACCGGATGCGGTCCCTGGTGGACGACGTCGACATGGAGGCGGGGATCATCGCCGCGCTCGCGGGGGAGCGCCCGGAACCGCCCACCACCGTGTGGCCCTGGAACTCCGACCCGATGGTGGTCGCCGAGCCCATCGGTCGGGACAGCGAGGTGGCGGGCGCGGTGGTCCTGGTGTCCTCCACGCAGCGCCTGGGGGCGGACATCCTCGCCGCCTGGGGATGGATGGCCCTGATCAGCCTGGTCCCGCTGGCCCTGTTGGTGACGGCGTCGCTGCCGCTGTCCCGGTGGGTGCTCCAGCCGATCCGGCGGCTGGACGACGCGACCACCTCGGTGACCGCCGGTGACCTGGACGTGCACGTGGACGCCGAGAGCGGACCGCCGGAGCTGCGTCGGCTCACCGACTCCTTCAACACCATGGTCGACGTCGTGCGCCGCGCCCTGGAACGGCAGCGCGCGTTCGTCTCCGAGGCCTCGCACCAGCTCCGCAACCCCCTGGCGAGCCTGCGGTTGTCGGTGGAGAACCTGGGGCCCTACCTGAAGGGGGAGGACGCTCGCGAGGCGCACGAAGTGGCGATCGACGAGGCCACGGTGATGCACCGGATGCTGAACTCGCTGCTGGCGGCCACCCGACTGGAGAGCGTCACGGGCACCGAGGCGGTGGACGTGACGGCCCTGGTCGAGACCCGGGTGGCCCGCTGGCGGGCCCTGGGCCAGTCACGCGGCATCGAGGTCACCACGGACCTGCCCGACCAGGTGTGGGCCCACGCGCCGGCGGGCGGCCTGGGCAGCATCCTCGACGAACTGTTCAGCAACGCCATGCGCCTGTCCGGGGGGACCCGGATCGAGATCCGTGCCGAGGACGGCGCCGAGGTCCGGATCGGTGTGCTCGACAACGGCGCGGGACTGCCGGAGGACGAGCGGGAGGCCGCCCTGGACCGGTTCTGGCGGTCGCCCCGACACCAGAACACCGAGGGCACGGGGCTGGGTCTGGCGATCGCCGCCGACCTCGTCCGGGAGGCCGGCGGTCGGCTCACCCTCGGCGACGGTCTGGCCGACGAGGAACACCGGGGGTTCGGGGTGATCATCACCCTGCCGCCCGCCGAGGCGCCGGAGGAGCCGGTCGAGGACGTCGCGCCCCGCCTGTAGGGGTACCGCTCACGCCGGTTTGTTCTCCCGGTACCACTGCTCGGCCCCGGGGTGCAGGGGCACGATGCCGGTGGAGATCCCGGTGCGCACGTTGATCTGGGCGGCCTCGGGGCGCTGTTCGGCCAGGTGCGCGGCCCCGGTGTAGACCGCCGCGGTGACCTGGCGCACGAGCTCCTCGGGTAGGTCCTGGCGGCACAGCAGCAGGTTGGGGATGGACATGGTGGGACAGGCCGGGATCCCGCTGTAGGTGGTCGCGGGGATGGTCGCCGGGAAGTAGGCCTCCGGGTATACCTTGACCATCGTGTCGGCGGTGTCGGACAGGTCGACCAGGCGCAGGGGGCGTTCCTCGGCGAGGTCGGCGATGGCGGGCGTGGGGAGCCCCGTCAGGGAGAACATCGCGTCGATGCGTCCGGCGTCGAGGGCCTCGGCGGAGTCCGCCTGGTCGAGCCGGATCTCCTCGAAGCGCACCCCGGTGACGTCGAGGATCTGCTCGGCGGTGAACTCGGTGCCGGAGTTCACCGCGCCCAGGGACACCCGCAGCCCCTCCAGGTCGGCGAGCGAGTCCACCGGTGAGTCGTAGGGGACCACCAGGTGGACGAAGCTGTCGTAGAGCCGCCCCACGGCGCTGATCAGGGCCTCGGCCTCGATCTCGGTGGCCAGGACGGAGTCGAGGTTGGCGAGTCCGAGGTGGGCGGTGCCGTCCTCCAACAGGTAGAGGTTGTCGTGCGAGGCCCGGGTCTCGATGGGGATCACCTCGGTGTGCGGGACGCGCTCGTCCAGGAGGAGGGCGAGCTGTCCGCCGATCTCCCGGTACACCGCCCCGGGAGGCCCCGTCGCCACCACGAGCTCACGCAGTTCCGGTGCGGGGTCGGGTGTGCAACCGCTCACCGCCACCAGTGACGCGGCTCCGGTCAACCCGAGGATGGCCTGCCGTCGGCTCAGTGTCCCCGTCACTCTCTCCCGTCGCATAGACGCAGCTTAGACAGCATGTGCGTGGACGTGGTCCACGACCACCAAGAGTCACGATGTGCCCCAGGACACATACCCAGCGTGGCCCAATGTCAGAGGAATCCCAAGTCTTGGGTAGTTGCGTTGCACACATTACCCATACGTACTCACCATCGCTCTATTGGAAGTAACCCGTGAGCAACCGGGTGGAAACACCACGGTCGCCCACGGGGCGGGCACGGCCCACCGGCCGGTATCCCCCAGACGATCAGGAGGACGACCACCATGGCGATGGACACCGCCAACAAGGGGTCGGGCGCCGAGCCCGATAACGAGAAGAAGCGCGGTACCCCCGGTGAGCGCACCACGCGTTCCCGTGTGATCGGCTTCGTGGCAGGACCACTCGTCGGTCTGATCATCTTCCTGGTCATGCCGGAGATGCCGCTGCCGCTCGGTGACGGCGAGACCGAGACGGTCATGTCCGTCAACGGATCCGTCGTCGCGGCGATCACCGCGTGGATCGCGATCTGGTGGGCCACCGAGCCCATCCCGATCCCGGCGACCTCGTTGCTCCCGCTGGTGCTCTTCCCGCTGCTCATCGACAACGTCGAGGTCGGGGACGTTTCCTCGTCCTACGGCTCGGACGTCATCTTCCTGTTCATGGGCGGCTTCATGCTGGCGCTGGCCATGCAGAAGTGGGACCTGCACCGTCGCATCGCGCTGCTGATCGTCTCCAAGGTCGGCTCCAACACCGTCGGCCTCATCGCCGGCTTCATGGCCGCCACCTTCGTCATCGGCATGTGGGTGTCCAACACCGCCGTCGCCGTCATGATGCTGCCGGTCGGCCTGTCGGTCATCGGTCTGGTCACCCAGCTGCGCGACGGCAAGACCGACGCCAACTTCGCCACCGCCCTGATGCTGGCGATCGCCTACTCGGCCTCCATCGGTTCGGTCTCCACCCTCATCAGCACCCCGCCCAACGTCCTGATGGTCGGCTACCTGGCCGAGAACCACGACATCCACATCGGTTTCGGCGAGTGGATGGTCGCCGGTGTTCCGCTGGCCATGATCTTCCTGGTCATCGCCTGGGTGCTGTTGGCCAAGATCGTGTACCCGCCCAAGGTCAAGCGCATCGAGGGCGCCCAGGAGCTCATCCGCTCCGAGCTGGGCAAGATGGGCCCGATGAAGCGCGCCGAGAAGCTCGTGCTGCTCGTCTTCGGCTTCGCCGCCTTCTCCTGGATCGCCGCCCCCATGCTGGCCAAGAACGACGCCTTCGCGTCGCTCTTCCCGTGGATCGGCAGCGTCTCCGACGCCATGGTCGCCATGATCGTCGGTGTCCTGCTGTTCATCATCCCGGTGGACAAGAACAACCGTCTGCTCGACTGGGACGCCGCCCTCAAGCTGCCCTGGGGCATCCTGCTGCTGTTCGGTGGCGGTATCGCGATCTCCAGCCAGTTCACCTCCAGCGGCCTGAGCACCTGGATCGGCGGACGTGTCTCCATCCTGGAGGGTGTCCCCATGTGGGCGCTCATCCTGGCCGTCACCGTGCTGGTCCTCTGCCTCACCGAGCTCACCAGTAACACCGCCACCGCTGCCACCTTCCTGCCCATCATGGGCGGTGTGGCGGTCGGCATGGGCGTCGACGTCCTGGCCCTGGTCATCCCGGCGGTCCTGGCCTCCTCGATGTCCTTCATGCTCCCGGTCGCCACCCCGCCGAACGCCATCGCCTTCGGCTCGGGCTACGTGAAGATCACCGAGATGCTCCGCGCGGGTCTGTGGTTCAACTTCGCGGCCCTGTTCATGATCATGTTCTCGATGTACGGCCTGTTCAGCTGGGCCCTCGGCGTGAACGTCTGGTAGAGCCACACCCGGACCGCCCGAAGTAGAGAGCGGGCGGTCCCTCCCCGGATGGTGCCACTCCCACTCCCGATCACCATCCGGCCCTCCGAAGGGCGTCCCTTCCGGTTCCGTCTTCCGTCCGACGGGCCGAAGGGGCGCCCCTTCTCGTGTCCGGACCCCGTGCCCGGACTCCGCGCCCAACCCCCCGCGCGCCCGAATGCGGACCGGGTCCCTCTCCCGGCACCGGACCCATCGGAACCCACCGGCCCCACAGGGGTACGACCGGGCGCACCGGGGCGCGAAACAGGCGGAAACACGGGGAAACACAGGCTTCACCCGACGACAGGGCCCGTGAAACACGGGCTTCCTAGCGTCGTGGGCCATGGACACACCGCTGTATACACGGCCCGGCCCGGCCGCCGGAGACGTCGGGGGCACCGCGGTCTCCCGCCGTGACCGGGTCTACGCCCTGATGCGTGAAGAGGTCCTGAGCGGCCGCGTCACGCCGCACACCCGCCTGGGCGAGGTGCGGTTGGCCGCGCTCTTCGGGGTGTCCCGCACCCCGGTCCGCGAGGCCCTGGCCCGGTTGCACTCGGACGGGCTCGTCGAACGCCGTGACCAGGGTTTCTACGTCACCGTCCCGAACCTGCCCGAACTCCGCGACCTCTACGAACTGCGGGTCACCCTGGAACTGCGCGGCATCGCCCGCGCCATCGAGGACCCCGGCGTCCGGCACGACCCCGCCGTCCTCGTCGCCGAGCGGGAGCGCTGGGAGAAGTTGCGCGCCGAGCCCCCCGCCCCCGACCCCTCCTTCGTGCTCCTGGACGAGGAGTTCCACGCCGCCCTGTCCCGGGCCTCCGGCAACGGCGCCCTCACCGAGTCCCTCGTCTCGGTCAACCAGCGCATCCGCCGCGTGCGCATGTACGACTTCCTCACCGAGGACCGGATCACCTCCACCATCGACGAGCACATCGGGATCGTCGAGCACCTCCTCGCCGACGAACTCGACGCCGCCCACCGCGCCCTGCACGACCACGTCGGCGCGTCCATGGAGGTCGTCCTGGAACGCGCCCAGCGCGCCCTGACCCGGATGGCGTTGCACACCGGCCCCTGAACCTCGCTCGGCGACCCCGATCTCCGACACCCGCAGCCCCACATCCGAGGGAGAGCCCCGTGTTCGACTCCGTGCTCGTCGCCAACCGAGGCGAGATCGCCTGCCGCATCATCCGCTCCGCCCGCGAACTCGGCCTGCGCACCATCGCGGTCTACTCCGACGCCGACGCGGGCGCCGCCCACACCCGGATGGCCGACGAGGCCGTCCGCCTCGGGCCGGCGCCCGCAGCCGAGAGCTACCTCGACGTCGACCGCGTCCTGGCCGCCGCGCGGGAGACCGACGCCGGGGCGGTCCACCCGGGCTACGGGTTCCTATCCGAGAGCGCGGAGTTCGCCCACGCCGTCGAGGCCGCGGGGCGGGTGTTCGTCGGACCCGCGCCGCGCCACCTGGAGGAGTTCGGCGACAAGCACACCGCCCGCAAGGCCGCTGCCGCCGCCGGGCTGCCCATGGTCGCCGGCAGCGAGACCCTGCCCGACGCCGACGCCGCGGTGGTCGCGGCCGCGCGCATCGGCTACCCGGTGATCCTCAAGTCCACCTCCGGCGGCGGTGGGATCGGGCTCCTCCCGTGCGCCGACGAGACGGCCCTGCGCGCCGCGTTCGACCAGGTCTCCCGGATGGCGCGGACCCACTTCGGCGGGGGCGGCGTGTTCGTCGAACGCTTCGTCTCCCGTGCCCGCCACGTGGAGGTGCAGGTCTTCGGGGACGGCCACGGGAAGGTGGTGACCCTCGGGGACCGCGACTGCTCGCTCCAGCGCCGCAACCAGAAGGTCGTGGAGGAGGCCCCCGCGCCGGACCTGCCCGAGGACCTGCGCGCCGAACTGCACCGCACCGCCCGCGAACTGTGCGCGGGCGTGTCCTACCGCAGCGCCGGCACGGTGGAGTTCGTCTACGACGTCGAGCGCGGTGAGGCCTCCTTCTTGGAGGTCAACACTCGTCTGCAGGTGGAACACCCGGTCACCGAGGCGATCACCGGGGTGGACCTGGTGGCCTGGATGCTGCGGCTGGCCCGTGGCGAGGACGTGCTCGCCGACGTTCCTCCGCAGGGCCCGGACCGTACCGGACACGCCGTCGAGGCGCGTGTGTACGCCGAGGACCCCGCCCACGACTTCCGGCCCAGTTCCGGTCTGCTCACACGGGTGGAGTTCCCCTCCGACGTGCGGGTGGACGGGTGGGTGGAGACCGGGCAACGGGTCACCAGCGACTACGACCCGATGCTGGCCAAGGTGATCGTGCGCGGCGACGACCGCACCGACGCCCTCGACCGCCTCGGCCGCGCGTTGGCGCGGGTGCGCGTCGACGGGGTGCAGACCAACCTGGGGGCGCTGCGCGCCCTCGCCGACCACCCCCGGGTGCGCGCCGTGGAGCACACCACCGCCACCTGCGGCACCGTCGGCGACCCCGAGCCCCGCATCGAGGTGGAACGGGGCGGAACCCTCACCACCGTCCAGGACTTCCCCGGACGGACCGGTTACTGGCAGGTGGGCGTACCCCCCTCGGGCGCCATGGACGACCTGTCCCTGCGCCTGGGCAACCGCGCCCTGGGCAACCCCGAGGGCGCCCCCGGCCTGGAATGCACCATGGAGGGTCCGGCGCTGCGTTTCACCCACGCCACCACCGTGTGCGTCACCGGGGCGCCCGCCGACGTCACCGTGGACGGTGTCCCGAGCGCCTCCTGGGCGCCCGTGGAGGTCCCGGCCGGGGCCGTGCTGGACGTGGGGCCGGCCCGCGGCCCGGGCATGCGCACCTACGTCCTGGTCCGCGGCGGCCTGGACGTCCCCGCGTACCTGGGGAGCACGTCCACGTTCACCGCCGGGGAGTACGGTGGCCACGCCGGCCGCGCCCTGCGCCCGGGCGACGTGCTCCGCGCGGCCCCGGTCCCGGCGGACGCCGCGGAGCCCGCTCCGGTCCCCGAGCGGGACCGCCCCGACTTCGACGACCCCGCACGTTCCCGGTCCACGGAGGGCGGCGAGGGCGCCCACTGGGACATCGAGGTGTCCGAGGGGCCGCACGCCGCCCCCGAGTTCCTCACCCGCGAGGGCCTCGCCGACTTCTACGCCACCGACTGGCGGGTCCACCCCCAGTCCGCCCGCAACGGGGTGCGCCTGTCCGGGCCCAAACAGTCCTGGGCGCGCGCCGACGGCGGCCAGGCGGGGCTGCACCCCTCGAACGTGCACGACACCGCGTACTCGATCGGCGCGGTCAACCTCTCCGGTGACACCCCCGTCCTCCTCGGCCCGGACGGACCGAGCCTGGGCGGGTTCGTCTGCCCGGTCACCGTGGTCACCGGCGCCCGCTGGAAGGTGGGTCAGCTGCGCCCCGGCGACACCGTCCGGTTCCATCCGGTGACCGAGGCCGCCGCGGAGAAGATGCACGCCACACCCACCGCCGCGCCCCTGCTGCGGGTCACCGGGAGCGACGGCGACGACGGGGTGCTCGCGCGGATCCCCGCCGGTGAGGGCACCCCCGAGGTCACCTATCGGCGCAGCGGGCACGACAACCTCCTCGTCGAGTACGGGCCGATGGTGCTCGACCTGGGGTCGCGCATGCGCGTCCACGCCCTCATGGCGGCCCTGGACCGCCACGCGCCCGCCGGGATCGTCGACACGACCCCCGGGGTGCGCTCCCTGCACCTGCACATCGACCCGGACGTGCTGCCCCTGCGGACACTCCTGGACCTGCTCCAGGAGATCGAGGCGGAGCTACCGCCCACCTCACGGCTGCGGGTGCCCAGCCGCACCCTGCGCCTGCCCATGTCCTACGACGACCCGTCCATCCACGAGGCCATCGCCCGCTACGCGACCGGCGTGCGCGACGACGCGCCCTGGAACCCCGACAACATCGAGTTCATCCGCCGGATCAACGGGCTCGACCACGTCGACCGGGTGCGC